>RXJC01000085.1 GCA_003963435.1 Bradyrhizobiaceae bacterium | reverse complement strand
GTCTGGTCGTGGAACGTCATCAGCATGCATTTGTCGGCGCCGCCGAAGCTGGTCGGCACCGGCACCGGCGTGATCATCAGCTCCATCCAGCGGTCGACCGGGACATGGTCGAGATAGGTCGCGCGCCGCGGCTCGGTGGTAGCGATCGCCTCGCGCAGCGCCGTGATGATCTCCGGCGAGCGCAGCGCGAACTGGGCGAGCTCGTTCCGGCGCAGCGCCGGCGCGAGCTGGGCCGCGGCGGCATTGAGGTGGATGACGCGGCCGGCACGGTCGAGCAGCACCGCCGGATCCGGCATGCCGGCGACCACTGCGGCCACGGCCGCACTCTCGACCGGGTTGATGCGCCTGACGTCGTCGCGCGAGGCGGCGGGATCATGCAGGCGCCAGGGGATCAGTGCAGCGGCGGCGATGCAGAGGAACACCGCAATGGCGTGCAGCGCCGACATTTCGCCGAGCGAGACCACGACGGACAGCGCCAGCGCCGCAGCGATCAGGATGATGGTCGAGTGCCGCAGCCGGTCGGACCAGGGCTGAGCGGCGGGAGAAGAGGGGGCGTCGATCGCCATCGGGCGGGCTTCTCCTGGGACTTGTCCTAAGATTTGGCGCCGTCGCTACGCTCTCTCACATAAGCGGCTTTAGGCGCTGGACCGGGGTCGAGCTTGAGCGCCGCCTGCTGCAGGCGCTTCGATCGTGCACCGATGATAACTTCGCGAAACGTCAGCAAGATTACAGATATGACGAAGGGAGAGAGATAATAGAGGACGCGGAACAGCAGCATGCCGCCGAGCAGCTCCTCGCGGTCCATCTGCCAGAGGCCGACCAGCATGGCGGCGTCGAACACGCCGAGGCCGCCCGGCGAATGGCTGGCGAAGCCGAGCAGCGTTGCCGAGACGAAGATCACCGCGACCACCACGAAGCCGAGATTGGGCTCGTCCGGGACCAGCACGTACATCGCGAGCGCGCAGAAGCCGAGATCGATGATGCCGATCGCGATCTGAAGCAGCGTCAGCGGGCCGCCCGGCAGCACCACGGTCCAGGGCCCGCGGCCGACCACCCGCGGCTGGGTCCAGACCCAGACCACGTAGCCGACCAGGGCGACGACGATCATCAGCGCCACCGTCCGGTTCAGCCACGGCGGCAGCTGGTCGATCGAGGCGGCGGCCTCCGGATGGTAGGCGATGCCGAGGCCGAGCACCGCGGCATTGCCGAGCCAGAAGGTCAGGCCGGCGAGAAAGCAGATCTTGGCGACGTCGATCGCGTTCAGCCCGTGGGCCGAATAGATGCGATAGCGCACCGCCCCGCCGGTGAAGACGGAGGCGCCGACATTGTGGCCGATCGAATAGGAGGTGAAGGCCGCGAGCGCGTTGATGCGATAGGGCACATGGGAATGGCCGATCGCGCGCACCGCGAACAGGTCGTAGAAGGTCAGGGTGAAATAGCCCGCGGCGACGAACAGCGCCGCCATCGCGATCTGGCGCGGCTCGGTGCTCTTGATCGCTTCGAGGACTTCGTTGAAATCGATGCCTCGCAGCATGTGGTAGAGCACATAGCAAGCGATGCCGATGACCGCGACGCTGATCACAACGCCAAGCTTATGCAGGATTTGCTTCTCGCGCAGAAACGAAATCGCTCTGCGTATGGCTTCCAGCATCTAGACCTCGAACAACGCTTCAGCGGCCAGAACGGCCCGCGGACAGGACGGCGCAGAGGCGCGCAACGACCCCTCGCCGCCGGCTCCGGCATCGCGCATGCCCCCTGTCCCTCCACTAGCGCGTTTTGGGGCGGAGTGGAATTCGCCAATTCGAACAAAAACACGTGCGTTCAATATTTTAGGCAGGGTTATGGGCTCCTGATGCACGGTTTGGCGCTTTCGGCGGCAAGGCTCAAGGCGAATCTCCCTGGCAATCCTGCGCAGGCGCCATGAAGTTTTGATGATTTCAGCCGCACAATGTTCCGTCGCGCCTTAGGCCGACGTCAATCTATGGACGGCGCCCGCCTGTTGAAAGAGGGCGGCAACCCCGGCCTCGCTCGCGAATTGTCCAATGCGCCGGAAGGTCGCGGCCTCCGGGGCCCCTCAGGGCGCGGTCAAATAGCCGCGGCGATAGGCGCCGGCCTGATCCTCGAAGATCGCCATGGCCGTGGTCATCCGGCGGAAGCCCAGGCGTTCGTAAAGCCCTTCCTTGCCCGGCACGGCGTAGAGGATGATCTTGCGATGGCCGCGGCAGCGCACAAGCAAACGTTCGATGATGTCGCGGCCAAGACCTTGCCCCTGGCGGTCCGGGTGTACGGCGACATCGCAGAGATAGGCGCAGTCGCGACCGTCGGCCAGCACGCGACCTGCGCCGACGATGCGGCCGTTCTCCCTCGCGAAGGCGCGATACATGCTGTTGCCGAATACCAGCGCAAGATCGGCTGGCGTCTTGTTGCCGAGCGGGGCGATACGATAGAGCTCGGACAGCTCGTCCCAGTCGATCCCGGCGAGATCGTCGGTCCAGACAATCGCCATCGCCGCCTCCTCCGTCAGGCCGCAAGCTGTGGACGTACCGCCTCGATGCCGGCGATCCAGCCGGCCACGGAGCGGCCGATCGCGTCGGGGTGATCCTCCTGGAGGTAGTGCCGGCCAGGACCGAGGCGGACGAGTGCGCAGTGCTGCAGCGAGGCCGCGAACGCCTCGGCAAATGCGGGAGCCACCACCGCTCCCGGCTCGCCCGCGAACAGCAGCTTCGGATATGAGGACGCCTTCAGCGACGCATGAGCTGATTGCAGCGCCTGATAGACATCGGCGGGCTCGCCGGCGATCGGCAGTTCGCGCGGGAAGGCCAGAACCGGACGGCGGCTCTCCGGCGTCGGAAACGGGACGCGATAAGGCGCCATCTCGTCTTCGCTCAAGCTGCGCATGATGCCGCCCGGCAGCACACGTTCGACAAAGGCATTCGCCTCCAGGATCATGGCCTCGCCCTCGCCCGGCGTCCTGAATTTGCGGAACGTCTCGCGCGCAGCATCGACCTGGTGGAAATCCTGCCAGGTCGGCATCGGCCGGATGAACTCCATGAAGGCAAGGCCGCGCACGAAGTCCGGCCGGCGCGCCGCGAGATGAAATGCGAGCGCCGAGCCCCAATCCTGCGCAACGAGATAGGCCGAATTGATGCCGAGCTGTTCGATCAACGCGTCGAGATAGCGGACGTGATCGAAGAAGCGGTAATCGATATCGGGCTTGCCGGACCGGCCGAAGCCGATGAGATCGGGCGCGATGCAATGCGCCACCGGCGCAACCAAGGGCAGGATGTTTCGCCAGATGTGCGACGACGTCGGATTGCCGTGAAGGAAGAGAGCGACCGGCGCTTCCTGCGCGCCCGTCTCGCGATAGGCCATCGTGCTTCCCAGCACGGAAGCGCTGCGGATCTGGATCTCGGCTTGCTGGCTCATGTCGGCTCCTTAAAGACAGTCTTGAATGCGATGGTCTTGAAGCGCTCGAGCGCCTGGGGCGTGCGGTCGACCTTCATGCGCAGGATCGCGCCCTGCCAGGACGCGAGCAGGAAGTCGGCAAGCTCCTCAGGCTCGAATTCGGAATCGATCTCGCCGGATGCCTGCGCCTCGCGGATGCAGGCGGCGAAGGGCATGCGCCATTCGGCAAAAATCTCGGCAAGGCGGGTGCGCAGCATCTCGCTGCTGCCGGCCGCTTCCAGGCTGAGATCGCCGATCAGGCAGCCGCGGCCGTAGCCGTCGGCTTCGAGCCGTCCGGTGATGATGTCGAGATAGCGTTTGAGCCGCGCCCGCGGGGTCAGGGAGGCGTCTTCGAGGGCTTCCGCGACCAATCCCTTGGTGATCTCGAAATAGCGATCGAGCACCTCCGAGGCGAACGCCTCCTTGGAGCGGAAATGATTGGTGAAGGACCCCTGCGGCGCGCCCGCCGCGGCGGTCACATCGCGCACGCTGGTGCCGTGGTAGCCGGTCCGGAACATGACCTTGAGGCCGGCGTCGAGGATGGCGTCTTTGTTCGATGGCTTGGGCATGACGGGTATAATACGTACGTACGTATTAATGTCAAGCGCAGACGATCCACCGGCTCAGCAGGCTATTCCGGGAGACAAGGAGCTTGGCGACCGAGCTTCAGCCTGCGCGCATGCTGCGCGCGACCACGCGGTCGCGCAGCCAGGCGCCGATGGTGCAGCCGACGAGGTAGCAGGCGAACATGATGAGGCCGAGGTCGAGCCAGTAGCCGAAGCGGCCGGGGACGACATGGGCGAACGAGGCCGCGACCAGGGCGACGGCGAGCGCTGCGAGCCAGCGCGCCGTCACCTTCGAGGTGCCGTTGCCGCGCTGGACCACCGAGATCCAGCCCATGCAGAAGCCCAGCAGCACCGAGCCGATCAGCCAACCCAGATGGAACGAGACGAGATAGGGCATCGTCACCTCACCAGAAATTCGATGCGGCGGTTCTGCGCCTTGCCTTCGTCGGTGTCGTTGCCGGCGACAGGCTGCGTGCTGCCGTGGCCGACCGCGGTGAAGCGGCTGGCGTTCAGGCCGGCCTTGACCAGATAGTCGATCACCGCCTGTGCGCGCTTTTCCGAAAGAGCCCGATTGAAGCCGTCCTCGCCGTCGGCGTCGGTATGGCCGGCCACCTCGATATTGGTGTTGGGGCAGCGCAGCGCCGTCTCGATCAGATGATCGAGGATGGCGGCGGAATCCGGATCGATATCGGCGCGCTTGGCTGCGAAGCGGATCTTGCCCTTGGCCAGAAGGTCCGTGAACAATTGCTGGCACACGGTGCCGTCGACCGGCCCCGCCGCGGGCTTCACGGTGATCTCCGGCTTGTACTGCCAATTCTTCGGGAAGTCCTTTCCGAGGCCTGCGCGGATGTCGCTGGCGGCAGCCTCGTAGAGCGCATCGCCCGACAGCTTCACCTCGCGGTCGGAGACGACGAGCGTGCCGGTCGACAGCCGCGACAGCGCGCCGAGCGCCGCGATCACGGCCGGGCTGAAGGAGACGGGCGCGCCGATGCTGGCCTTGAGGTTGTCGACGACCTTCTCGGTGAAGAATTTTCGCGACGCGCTGGCCGCGATCGCCGCGTGCACATTGTTGTCGGGAACGTAGCCGGTCAGCGTCACGGTCGCGGCGACCGGATCCTTGTAGGCCTGGAAGATATAGGGCGGCGCCTTGACGTCGTTGGCGGCGATCGAAAAACCTTCGGGCAGGTTCTTCAGCGCCGCCGCGATCGCCTCGCGACCGCCCAGATCGCGCGCCATGCCCGACAGATTGACCTTGGTATCGGTGATCGTGACCTTGCCGTCCTTCAGCCTGCCGATCTGGTCAAGCAGCAGCATCGCGGCGGCCTCGAACAGCGGCGGCGCACCGCGCGCCAGGCTCATCTGGTCGGCCACCTCGGCGCCGCCGACCTCCTTGCGGGCCGCCTCGGTCAGCCGGCCCTTGATCGACGGCAAGGGCGCCGAGCCCGACAGCGTCACCCGCACCACGTCACGCTCGGCGTTCCAGACGAACGGCTTGGCCTCAGGAACAAGGCGGGTCCGGTCGTCGACCAGGCGCACGCCGGGGACGGTCTCGACCGCCGTCACGGCGTCGCGGCGCCCCTCCTCGGAGAAGGCGTCCGCGGCCAGGCTGACGTCGCGGCCGTCCACCACGATCCGGGTCTTGTCCAGGACGGTCCCCTTCAGCGCGGCCGTGCTGCGGGCCGAGAGGTCGGCCTCGACCGGTAAGGTGTTATTCCAGGCCGCAAATCCCCACATGACGGCCAGGGGAATCAGCCCCAGCCACCATTTGCTGGCCCACCTGAAAAGCTTCTGCATTCGACGACCCGAACTCTGGAACCGGAGACAAAACAAACCCTTGGCAGGCTGTCAAACCGGAAATGGTGCCCTTCCGAAGGCAACGGGTCGGACAATCGGAATAACTTTTTCTTCAAGGGTTCTTCCGTAAGTTGAAGGCGGAATGCCAGAGTCCGCCAGCGGGTCATGAAACAACTGCGTAACAACGTCATCCGCGCCGGGCTGGGAGCACTTTACTTCAGCGGGGCGCACCATCTGCTGCGCCCGCTTTTGTCGGGTGTCGGCGCCATTTTCATGCTGCACCACGTCCGCCCCGCCCGGGAGGCCGCGTTCCAGCCGAACCGGCACCTCGAAGTCACCCCCGAATTCCTGCGCGAGACCCTCAGTCACCTGCGCTCGCGCGACATCGACGTCGTCAGCATGGACGAGCTGCATGAGCGGCTGGTGCAGGGCAGGTTCGAGCGCCGTTTCGCCGCCTTCACCTTCGACGACGGTTATCGTGACAATCTGGACTTTGCACTGCCGGTCATGCGCGAATTCGACGCGCCGCTGACGGTCTACGTCGCGAGCGATTTTGCCGAAGGCACCGGACGGCTGTGGTGGGCGGCACTGGAGGCCGTGATCGCCAAGGCCGAGCAGATCGACGTCACGATCGGCCATTCCGCGCTACGGCTCGATGCGACGACGCCGGCAGCCAAGCAGGCCGCCTACGACCGCCTGCACGACTGGTTGCGTGCGCTGCCGGGCGAGCATGACCTCCAGCGCGAGATCGAGGCGCTCTGCACGGCCTATGGCGTCGACATGGCCGCGCTGTGCCGCAGCCTCTGCCTGTCCTGGACCGAGCTGAACAGCTTTGCCGCCGATCCGCTGGTCACGATCGGCGCGCACAGCGTCAGCCATTGCAACCTCGCCAAGCTGGCGGAAGACGTCGCCGCGCAGGAGCTGGCCATGAGCCGGGCGCGGATCGAGCAAGCCTTGCAGCGCCCCGTGCTGCATCTCGCCTATCCCTATGGCGACCGCGAGGCCGCAGGCACGCGTGAATTCAGCCTGGCCGCGACGGCCGGCTTCAAGACCGCGGTGACGACGCGGCCCGGCATGCTGTTCGCCGAGAATGCCGGCCACATGACCGCGCTGCCGCGCGTCTCGCTCAACGGCAATTACCAGGACGCGCGCATCCTGCCGGTGCTGACCTCGGGCGCCGCGACCGCGATGTGGAACGGTTTCCGCCGGATCGCGGCGGCGTAGCTGCGCCCCAACTCCGCTGTCGTGCTCCACTCCGATCTCATCGCAGCGGCCTTCCTTGACTCCCCTGCCCGCCCCGATCAAAACAGCGCCAACCAAGGGAGGCATCATGTTCAACGACCTGTTTTCGCTCAAAGGCCGCGTCGCGCTGGTGACCGGCGGCTCGCGCGGCATCGGCAAGATGATTGCGGCGGGATTTCTCAGCGCCGGCGCCGCAAAGGTCTACATCACCGCGCGCAAGGCCGGACCGTGCGAAGCGACCGCGCAAGAGCTCAGCGCGCAATATGACGGCGAATGCATCGCGCTGCCGATCGACATCTCCACCGTCGAAGGCTGCAACAAGCTCGCCTCCGAGATCATCAGGCTGGAGCCGAAGCTCGACATCCTCGTCAACAACGCCGGCGCGGCCTGGGGCGCCGAGTTCGACGAATTCCCCGAAAGCGGCTGGGACAAGGTGATGGACCTCAACGTCAAGTCGCTGTTCTTCCTGACCAAGGCGCTGGCCAAGCCGCTGCGCGCGGCGGCCTCGCACGAGCGGCCGGCCAAGGTCATCAACATCGCCTCGGTCGACGGCATCTTCGTCAATCCGGGCGAGACCTATTCCTACGCCGCCAGCAAGGCCGCGGTGATCCATCTGACGCGGCGCCTGGCGACCAAGCTGATCAAGGACAACATCAACGTCACCGCGATCGCGCCGGGCGCGTTCAAGTCCGACATGAACCGTGCCGCGCGCGACCATTCGGACGAGGTCGCCAAGCGCATTCCGTCGCGGCGGATCGGCACCGACGAGGACATGGCGGGGGTTGCGATCTATCTCGCCTCGCGCGCGGGCGATTACGTGGTCGGCAACACCATCGCGGTGGACGGCGGCGTGGTGTACGCGAATGCGGGGCTGGAGATCGCGGGGTAGGCTTGAATGCGAATGGCGAGTAGCGAATGGCGAATAGACTATCGTTCTCTATTCGCTACTCCCCATTCGCCGCTCCTCACGACTCGATCTTCACGTATTCGAAATCGCCCGGCTTGTTGTCGATGCCGACCTTCGGCGGCGAGATCCAGGAGGCGAACTGGCCGATCTCGGTGACGGGCTGCATCAGGGAGGTGATGAAGTCGCCGTCGCTGGCCGAGGGCAGCCATTCGTCCTTGCGCTTGGCCCAGGTGGCATCGTCGATCAGGATGCCGTCGGGCGTCGCGTGCACGTCCTTGAACTCGCCGATGTGGCGGTGGAAGGCGACGTTGGGCAGCTTGAGCTGGAAATCATAGCCCGCGGTCGTGATCACCTTGTTCCAGCGCAGCATGCCCTTGACGCAATCCTGGCTGTAATCGTCGCGCAGACGCATGTTGAGCGCGGTCAGCGCCGGCTCGTCGACCAGCTTGATCTCGCCGTTGATCAGCTTGAGCACCGGATAGGTGGAGTTCTTGAGCTGGTGGTCGTCCTCGATCTGGGTCTCGTGATAACGGCCCTTGATGCCGGCGTTGAAGGCGTTGGCCGCGTTGGTCGAGACCTCCGAGCCAAACAGATCGAGCGACAGCGTGTAGTGCAGGTTCAGCTTCTTCTGGATGGTCGGAAGATCGATCACCCCGAGCGCGCGCACCTTCGCGATGTCGGTGGGATCGATGATGCCGGCGGCCTTCATCGCATCGCAGGTGCGCTGCACGACGCGGGTGATGCCGGTCTCGCCGACGAACATGTGATGCGCTTCCTCCGTCAGCATGAAGCGGCAGGTGCGCGACAAGGGATCGAAGCCGGACTGCGCCAGCGAATGCAGCTGCATCTTGCCGTCGCGGTCGGTGAAATAGGTGAACATGAAGAAGGACAGCCAGTCCGGCGTCGCCTCATTGAAGGCACCCAGCATGCGCGGCGCGTCGGCGTCGCCGGAGCGGCGGCGCAACAGATCATCGGCTTCCTCGCGACCGTCGCGGCCGAAATACTTCTGCAGCAGGTAGACCATCGCCCAGAGATGGCGGCCTTCCTCGACGTTGACCTGAAACAGATTGCGCATGTCGTAGAGCGAGGGCGCGGTCTTGCCGAGGTGGCGCTGCTGCTCGACCGAGGCCGGCTCGGTGTCGCCCTGGATCACGATCAGGCGGCGCAGCATGGCACGATGCTCGCCCGGGACTTCCTGCCAGGCCGGCTCGCCGTAATGCTCGCCGAACGGCACGACACGGTTCTCTTCCTGCGGCGCAAGAAGAATGCCCCAGCGATATTCGGGCATGCGGACGTAGTCGAACTTGGCCCAGCCGCGCGGGTCGACCGAATAGGCGGTGCGCAAGTACACCAGCGATTCCTGGAAGCCCTCCGGCCCCATGTCGCTCCACCAATCCATGTAGCCGGGATGCCAGCCTTCCAGCGCTTTCAGCACCTGGCGGTCTTCGGCGAGATTGACGTTGTTGGGAATCTTGGTCGAGTAGTCGACGTTCATGATGTTCATGTTCATGGCCGTGCTCTCCTTGCGATCTCTTTCCGTCATGCCCGGCCTTGTGCCGGGCATCCACGTTCTTGCTTGCTTGAGCGAAGGACGTGGATGGCCGGGACAAGCCCGGCCATGACGCGCTGAATGTTACACTCGCGTCATATCGAATTTCGGCTTCTGGCCGCTGCCGTAGCGGCGCAGCGCGCCCTCCTCGCCGACCGCGTTGGGGCGCTGGAAGATCCAGTTCTGCCAGGCGGTGAGGCGGGCGAATATCTTCGATTCCATGGTCTCGGGACCGACGAAGCGCAGGCTTGCCTCCATGCCGGTGAGGCTGTCGGGCGAGAAGCTGGCGCGCTCCTCCAGGAAAACACGGACCTCGTCGTCCCAATCGATGTCATCGAGCGCGAAGGTGACGAGGCCGAGCTCTTCGGCCTGCTCGGCGTCGAGCGCGGTGCCGAGCGTGGCTTCCGCGCGCTCGACGTCGGCAGGGTCGGCCTGGAAGCGCGATTGCAGCCGGGTCAGGCCGTGGCTCATCGGATAGGGGCCGAAATTCATGGCGGACAGCTCGATCGACGGCGGCGGACGGTTGTCGCCCTGGCGCGTGCCGATCAGCATGTAGGAGCGGTCGGCGGCGAA
>RXJC01000205.1 GCA_003963435.1 Bradyrhizobiaceae bacterium | reverse complement strand
GATGAAGGGCCCGAATGCGATGCGCGTGCAGGGCTGTGCCTTCGGCGGCATGTTCTGCGGCGGCCAGACCTGGAAGCGCGTGAGCTGACGCGCGGAGTGCGTCGCGAAGTGTACACAGCTCTTCGTCATGCCCGGGCTTGTCCCGGGCATCCACGTTCTTAGGGACGCGAAGCAAGGCGTGGATGGCCGGGACAAGCCCGGCCATGACGACGTGGAGACATTCGACTCGCCCTCGCTAGCGTCGCCCGGCCTTGAACACTCGACCTCCCGCTGCCACACACGTTCATCCGCCATTCAGCTCCGACCGGCTGATATCGACCGATCTCGCCTCACGTTCTCACCGGGACTTCCTCGTGACATCAATGCTGGCTTGGCGCCGCTTCGTGTTCGCGCTCGTGCTGCCGGCATTGCCGGTGGCGGGCGGCAGCGTGGCGCGTGCCTCGGAGAGGATCGAGATCGCGCAGGCGCAGCCGCAGGAAGAGCCGGCACCCGTGCCTTCCCCGGCGCCTTCGGCCTCGCCCGCTCCCGCGGCAGACGCCCAGGCCACCGCGATCGAGCCGATCGGCAACGTCGCGACCGTCACGGGAATCGCGACCGTGATCCGCGACAAGAATTCCTATCCGCTGCGCGTGCGCGACGACATCTATCTCAACGACATCGTGCAGACCTCGTCGAATTCCACGCTCGGCATCACCTTCAACGACGCCACCACGTTCAACCTCTCCGCCAGCTCGAAGATCACCATCGACAATTATGTCTATGAGGACGGCGGCAAGCAGAACTCCGGGATCTTCGACATCGGCAAGGGCACGGTCGCGTTCGTGGCCGCAGCGGTGGCGAAGACCGGCGACATGAAGATCACAACGCCGACGGCGACGCTGGGCATCCGCGGCACCACCGGTGTCGTCGACGTGCCCGAAGGCGCAACCGCCCGCGGCACCAACAACGTCAACATCAAGCTCTATCCCGACGCCGACGGCCGCGTCGGCCACATCGACGTCGACGACCGCACCAGCGGCATGCGGCTCGGCGCGCTGACGCAAGGCGCGAGCGGCTTTGCGATCCGGCCTGGCGCCGCCGGTGCGGGCGGCATGCGCTTTGCCGCGGTACCGATCACAATTCCCCCGCAGCAGATCGCGCGCGACCGCGGCTTCGTCAGCCAGGTGCATCTGGCACAGACCACGGGCCGCCAGATTGTCATCGAGCAGCGCGACTTCCGCCGCGCCAATCCGGCCGCGCTCAGCCGCATTCCGCGCCCCGCGCAGCCGCCGCAGCAGCAACAATTGCGGCCAAACGCGGCACCGGGTCAGCAACCGCAGCGGCCGAACGGCCAGCCCGGTCAGAACAACCGTCCGGGTCAGCAGCAGCCGGGCACACCTAGCCGGCAAGGCGCACAGCCGCCGCAGCGGCAAGGACAAGGACAGCAAGGTGGCGCCCTGCAGCCAGGCACAAAGCGTGCGGGCCAGGGACAGCATCAACAAGGACAGCAGCAGCAAGGCGTGGGACGTCCAGGCGCACCGCGCGCCGGGCAGCGCACACCGCCAATCGGCGCGCCGCAGACCCAGCCGCAGCGCGGCGGACAGCTGCAGCCGGGAGGCGTCGTGCCGACGCAGCCGGGCGCGACGCCGCAACCCGGCCCGCTTCCGCAACCGTCGCACACCGGGATGCAGCCGGGCCAGCCGCCCGCGGCTCAACCGCCCGCCATGCAACGCCAAGGCGGATTCCAGCAGCGCCTCCCCGCTGTGCAACGCCCCGCAGCGCCGCGTAAGCCAGCGCCGAAGGAGAAAGAGCGGCGGTAACTTCTTTCAACTCCCCTTGCGGGAGGAGGCGCACCGTTAACGCGCCGCTCTCTCCCCCGTCATTGCGAGGAGCCCTTGCGACGAAGCAATCCAGAGTCCCTCCGCTGAGGTAGTCTGGATTGCTTCGCTACGCTCGCAATGACGACTTGGCGGAAGCGGCGCGCTCTCGCACGCATATGCGTTCGCTGACGATTCCAAACTCACAAGCGGCGCCGCGTGAAGACAACTCACGCCTCGCCGCGCAGCCAGGCCTTCACCTTCTGCAACAGACCGTGACGTAGCTCGTCGACCGAGGCGGCCTCGGCCGGCGTCAGCGTCTGCAAGGCTGCATCGATGTCGTCAGTCGCATGCATTGGCGCAGGCGCCAGTCCCGCCGCCGCGAGTGCGATCGGGCCGGTCTGGGTCAGGAACGCGCGTTCATATTCGCGCGACAGCCGCGCGATCGCGTCATCCAGCGTCAGCCAGTCGACCGCCTTGATGTCGTTCATCAGCTTGCGGACGGGACCTCCCTCGGCCTCCATCCGCCAGAAATGCACGACCTTGGAGCGGCCGCCGGACTGGTAGACGAGCGTGCCCAGGAACTCGTGGATGGCAACGTCGTGGCCGGTTTCTTCCAGCACCTCGCGGTGCGCGGCCTCCTTCGGCGTCTCGCCGTCGTCGAGCTTGCCCTTGGGCAGAACCCATTCGTTGCGCTTGCGCTGGCGCACGACCGCGATCAGCGGCGTCGACCCACGCCGCAGCACGATACCACCCGCCGCCATCACCGGCGCTCGCGCCATCACCACATCCGTCGTCGTCAAATCGTCCCCACCGACGATATAGGCGGCGGGGACGGCAGATTGAAGGCTACTTTCTCCTGAGCAACGCCTGCCCGGCACGAATGCGCGTGCCCTCGGCGATGCCGTCGCAGAAGGTGAAATCGCCGGGCGCGAGGATGATGATGGTCGAGCCGTGCTCGAACCAGCCGAGCTCCTCGCCCTTGGTCACGTTGACGTCGCAGGGAAAATTGACCGGCCCACGCGTCTGCGCGTTCAGCACCATGTCGAGGAAGTGCAGCCGGATGCTGGCGACAAGAATCGCCGCCACCGGCACCAGCGTCACGGCCTCGCCGGTCGACAAATGCGTGCGGATCACCGCGCGCTCGTTCTTGCAGAACAGGCGCTCGACCCGCTTCAGCGCGATCGGATTGACGTTCCAGACGTCGCCGTGGATCAGCGTGACGCGTTCGATATGCGCGTCATGGGGCGCATGGAAGCGGTGGTACATGCTGGAGGTCAGCCGCAGCGTGACGAAGGAGCCGTTGCGGTGCTGGTCGACCAGCGCGGAATCGCCGACGAGATCGAGCAGCGAGTAAGGCGCGCCCTTGACCTGGAATAGCTCGGTGTCGGCGATCCTGCCATGGGCACCAACGATGCCATCCGAAGGACTGGCGATGATCGAGGGGTCCGGATCGAACGGCCGCAGGCCCGGCTTCAGCTCGCGCGTGAAGCAATCATGCAGGCTGGTGAAGTGGTCCTTCCGTGCCTCGGACAAATCGAGATCGGAGAACAGCTTCCACAGCGCGATCGAGAAGTCCCGCACGAGCGGATTCTCGATCTTGGAGAACCAGCCCATGAAGCGGGTCAGGGCGGCGCGGGGGACGCGGTTGGTCAACAGGAAGTTGAGGTCTTCCTGCTGGGTGAAAGAGGCGATGAGGGCTTTGACTGTCATGAATCTGTCAGCTCACAGTATTAGCGCTTGTTGTCATGGAAACGACACTCCCGATTCTCTCGATGTCCGTGGCCGCCGCAGCGTCCGCTGTCGCCGTCCTCCCGAAGCTCAAGGCCCGGGTCGAATTGTCCCGCGCCAAGCACCGTTCGCTCGCCGGGCACTCCAAGATGTCGCGGCGGGTGGCAAAGCTGCTCCCGTTCTACGAGTTCGGAGAGAGCAACTACTTTTCCTGCGACGGCGCGCCGGCGAACATCGCCGCGCAGCGCAAGGACGGCTTCTTCCGCCTCGCCCGCCTCTACGCCGAGCGCTACCCGAAGGGGCGCGCGATGACGAAGGAGGCCGCGGAGACAATCTCCGACCTGAATTTCACCGAGAGTTACCGCGTGCCGTTCCAGTTCTCGCGTCTCGTCCGCGAGCACCTGGGCACCTCGACCTTCGTGGAGTCCTCGCGCGGTGTCACCGTCACGGATGTCGACGGCAACACCTCTTACGACCTTACGGGATCCTACGGCGTCAACATCTTCGGCAACGACTTCTACAAGGAGTGCATCGAGGGCGCCGAGAAGCGCGCGCATGCGCTCGGCCCCGTTCTCGGCCCCTACCATCCCGTCATCCTCGAGAACGTGACCCGACTCTGCCAGATCTCCGGCCTCGACGAAGTCTCGTTCCACATGTCCGGCACCGAAGCCGTGATGCAGGCGGTGCGGCTGGCGCGCTACCACACCAAGCGTACGCATCTCGTCCGCTTCGCCGGCGCCTATCACGGCTGGTG
The DNA here is from genome assembly GCA_003963435.1 of Bradyrhizobiaceae bacterium. Lineage (GTDB taxonomy): Bacteria > Pseudomonadota > Alphaproteobacteria > Rhizobiales > Xanthobacteraceae > Bradyrhizobium. The sequence goes on along the minus strand of RXJC01000205.1, from coordinate 13,068 downwards.
GGGCGACGTGCAGCCCGGCGTCGGCAACCCCATTGCCGCGCACGAGACCTACACGCTCGCCGAGATGTCGGAGAAGACGTTGCACGTGCTGCGCACGCGCAAGGACATCGCCTGCGTGCTGGTCAACCCGCTCCAGGGCCTGCACCCGAACGCCAACGCGCCCGGCGATTCCGCGCTGGTCGACAGCTCCCGCGGCGGCCATTTCGATCGCGCGGCCTACACCGAATGGCTGAAGAAGCTGCGCGAGGTCTGCACCGAGCGCGGCATCGTCCTGATCTTCGACGAGGTCTTCGTCGGCTTCCGTCTTGCCGCCGGCGGCGCCCAGGAATATTTCGGCGTCAAGGCCGACATGGTGACCTACGGCAAGAGCCTCGCCGGCGGCCTGCCGGTCGGCGTGGTCTGCGGCAAGCGCGAACTGATGCGCCGCTTCCGCGACGACCGCCCCGCCGACATCTGCTTCGCCCGCGGTACCTTCAACTCGCATCCCTACGTCATGACGGCGATGGACGAATTCCTCAGCCGCCTCGCCAGCCCGAATTTCCGCGCCATCTACGACGGCCTGGATGCGACCTGGAACGGCCGCGTCCAGAAGCTCAACCAGATGATGACGGACGCCGACCTGCCGGTGCGGTTCGCCAATTTCTCCTCGATCTGGACGGTGAAATACACCACCCCGTCCCGCTACAACTGGATGCTGCAATATTATCTGCGCGCCGAAGGCCTGGCGTTGAGCTGGGTCGGCACCGGTCGGCTGATCTTCAGCCTCAACTACACCGACGCCGACTTCACCGAAGTCGCCGAACGCTTCGTCCGCGCCGCCGAGAAGATGAAGGCCGACGGCTTCTGGTGGCACGACGGCGTGCTCACCAACAAGCAGATCAAGCGGCAGATCCTGAAAGAGATGCTGGCCAAGCGCCTTGGGCGCTGAGGTTTCATACTCCGAAGCCGTCGTGGCCGGGCACAGCCGTCCGAAGGACGGCGTCGCTTCCGCTCGCCTATGCCCGGCCATCCACGCGTCTCCGCACGACGGCTTCAAGACGTGGATGCCCGGGACAAGCCCGGGCATGACGCAACCATCAGACATCGGAGAGTTCGGTGAGACCAGCGCGCTCAGGCGTGCTGCTCTTCGAGCGTGGGCTCAATGAGGCCCAGCGTATGCTCGGGGTTGAGGTGCAGGCCGGGGTCCATCAGCTCGCCGCGCATCAGGGCGAGCGGAGCGCTGCGATAGAGCATCAGGTCGTGGAAGGGATCGGTCAGGATCTTGGTCATCCAGACGAGACCGGTCTCGACGTCGCGGATGAAGAAAAGGTGCACGGTACGGAACAGGAGGCCGCCGCCGCCGACCACGAGCCAGATCTTGGCGACCTGCCGCATGAAGTCGGCCGCGCCTTGCCACGGCGTGAACAGGCCGAACAGCGTCGGGTCGGCGACCAGCACCAGCGGCGAGGCCGCCCAGATCGCCATCAGCACCACCTTGCGCTGCAGATTGTAGCCGACCTTGATCTCTTCCTTGTACTCGTGCGTCGCCTGGTTGATGTGATCGTAGGTGTGCGGCTCGAAGAAGAAGTGACCGGCCTGGCGCGACGTCATCGAAACCAGCCAGCCGACCAGCGCGGAGACCACGGGGTCGATGAACAGCCAGACATAGGCGAAGAGGAAGCTCAGCGCGCTGACGAAGTGCAGGCTCTGATTGATGCGGCTGTGGTGATAGTAGCGATGGTCGTCCCAGCGCTGGATCCGCAGCTGCTCGAGATAATTCTTGATCATGCTCTTCCCCAAAATGCTTTCGGGTACGGGGTTACAGGGATTCGATGTACGCCATGTGACAACATCATCTTGTCATGTGACGGCACGCAGCGGCGCGGTGACGCACGCGACGCGTGAGCTTCAGCTCACGCCGCCTTTCTCACGCCGCCTTGGCGACGTCGACCTTGCGGAAGCGCACCAGCGAGAAATGACCAAGCGGCGGGATCAGGCGGCGCTCGGCGAGCTCGATGCCGTGCGCGCCGGCCAGCCACTTGGCATAGCGCGACCAGGCGAACTCGGCGGTGCGGAAGCCGAGCGGACGCACCACCGGCTGCAGCTTCTGCTCGATGAAGCGGCGCATCCCGGTATCGGCGCTGACACGCGTGAGGATGATCAGTTCGCCACCCGGACGCAGCACGCGGGCGAATTCGTCCAGCGCCTTTTCGGGGTTCGGCACGGCCGTGACGACATACTGCGCCATCACGACGTCGAAGGAATTGTCGGGGAATTCCAGCTTCTCGGCGTCCATCACCGCAAGACCCTCGACGTTCTTCAGATTGCCTTCGGCGACGCGGCGGCGCGCCTTGTCGAGCATCGCCTCCGAGATGTCGGTACCGAAGATGCGCAGGTTCGGCGCGTAGAGCGGCAGCGAGATGCCGGTGCCGACGCCGACCTCGAGCACGCGGCCGCCGATCTTGTTGGTGGCCGCGATCGCAGCCTGCCGGCCCTTGGCGAACACGCCGCCGAACACGAGGTCGTAGACCGGCGCCCAGCGGTCATAGGCCTGCTCGACCGTGCCGCGGGTGAGGTCGAGCTGCTGGGTGCCGTCAAGGTTCATGATCTTGGCCATCGATGGGGTTCTCGCTGTGGTTCAAATGAAAGATCAGCCGCGCACCGGCCGCCGCGCCATGCGAGGCGAGGCGCGCAGGACGCGGCTGGGCTGAAGGGAGGTCAAATTGCCGACGAACTGGCGCGCGCTGTTTTCCCAGGAGCGCTCCAGCGCGAAATTGCGGCAGGTCTCGCGCGACATCGTGAGCGCGCGCAGGCACGCGGTGCGCAGATCGTGGTCGATCGCGCCGATCGGATGATCGGCGATGACGTCCTTCGGGCCTGTGACCGGAAACGCCGCGACCGGCGTGCCGCAAGCCAGCGCCTCGAGCTGCACCACGCCGAACGTATCGGTCAGGCTCGGGAACACGAACACGTCGGCGGCGGCGAGATGCGCGGTGAGATCGGCGCCCTTCTTCTCGCCGAGGAAGACGGCATCGGGATATTTCTTTTCGAGCGCCGCCTTCTGCGGGCCGTCGCCGACGACGACCTTGGTGCCGGGCAGGTCGAGCGAGAGAAACGCCTCGAGGTTCTTCTCCACCGCGACGCGGCCCATGGTCATGAAGATCGGCCGCGGCAGATCGAGCGTGGCCGGACCATCGGGATGAAACAGCTCGGTGTCGACGCCGCGTGTCCAGAAGCCGAGCCGCTTGAAGCCGCGCTCGGACAGCTCCTGCCGCAGCGAGGGTGTCGCCACCATGGTCATCGCGGCGGCATCGTGGAAGTGGCGCAGCACCGCATAGCCGACGGCGGACGGGATGCCGGTCCGCACCGCGACGTATTCGGGAAAGCGCGTCGTGTAGGAGGTGGTGAAGGCGAGGCGGTTGCGCCGGCAATAGGCCCGCGCGGCCCAGCCGATCGGGCCTTCGGTGGCGATATGCAGCGCGTCCGGCGCCGCGGTCTCGATCCGCCGCGCGATCTCCTTGGCCGACGGCAACGCGACGCGGAGGCCCGGATAGGTCGGCAGCGGCCAGGACGGAAAGCCGTCCGGGGTGAGGAAGTCGATCTCGACGTCGAGCGCCTTGGCCGCCTTCGCCAGCGAGGTCAGCGTCCGGACCACGCCGTTGACCTGCGGATGCCAGGCGTCGGTCGCGATTAATACCCGCATGGGAAAATCCCGAGAGTTTGATGATTCTCAGGCATCGACCATCAACGAAGGATATTTCAGGCGTGTGACGTCATAGAAGTGTCGGCCCGTTGTTTTGTTCGTTAACGGACGCCTGCGGCCACGAAACTGTCATGAAACAATCGTTGCCGCGGTGAAACCGTTTTCGGTTTTCCGCGCAAACGTCCCGAAACGTTTTGCCGTTAATGATCCAGGCAACAGAGCACCGCAACGGTGCCGCGGTGGCCAAGACCGCCGAGCAAACAGGGGCGATCACATGTTCAATCTGGACACGTTCAAGACGTTTTCGCGCGCCGTTGCTTTGGGCGCAGTCGCGATCTCCACATTCGCAGGCGCAGCCCAGGCCGCGCCGGTGCAGCTCTTCCCCTTCTTCCAGCCGCTGCCGCCGCTGGCCGCGCCGCAACCGATCCAGCCTTACCAGCCCTACCAGGCGCCGGCCTATCAGACCGCGCCCTCCGAGGATCAGGACAGTGTCGAGATGCCGGCGCGCTTCCGCCGCCAGACCGTTTCCTACGCAACGCGTGAGGCGCCCGGCACCATCATCATCGATACGCCGAACACCTATCTCTATTACGTGCTCGGTAACGGCCAGGCGCTGCGCTACGGCATCGGTGTCGGCCGCGACGGCTTCACCTGGTCCGGGATCCAGTCGGTGACCAAGAAGGCGGAGTGGCCGGACTGGACGCCGCCGCCGGAGATGATCGCCCGCCAGCCCTATCTGCCGCGCCATATGGCCGGCGGCCCCGGCAACCCCTTAGGGGCCCGCGCCATGTATCTCGGCGGCACCATCTACCGCATCCACGGCACCAACGCGCCCGAGACCATCGGCAAGCACGTCTCCTCCGGCTGCATCCGCATGACCAATGAGGACGTCACCGATCTCTATTCCCGCGTCAACGTCGGCGCCAAGGTCGTGGTGCTGCCGATGACGGAGCGCCGCGCCGAGCTCGGAACGGCGACGCGCTGAACCGAGAGGACATTGTGACGCAAACGGCCCCGGAACCCCGCCGGGGCCGTTTCGTTTGATGTCGATGATTGTGGCGCGCACCCTTCGAGACGCCCGCCTGCGGCGGGCCCTCAGGATGAGGTCGGAGTGCGCGGTCGCCAATTCACACGAAGCGCTTGCACCAAGCCGCAGATGCCAATTAGCCTCATCCTGAGGAGCGCGCCCTTGCGCGCGTCTCGAAGGACGAGGCGTTCACGATGACCGAAGGCGCGTGGCTCTACATTCTCAAATGTGCCGACGGCAGCTACTACATCGGCACGACGCGCACCGAGCTCGAGATCAGGATCGCGCAGCACAACGCCGGCACTTTCGAAGGCTACACAAAGTCGCGTCGCCCTGTGACTTTGATCTTCTCGCAATGGTTCGATCGCATCACCGACGCGATCGAATGCGAGCGCAAACTCAAGAAATGGAGCCGCGCCAAGAAGGAAGCCTTCATGCGCGGCGATTTCGCCGAGCTCCGTGAATTGGCAAAGCGCACATCACATCATCCTTCGAGACGCCCGCCTGCGGCGGGCCCTCAGGATGAGGGCTGAGTGTGTGCAGCCACAAAACGTCGGCGGCGCTTGCGTAGCGCGGCAGGTGTCAGTTAGCCTCATCCTGAGGAGCGCGCTCTTGCGCGCGTCTCGAAGGACGAGGCGTTCACGCCGGCGGAAGCCACTCACCCCCGCCGCCACTCCGCGATCCATCTCAGCCACGCCGCCGAATGAAACGCGCTCATCAGGAGATACATCGGCACCATGCCGCCGAGCAGGGATCCCTGCCCGGCGCCGCACGGCATGTCCGCCGGAGCGCCGATCACGGCCGTCAGCACGGCCATGATCGCGAAGGTTGGCGTCGCCGCCAGGGCCAGCCATCTGGCGAGATGGCGCGCGGACCCGACGCCATCGCGGCCGACGCCGGCCGCTGCGCTGGCGGGACTAGTCACGACCTTCCGCCGCCTCCTGGCGGAACGCCTTTTCGCCCGCGTCGGAGATCTCGACCCACTTTTTGTCGGGCGCCGCGCCCTCCGCGTAGCTGTCGTGCCAGTTCCACCATTTGTAGGTCGGCGTCTGCGGATAGCCTTTCGGGGAGTCTTCCCACACCTCCTGGCGGCCGAGCGGGGTGATGTCGAGATAGTTCCAGGTGCCGCCCATCTGCTCGTCGCCGCGGCTCTTGACGAAATAGGTGCGGAAGATGCGTTTGCCGTCGCGGTAGAACACGTTGGTGCCGTGCCATTCGTCGACGCCGAAATCGGCGTCGAAGCTGTCGGTGACGGTGACCCACGGCATGGTCCAGCCCATCCGCTGCTTCAGCCTGATAATGTCGGCCTGGGGCGCGCGCGAGGCGAACACCAGCGTGGTGTCGCGGGCGTTCAGGTGCGCGACATGGGCGACCTGGTCGGCCACCATGGAGCAGCCGCGGCAGGCGTGATCGGGCCAGCCGAACACGCCGGGCTCGAAGAAGGCGCGGTAGACGATCAGCTGCCTCCGGCCCTGGAACAGGTCGACGAGACTGAGCTTGCCGCCGGGCCCCTCGAACGCATAGGTTTTGGAGACTTCCATCCACGGCATGCGCCGGCGCTCGGCGGCCAGGGCGTCGCGGGCACGGGTATGCGCCTTCTCCTTCACGAGCAGTTGCTGACGGGCCGCCTCCCAGTCCTGCGGCGAGACCACCGGCGGGGTTTGCATGGCAGACTGTCCGTCGTTCCGTTCGTTTTGGGCTAATGTCATCATGACTCTCCTTATCTCAGGCAACGGCGATCGGCCTGCGTCTCGCGGAGCCGCTCGCCCCTCACCGCACATCGTCGGTCGGCAACGATTTCTGGCACCGGGCGGTTGCGTGGTGGGAGTAACAAGTGTGGCGGGATTTGAATGGAGTCGCTGATCACCGCCGCGGCGCGCGCGCTCGAGGCCGGCGATCCGCTCGGCGCGTTGAACCGGGTCGCGTTGCGCAACGACGCGCCGTCGCTGGCGCTGCGCGGTATCGCGATGGCGCAGCTCGGCGAGCTCGCCAAGGCCAAGTCGCTGCTGCGCAGCGCCGCGCGTGCGTTCGGCCCGCGCGAGGCGGTGGCGCGAGCCAGATGCGTGGTCGCCGAAGCGGAGATCGCGCTGGTCTCGCGCGATCTCGGCTGGCCGGACAAGACACTCACTGCGGCACGCGCGACCCTCGAAAAGCACGGCGATCTCGCCAACGCGGCGCATGCCGGCCACATCGCGGCGCGGCGCCTGCTCCTGCTCGGACATGTCGACGAGGCCGAGCGTATGCTGGCCGATCTCAGCCCCGTCCCGCTGCCGCCCACCTCTCAAGTCGTCCGGGAGCTCGTGCGCGCCGGCATCGCCATACGGCGGCTCCGAACCAAGGATGCGCGCGCGGCGCTTGCGCGGGCGGCCCGCGCGGCGCGGCAGGCCGATATCCCCGCGCTCACGGCCGAGGTCGACAGTGCAAGCCGCGTGCTCGACACGCCGGCGGCGCGCCTGATCGTGCGCGGCGGCGAGCGGCCCCTGCTGCTGGAGGGAATCGAGCATCTCGCGACGTCCGAGGCGCTCGTCGTCGACACCTTCCACCATTCGGTTCGCAGGCGCGACACCGTCGTGCGGCTCGGCAGGCGGCCGGTGCTGTTCGCCCTCGTCCGCATCCTGGCGCAAGCATGGCCCGCGGACGTCTCGCGGCAGACGCTGATCGCAGGCGCGTTTCACGCCAGGCACCTCGATGAATCGCATCGCGCCCGATTGCGGGTCGAGATCGGGCGGCTCCGCACCAAGCTCAAACCGCTCGCCGACGTGCGCGCGACGAAGCAGGGGTTTGCGCTGGCGCCGCGCAAGACGCGCGACATCCTGGTGCTGGCGCGGCCGGTCGAGGAAAAGCACGCCGCGGTCCTTGCCCTGCTTTCCGACGGCGAGCCCTGGTCGAGCTCGGCGCTCGCGCTGGCGCTGGCTACGAGCGCGCGCACGGTGCAGCGGGCCCTCGACGAGCTGGCACGCTCCAACAAGGTGCAATCCTTCGGGCACGGCCGGGCACGGCGCTGGATGACGCCACCGGTCCCGGGTTTCCCGACAGGCTTGTTACTCCCCACCCCCCTTCCGAAGGCGTAATTTGGGTCCGATCACAGGGAGCGAGCAGATGAAGCGTTCAGCCGCCGAGATTGTCAGGGAGTATGGGCCGTTCGAGGGCGTCGAGGCCGTGCATGGCGTTTCCTATGACGGCAGCCATGTCTGGTTCGCCTCCGGCGACAGGTTGAACGCGGTCGATCCTGATAACGGCAAGGTCGCGCGCTCCATCGACGTCACCGCGCATGCGGGCACGGCGTTCGATGGGAAACACCTGTTCCAGATCGCCGAGGATCGCATCCAGAAGATCGACGCCGCCTCGGGCAAGGTGCTCGGCACCATTCCGGCGCCGGGCAGCGGCGGCGATTCCGGTCTCGCCTGGGCCGAGGGCTCGCTGTGGGTCGGGCAATATCGCGAGCGCAAGATCCACCAGGTCGATCCGGAGACGGGTAAGGTTCTCCGCACCATCGAGAGCAAGCGCTTCGTGACCGGCGTGACCTGGGTCGACGGCGAGCTCTGGCACGGCACCTGGGAAAATGACGAGAGCGACGTGCGGCGGATCGACCCGGAGACCGGCAAGGTGCTCGAGCAGCTCGACCTGCCCGCCGGCACGATGGTTTCGGGATTGGAGTCCGATGGCGCCGACCGCTTCTTCTGCGGCGGCGGCCCTCGCGGCAATGTGAGAGCCGTTCGCCGTCCCCGCCGCAGCTAGTCCCGCGACGATGGCCTGAATGCACGTCAGCGCCGCGGTCGCCGCCGTTAACCCCTTCGCCCCAATTCCACCCTATCGGTGCGCTCTAGCGCCCTGCTCGCCTGCCCTGTAGAATCCCAGCCGGGGCGGCCTGGGGGACTGATGCGACTCACGTTGAATCTGAAGACGATCCTGATCGGCGTCGCGGTGCTCGCGGCGTCGTTCTTCATCAGCTTGAAGGCGATGGACCTGCTGTCGCCGCGCGCGACCAATTCGGCACCGACGGTCGCGCAATTGCCGCCGCTGCCTCCTGCGTCAAAGAGCTCCATCGTGATCGCGCCGGTCGCGATCGCGATCTCGGCGATCCGCGAGCAGGCCGAGAAAGCCGCCCCGCGCAACTTCGCCGGCAAAGCCGACAACCCGGTCTCGCAGATCCTGGAGAACGCCGATATCGGCTGGACCGCCGTGCGCGGACCGATGGCAGCCAGCGGCGACAAGGACGTGCTGACGATCTCGACGCCGCTCACCGGCAAGCTGAACGTGACGGGCTCATTGTCGTCAAAAGCCACCGGCGCGCTCGGCGATGCGCTCAGCGGCGTGCTGGGCGGCGACGCCGCGAAGCGGATCGGCGCCGTCAACATCAAGAATCTGAACGCCAGCGCGGAGATCAAGGGCAACGTGATCGTCACCTCGCGCCCGAAGCTCGCGGCCAATTGGCATCTCGAGCCCAATCTCGGCGCCCAGGTGAATCTCGGCGACACCAACCTCAACGTCGCCGGCGCCAAGGTCAACGTGCCGGCGCAGGTGAAGCCGCTGATCGACAAGAATGTCGGCGAGCAGATCAACATCGTCTCCGAGCGCATCCGCAACGATCCCTCCCTGCGCGACAATGCCAAGCTGCAATGGGCCAAGGCGTGCCGCTCCATCCCGCTGCAGGGCTCGGGCTCCTCGGCCGCGCTGCCGCCGCTCTGGCTGGAGATGAAGCCGATCCGCGCCATCGCCGCGCAGCCGCGCGTGGACGCCCAGAACGTGACGCTGCTGATGGGCCTTGAAGCGGAGACGCGCGTCACCTCGACGCCGACCAAGCCGGACTGTCCGTTCCCGGACAAGATCTCGATCGTGCCGCCGAGCGGCACCGGCGTGAACATCGGCGTTCCCATCGACGTGCCCTTCACCGAGATCAACAAGCTGATCACCGCGCAGATGGTCGGCCGCACCTATCCCGAGGACGGCTCCGGCCCGGTCGACGTCACCGTGAAGAGCGCCAACGTGATCCCGTCGGGCGACCGGCTGCTGATCTCGCTCCTGGTGCGCGCCAAGGAGAAGAAGAGCTGGCTCGGTCTCGGCGCCGAGGCGACCGTGCATATCTGGGGACGGCCGGTGCTCGACCAGGCGCAGCAGACGCTGCGGCTCACCGACATCCAGCTCGCGGTGGAATCGGAAGCTGCGTTCGGTCTGCTCGGCGCCGCGGCGCGCGCAGTGGTGCCGCAGATGCAGCAGGCGCTGCTGCAGAGGGCGACGCTCGACCTGAAGCCGATCGCCGCCAACGCGCGCGAGAAGATCGCCGCCGCCATCGCCGACTACCAGAAGACCGAGGACGGCCTCAAGGTCGATGCCAGGATCGACAGCCTGACGCTGGCCGACATCGCCTTCGATTCCAAGACGCTGCGCGTGGTCGCCGAGGCCGGCGGCTCGCTGAACGTGCATGTGAGCAAGCTGTCGGGGATGTAGCGCCTTCCCGCGCACCGCTGGCATTCTCGCCCGAGGATGCTAAGCTGCCTCTCAGCAACCTCGAACGAGGTGCTGACAAGCATTTGTAGCGGCAAGCCGAGGACAACATGGAAGCCGGCATGGTGACGCTCGCGCCGGCACTGGTGCGCTTTTCCGGCATTCAGAAGACCTATGATGGCGAGCATCTCGTGGTGAAGAACCTCGATCTCGACATCAGGAAGGGAGAGTTCGTCACCCTGCTCGGCCCGTCGGGCTCGGGCAAGACGACCACGCTGATGATGCTGGCCGGCTTCGAGGTTCCGACCCATGGCGAGATCTACCTCGCGGACCGGCCGATCAAGAACATGCCGCCGCACAAGCGCGACATCGGCATGGTGTTCCAGAACTACGCCTTGTTTCCGCACCTGACGATCGCGGAGAACATCGCCTTCCCGCTCTCCGTTCGTGGCACCAGCAAGGCGGAGGCGCAGGAGCGCGTCGCCGCGGCGCTGCGCATGATCAAGATGGAGGCGATGGCGCAGCGGCGGCCCGGACAGCTGTCCGGCGGTCAGCAGCAGCGCGTGGCGCTGGCGCGTGCGCTGGTGTTCAATCCGCAGCTCGTGCTGATGGACGAGCCGCTCGGCGCGCTCGACAAGCGTCTGCGCGAGCAGATGCAGCTGGAGATCAAGCAGCTGCACGAGAGGATGGGCATCACGATCGTCTACGTCACCCACGATCAGAGCGAGGCGCTCACCATGTCGGACCGCATCGCCGTATTCAACGACGGCATCGTGCAGCAGATCGACAAGCCCGACGCGCTCTATGAGCATCCGGTGAACAGCTTCGTCGCCCATTTCATCGGCGAGAACAACGTGCTTTCAGGCACCGTCGAGACGGTCGACAAGGACTACTGCCGGGTTGGGCTGGCCGGCGGCGGCACCGTCACCGCGCGGGCGGTCAACATCGCGGGCGCGGGCGCATCGACCTCGCTGTCGGTACGGCCGGAGCGCGTCACGCTGGTTCCGGACGGCAGCTCCGGCGAGGGGGCGAACCGCCTGCCGGCCAAGGTGCAGAACACCATCTATCTCGGCGACCACGCGCTGGCCGTGCTCGACGTCGCCGGCAACGAAGAGTTCATGGTCAAGCTTCAGCCGGGGGCGCATGGCAGCCTGCGACCCGGTGAAAGCATCTTCGTCACCTTCCGCCCCGAAGACTGCCTCGCCCTTGATCCCGTCTGATCCGACGCAAAGCCGACCCGAGAGCAATCCACATCAACGCAACTCACACGAAGAAGGAACCAAGACCATGCTGAAGCGCAAGACGATTGCCCTGGGTTTCGCCGCGGCATTCAGCGCCGGCGCTGCGCTGACGACGGTCGCGGAGGCGCGTGACCTCACCGTGGTGTCGTGGGGCGGCGCCTACCAGGATGCCCAGAAGAAGGTCTACTTCGAGCCGTTCAAGAAGGCGGCCGGAATTGCCATGAACGACGAGTCCTGGGACGGCGGCGTCGGCGTGCTGCGCGCCAAGGTGCAGGGCGGCGCTGCCACCTGGGACGTCGTCCAGGTCGAGAGCGACGAGCTCGCGGTCGGCTGCGAGGAAGGCCTGTTCGAGAAGATGGACTATAGCAAGATCGGCGGCGAGGCGGCCTACATTCCGCCGTCGGTCAATCCGTGCGGCGTCGGCGCCATCCTCTATGATTTCGTGCTCGGCTACGACAAGGACAAGCTGAAGGAAGCCCCCAAAGGCTGGGCTGACTTCTTCGACACCAAGAAGATTCCCGGCAAGCGCGCCCTGCGTCAGGGCCCGAAGACAACGCTGGAGATCGCGCTGATGGCCGACGGCGTCGCGCCGAAGGACGTCTACAAGGTGCTGGCGACCGACGAAGGCGTCGATCGCGCGTTCAAGAAGCTCGACACCATCAAGGGCGACATCGTCTGGTGGAAGGCCGGCGCCCAGCCGCCGCAACTGCTCGCTTCCGGCGAGGTGGCGATGACCTCGGTCTACAATGGCCGCATCGACACCGCGAACAAGAACGAGAAGAAGAATTTCGGCATGGTGTGGGACGGCGCGCTGTTCACGCTCGACAGCTGGGTCATCCTGAAGGGCAGCCCGAACAAGGACGCCGCCTACAAGTTCCTCGACTTCGCCGGCAAGGCGGAGAACCAGGCAAAACTGTCGGAGAACATCGCCTATGGCACATCGAACAAGGACGCGGCCGGCAAGCTTGCGCCCGCCGTTCTGAAGGACCTTCCGACCGCGCCCGACAACATCAAGAACGCGGTCGAGATCAACGTGGCCTTCTGGCTCGAGAACATCGACCGCCTGACCGAGCGCTTCAACAAATGGGCCGCGAAGTAGCGCGCCGCGCAAGGCTCAACCGATGACGGAAGCGTTCCTGACCGGCGCCAATGCGTCGACCGAGGTGCCGCTCAAGCGCCGATTGAGGCGTGCAGAGCGCGCGCGCCAGGTCAAGGCATTGGCGCTGGTCCTGCCGCTTCTCGTCTTCCTGCTCTTCACCTTTGCCGGCCCCATCGCCGGCATGCTGTGGCGCGCGGTCGATGACCGGGAGGTGCGTCAGGTTCTGCCTCAAACCATAGCTGCCCTCGCCGATTGGGACGGCAGGGATCTGCCGGACGAGAAGGCCTATGCCGCCTTGGCAAGCGACATCCAGGCGGCGCGCGCCTCCGGCACGATCGCGATCGCGGCAAAGCGGCTGAACTACGCCCTGAACGGCTTTCGCACCATCCTCACCAGCACGTCGCGCAATCTGAAGGCGATGCCTGAAGCAGGCGCGGCCAGGGAGACCTTGGGCAAGATCAACCCGGCCTGGCGCGAGCGCAGCACCTGGACGACGATCAAGGACGCCGGCGGCCCGGTGACCGGGTTCTATCTTCTCGCCGCGCTCGACCTGATGCGGAACGCGGACGGCGCG
>RXJC01000570.1 GCA_003963435.1 Bradyrhizobiaceae bacterium | reverse complement strand
ATCACCGGCGGCGCCAGCACCGCGCCGGTCGAGGCGCAGGCCTCGATCGCGCCGGCATAGGAGGCGCGAAAACCGCTCTTCTTCATCACGGGGATGGTCATGGTGCCGGCGGTCAGCACGTTGGAGATGATCGACCCCGACATCATGCCGAGCAGGCCGCTGGCGAAGATGCAGACCTTTGCCGCGCCGCCGCGGAACGTGCCGCACAGCGCGAAAGCGAGGTTGATGAAGAATTTTCCGGCGCCGGTCATCATCAGCGCGGTGCCGAACACCAGAAAGCCGATCACGGTGTCGGCAAAGGCCTGAATGGGAATGCCGAGCAGGCTCTCGCCCGACAGCACGTGATAGGCGGTCGCCTGTTCGATCGTCGATTGCGTGCCGCGGAACGGGCCGAGCCAGCCGGCCTCGGCGAACAGCGGATAGACCGTGAAGGGAAGCACGCTCAAGAGCAGGCTCCAGCCGCCGGTGCGGCGCAGCGCCTCCATCAGCATCGCCCACATCACGAGGCCCGCGGCGATCACGTTGTTCGGCGCGCCGCCGAATTCCCAGCCGGCCTCGGCCGCCTTGCGCACGTTCGTCATCAGCAGCAGCGCCGCGCCGAAGGTCACGACGAACAGGACGAGGTCGTACCAGGGGACGCGGTCGAGCGGTGCGCGCTCGGTGCCCGGGAAGATCAGGAAGGTGAACGGCAGCATCAACGCGATCAGGAGATAGAAATACTCGGTGTTGAGCTGGGTGTAGCCGATGAAAAAGCGCAGCGAGAATTGCTGGTTGATGCAGAGCAGGATGGTGGCCGCGGTCGCGGCCACCAGCAGCCAGCGCCAGCCGCCGCGAAGCGCGCGCACGCGCGTGACCTCAGCCTCCTGCATGGTGCCGGCGGCACCGTGCGGGTCGTCGAACACGACCCGCTTGGCCTCGTCTTGCGGGGCGGTGGAGCTGAGAGAGGACATAAGCGACCCCGCGTGTGGGCTACTGAAGCAGATTAGGCGAATGACAGTTGTTTGAATCGCTCGCGCCGCGAGCTCAACCTCTCCCGCTTGCGGGAGAGGTCGCGCCGAAGGCGCGGGTGAGGGCTGTCTCCCCTGGGGGAATCCCACTGCGGAGAAACCCTCTCCCCACCCCTCTCCCGCAAGCGGGAGAGGGAGCGCACCGCTCGTGGGGCTGCGATCAAACGCAACAACATCGCGTTCTATTCGTCGAAGCCGTTCGGCATGCCGGCTTTCGCAAGCGCCGTGGCGCGGGCCTTCATCCAGCCCTCGAGGAAGGCCTTGTCATCCGACGGCGGATTGGACTTGCCGTAATCAGCCCACGCCGCGCCAAGCACCTCCTGCCGCTTGATCAGCTTGTTGTTGTGCGTCTCCTGCGCATCGCTCCATTGTCCGGCCTCCTTGAGCGCCTTCACCGCGCCGGGATGCACCGGCACCACCCAGTTCTTGGTCTGGCGATCGGCTGCAAGCCCGCCCGCGCCGGGCGCGGAATCCTTGTAGGCGTCGTAGTTGACGATCATGGCCTTCGTCATCGCATAGACCTGGTCGGCCGGTTGCGAAGCGTAGGCGACGATGATCGGGTAGGGGTAGTTGCCGAGCTCGACCGGCTTCTCCGGCGAGATGCCGGCGCCGCAGGTGGCCACCTGCGGGAAGAAGAACGAGCCGACCTTATGCATGCGCGCCCAGCCTTCCTTGTCCTTGGCCGGCAGCGGCGGCCAGATCAGGCCGCGCGGCGAGGTCTCGGCCTCCTTGGCGGGGCCGGTGATGGTGGTGCCGAAGGCGGCATCGACGTCGTTGTTGATCAGGCCCTTCCACATCGCGCCGTAGCTTGCGAACTCGACGGCCTTGACGTCGTTCTTGGTCAGCCCGGCGAAGGCCAGCACCGCCAGCGAGTTCTGGTTCAGCGCCGGCGAGCCGACCACGAAGCCGACGCGCTTGCCCTTGAGGTCTTTCAGCTCCTTCACGCCGGTGTCGGCGGCGACCCCGAGCGAGCCGCAATTGCAGTCGACGGTCGAGAGCAGGATCTGGAGCGGCTGCGGGCCCCATTCCTTCGCGCCGAACTCGAACACGCCTTCCTGCGCGAAATAGGTGCCGGACCCCATCGCGGAGGCCGCCGCGCGCTTGGCGCGCAGCGGCGCAAGCCGGGCGACGTCGTTGCCTGCGGGGAGCACGCGCACGTCGGTGCCGTATTTGTCCTTCATCATCTTGCCGACGCCGACCGCGATGTTGAAGCCCGCGGTTCCGGTGTCGTAGGCGGTGAACGTCAATGTCGCCGGCAGCTTGATGTCTTCGGCGACCGCATAGCGTGTAGACGCAAACGAAATGCCCGCAACCAAAGCAGGCGCGAGCATGAGCAGCCCACGAAGCATGTTTCCCTCCAATGATCCTCGCTTTGCCGCGAGGATTTTCTTTCTTTGTTTGAAACAACGTTTTGTTTGCAACAGATCATGTCACTGCCATCAAGCGATGGCAACGCCGTACCGCGCATGCGGGAATGCGACTGACATATTGTCGCGGAAGTATCGGAGAATGCAGTCAGGTCGTGACGATCGCGATTGCCTGTCCCTCCGCAATGACGTCATCGAATTTCACCAGAAGCGAGGCGATGGTGCCGTTCGCGGGCGAGGGCACCGGTATCTCCATCTTCATGGCCTCGAACACCACAACGTCGTCGCCATCTGCGAGGGTTCCTCCAACTTGCACGGGAGTTGCGCAGACGCGTCCTGTGATCTCCGTGGCGATCTTAATTGCTGGCATGCCATCGCCTTTTTGTTGTCGTCGCAAAACGCCTGAGGTAGCGTCGTCTGCAAGTGGAATTTAATTCCGCAGAGCGGAACAACTGGTAGGGAACATGGGACGACGTTCAGAGCGGTTGAGCAGGCAAGGCGCGCTCGC
>RXJC01000052.1 GCA_003963435.1 Bradyrhizobiaceae bacterium | reverse complement strand
GACGCGTGCTGCCGCATCCGCAAGGTGGAACCGCTGGCGCGTGCGCTGACGCCGTTCTCGGCCTGGCTCAACGGCCGCAAGCGCTTCCAGGGCAATACGCGCGCCGATATTCCCGTCGTCGAGGACGATGGTGCGCGGCTGAAGTTCAATCCCTTCGCCAACGTCTCGCGTGAGGAGCTCGAGGCGATCTTCCTCCGCGCCAAATTGCCGCGTCATCCGCTGGTCGCCTCCGGTTTCCGCTCGGTCGGGTGTATGCCCTGCACGAGCAGAACGGCCGAGGGCGAGGACGAACGCGCCGGTCGCTGGCGCGGCCGAGCCAAGACAGAATGCGGCATCCACACGATGAAGACTTCGTAGCACGGCCGCGCTGCCCTGCTTCGAACAAGAAAATC
Source organism: Bradyrhizobiaceae bacterium (assembly GCA_003963435.1). Classification (GTDB taxonomy): domain Bacteria; phylum Pseudomonadota; class Alphaproteobacteria; order Rhizobiales; family Xanthobacteraceae; genus Bradyrhizobium. The sequence goes on along the minus strand of RXJC01000052.1, from coordinate 20,844 downwards.
CGGTTTCGTTGACTTAAGCGCGTTTCGCCGCGAGTTTCACCTGCATGCCTTCGCTGACACCGGCGTCAGTGAAGTGAATGGAGATGGACATGATGCGCCGTATCGTTCCGCTCGCCGCAGGAATTCTCGCGACGGTTTTCTTGGCAGGCTCGGCTCGCGCTGCTGATATCAGCCTGTTGAACGTGTCGTACGATCCGACGCGCGAGCTCTATGCCGAGTTCAACAAGGCATTTGCGAACGCCTATCGGAAGGAGACCGGCAAGAGCGTCGAGATCAAGCAGTCGCATGGCGGCAGCGGTTCGCAGGCGCGTGCCGTGATCGACGGCTTGCAGGCCGATGTCGTGACGCTCGCGCTCGCCTATGACATCGACGCGATCGCCAGCAAGGGCCTCACCGCGGCCGACTGGCAGAAGCGATTGCCGCAGAACTCGTCACCCTACACCTCGACCATCGTGTTTCTGGTGCGCAAGGGCAATCCCAAGGCGGTCAAGGACTGGGACGATCTGATCAAGCCGGATGTCGCGGTGATCACGCCAAACCCGAAGACATCGGGCGGCGCGCGATGGAATTATCTTGCAGCCTGGGGCTTTGCGCAGAAGAAATATGGCTCGGCCGAGAAGGCCAAGGATTTCATCGGAAAGCTCTACCAGCGGGTGCCAGTTCTGGATACCGGCGCGCGCGGCGCGACCGTGACCTTCGTCGAGCGCGGCGTCGGCGACGTACTGCTCGCCTGGGAGAACGAGGCGTTCCTCGCGCTGAAGGAGTTCGGCGCCAGCAAGTTCGAGATCGTGGCACCGCCGCAGTCGATCCTCGCCGAGCCGCCGGTCGCGATCATCGACAAGGTGGCCGACAGGAAGGGCACGCGCAACGCCGCCGACGCCTACCTTCAGTATTGGTATACTAAGGAGGGACAGGAGATCGCCGCGCGCAACTTCTACCGTCCGCGCGATGCCGAGATCGCCAAGAGGTATGAAAACGCCTTCGCCAAGGTCGAGCTCTTCACGGTCGACGACGTTTTCGGTGGTTGGACCAAGGCGCAGAAGGAACATTTCGCCGACGGCGGCATCTTCGATCAGATCTACAAGAACTGATCGGACGCCGTCGACGGGGCTTGAACGGGGGCCTGGTGAGCGCACTCGCAGCACGACGCCGGACATTGCCGGGCTTCGGTCTCACGATGGGGCTGACGCTATCCTGGCTGTCCGTCATCATCCTGATTCCGCTGGCGGGGCTGTTCCTGAAATCGCTCGAGCTCAGTCCGGAGCAGTTCTGGAACATCCTCACCAGCCGCCGCACCTTGAATGCCCTGCGCGTCTCGTTCGGCCTCGCCTTCGCGGCGGCCTGCGTCAATCTCGTCATGGGCAGCATCGTCGTCTGGGCGCTGGTGCGCTACCGTTTCCCCGGCCGGCGGCTGTTCGACGCCATCGTCGACGTGCCCTTCGCGCTGCCGACGGCGGTCGCGGGCGTCGCGCTGACCGCGCTGTTCGCCGAGAAGGGCTGGCTGGGCGCGCCGCTTGCGGCGCTCGGCCTCAAGGTGGCGTTCACGCCGGTCGGCATCTTCGTCGCCATGATCTTCATTGGCATCCCCTTCGTGGTGCGCACCGTGCAGCCGGTGCTGCAGGATCTCGATCCCGAGATCGAGGAGGCCGCCGGCAGCCTGGGCGCCAGCCGCTGGCAGACCATCATCCGCGTGATCCTGCCCTCGCTGGCGCCGGCGCTGCTGACCGGGTTCGCGCTCGCCTTCGCCCGCGCGGTCGGCGAATACGGCTCGGTGATCTTCATCGCCGGCAACCTGCCCAACGTGTCCGAGATCGCGCCGCTCCTGATCGTGATCCGGCTGTCCGAATTCCGCTACGCCGACGCGACCGCCATCGCGGTGGTCATGCTCGTCGTGTCCTTCGTCGTCATCTTCGCCGTCAACCGGCTCCAGCGCTGGGCGCAGAGCCGGATCCCGGCGCGCTGAGAGCGGACCATGACGATGCAGATTGTTCATTCAGGCCCGGTCACCTCGTCCGACGAGACGGTCCGGGCGCGTGAAGCCCTCGCGCGGGACAATCTCCGCACCGAGCCGAAGGCCGTGCGCATCGCCGTCATCGCGATCGCGATCGCGTTTCTCTCCGTCTTCGTCGTGCTGCCGCTGGTCGTGGTGTTCGCGCACGCGTTCGCGAAGGGGATCGCTGCCTATCTGGCCGCGCTTGCCGAGCCCGAGGCGCTGGCTGCGGTCAGGCTGACGCTGCTGGTCGCCGCGACCTCGGTCGGCCTCAATCTCGTGTTCGGACTCGTCGCCGCCTGGGCGATCGCCAAATTCGACTTTCCCGGCAAGACCTTCCTGATCACGCTGATCGACCTGCCGTTCTCGGTGAGCCCGGTGATCTCCGGCCTCGTCTTCGTGCTGCTGTTCGGTGCGCAGGGCTATTTCGGCGGCTGGCTGCGCGACCACGACATCCAGATCCTGTTCGCGGTGCCCGGCATCGTGCTCGCCACCACCTTCGTCACTTTCCCCTTCGTGGCGCGCGCGCTGATCCCCCTGATGCAGGAACAGGGGACGCAGGAGGAGGAGGCGGCGATCTCGCTCGGCGCTTCGGGTCTGCAGACCTTCTTCCGCGTCACGCTGCCCAACATCAAATGGGGCGTGCTCTACGGTGTGCTGCTCTGCAATGCGCGGGCGATGGGCGAGTTCGGCGCGGTCTCCGTCGTCTCCGGGCACATCCGCGGCGAGACCAACACGATGCCGCTGCTGGTCGAGATCCTCTACAACGAATACCAGTTCGTCGCCGCCTTCGCGATCGCTTCGCTCTTGGCGGTGCTGGCCCTGATCACGCTGATTGCGAAGACCGTTCTCGAACGTCACCTCGACGAAGGACAAGGCGCAAATGACCATTGAAGTCAAAAACCTGGTCAAGACCTTCGGCAGCTTCAGGGCGCTCGACGGCGTCGACCTCAAGGTCGAGAGCGGCGAGCTGGTGGCGCTGCTTGGGCCGTCAGGCTCGGGAAAGACCACGCTGCTGCGGATCGTCGCCGGGCTCGACTGGCCCGACGCCGGTGAGGTCCTCATCAACGGCGAGGACGCGCTGGCGCAGGGCGCGCGCGAACGCCATGTCGGCTTCGTGTTTCAGCATTACGCGCTGTTCCGCCACATGACCGTGTTCGAGAACATCGCCTTCGGCCTGCGCGTGCAGCCGCGCGCGGTCCGGAAGGACGAGGCGGCGATCCGCGCGCGGGTCAAGGAGCTGCTCGACCTCGTGCAACTCGACTGGCTTTCCGACCGCTATCCGAGCCAGCTCTCCGGCGGCCAGCGCCAGCGCATCGCGCTCGCCCGCGCGCTGGCGATCGAGCCGCGCATCCTGCTGCTCGACGAGCCGTTCGGCGCGCTCGATGCCAAGGTACGCAAGGAGCTGCGCAAATGGCTGCGCTCGCTGCACCACGAGATCAACGTCACCTCGATCTTCGTCACCCATGACCAGGAGGAGGCGCTGGAAGTCGCCAATCGCGTCGTGGTGATGGACAAGGGCAGGATCGAGCAGATCGGCTCGCCCGACGACGTCTATGAGCGGCCGGCAAGCGCGTTCGTCCACGGCTTCATCGGTGAATCCATCGAGCTGCCGGTTCAGGTCGAGGGTGGCGTCGTCAGGCTCGGCGACCGGCCGCTCGCCCTTGCGGCGGACGGGCTTGCGCCTGGCGCGTCAAGGCTGTTCGTGCGGCGACATGACATGCTGGTCGGCCCGCCCGGCAGCGGCGCCTTCGAGGCCGCCGTGCAGCACGTCCGCAATTTTGGTCCGGTGCAGCGGGCCGAGGTCGTGCTGTCGGGCGGCAGGACCATCGAGATCGACGCCCCCCGCGACAAGGAACTGCGCGTCGGCGACGCCATCGGCCTCGAGCCGCGCCGTTACCGGATTTTTGCGGGATAGGTCCCCGTCATTCCGGGTTCGGCGATTCGCCTCGCCCGGAATGACCGCTACGATTTTCCTCAAAATTCACCTTTCAGCCATTGTTGGTATGCAACAACGGCCCCTCATTCGGGGGCAACTCTATGCGCGCTGCGGCCGCAATTCTCATCACTTTGCTGCTCGCCGGCTGTGCCGGCAACGAAGCACCGGTCCAGCAGCCGTCCATGTATGCCGACATGGCGGTTCCGGGCGCCAAGCTCGACGCGCAGGCGGCCGCGGTGATGATCTCGCAATATCGCCAGAACAACATGCTCGGCATGGTCGTGGTCGACCCCGACCTGATGCGGCTTGCCGAATCGCAATCCCAGGCCATGGCGGCAGCCAACAAGATGGACCACGACGTCCGCGCGCCCCTCGCCAAGCGCCTTGCCGTCGGCGGCTATCCCGCGACCGTGGCGGTCGAGAACATCTCGGCCGGCTATCATACGCTGGCGGAAGCATTCTCCGGCTGGCGCGACTCGCCCCCGCACCGCGCCAACATGCTCAAGAGCGGTGTCACAAAATTAGGCATCGCGGCGAGCTATGCTCCCGGCACCAAATACAAGGTGTTCTGGACCATGATCCTGGCCTCGACGGAGCGATAAGCCAGACTTGATCCGGGCATGCATTGACGCCGCGGCGGAGTGTCGTCACGGTGGCCTGCCATTTGCTATTGTTTCCCCATGACAGATCATCGTCCGGAATCCGCCAGCATCCCCGCGAATGCGCAACGCGTCCTGGTCCTGCAGGGCGGCGGTGCGCTCGGCTCCTATCAGGCCGGCGCTTATCAGGCGCTGTGCGGCTTCGGCTTCGAGCCGGAATGGGTCGCCGGCATCTCGATCGGCGCGGTCAACGCCGCCATCATCGCCGGCAACGAAGGCCCGACGCGCGTCAAGCGGCTCAAGGAATTCTGGGAGATGGTGTCCGCGCCGGTGCCGTGGAAGCCGATCGGCAAGAGCGACCACAGCCGTGAGCTGTTCAACTCGACCAGCGCCGCGCTGATCGCGACTTTCGGCGTGCCCGGCTTTTTCACGCCGCGCATTCCGCCGGCGCCGCTCTGGCCGCCCGGTAGCCCGCAGGCCGAGAGCTATTACGACACCGCACCGCTGAAGAAGACGCTGGAGCGTCTCGTCGATTTCGATCGTATCAACGACCTGAAGACGCGCCTGTCGGTGGGTGCGGTCGGCGTCACCTCCGGTAATTTCAAGTATTTCGACAATTACGAGTTCAAGAAGCTCGGCAAGAAAATCGGCCCCGAGCACATCATGGCCTCCGTCGCGCTGCCGCCCGGCTTTCCCTCGGTCATGATCGACGGCGAGTACTATTGGGACGGCGGCATCGCCTCCAACACCCCGCTCGACTACGTGCTCGACGCCGAGGTCGATCGCGACATGCTGATCTTCCAGGTCGACCTGTTCTCCGCGCGCGGCGATCTGCCGACCTCGCTGCTGGAGGCCGCCGAGCGGGAGAAGGACATCCGCTATTCCAGCCGCACGCGGATGAACACCGACAAGAACAAGCAGCTGCACAACGCGCGCAGGGCGGTGCGCGACCTGATCGGGAAATTGCCGGATTATCTGAAGAACGACCCCTCCGTCGAATTCCTCGCCAAGGTGTCGCGCGAAAGCACCGTCACCGTGGTGCATCTGATCTACCGCAGCAAGAACTACGAATCCTCCTCCAAGGATTACGACTTCTCGCACGTCGCGATGGTCGAGCACTGGGAGGCCGGCGTGAACGACGTGCATCTGTCGATGCGTCACAAGGACTGGCTCGAACGGCCGCAGTCCGGCGAGACCATGGTGACCTACGATCTCACGGGGGACGTGTCCGCGCCCCCGGCAAAAAGGAGCGAATCAAATGGGTAGTCTGTCAGGCAAGAACGCCGTCGTGACCGGGTCCACCAGCGGCATCGGGCTCGCCTATGCGCGTGCATTCGCCGGCGCCGGTGCCAACGTCGTCATCAACGGCTTCGGCGCGCCCGAGGACATCGAGAAGGAACGCGCCAAGATCGAGCAGGACTTCAAGGTGAAGGCGATCTATTCGCCGGCCGACATGACCAAGCCCGCCGAGATCGCCGGGATGATCGCGCTCGGCGAGACGACGTTCGGCTCGGTCGACATCCTCGTCAACAATGCCGGCATTCAGTTCGTCTCGCCGGTCGAGGAGTTTCCGATCGAGAAGTGGGACCAGATCATCGCGATCAACCTGTCCTCGGCCTTCCATGGCATCCGCGCCGCCGTGCCCGGCATGAAGAAGAAGGGCTGGGGCCGCATCATCAACACGGCGTCCGCGCACTCGCTGGTCGCCTCGCCCTTCAAGTCGGCCTACGTCTCGGCCAAGCACGGCATCGCCGGTCTCACCAAGACCGTGGCGCTCGAGGTCGCAACCCACAAGATCACCTGCAACTGCATCAGCCCCGGCTATGTCTGGACGCCGCTGGTGGAGAAGCAGATTCCCGACACCATGAAGGCGCGCAACCTGACGCGCGAGCAGGTCATCAACGACGTGCTGCTCGACGCGCAGCCGACCAAGGAGTTCGTCACCTCCGACCAGGTCGCCGCGCTGGCGCTGTTCCTGTGCAGCGATGACGCCGCCCAGATCACCGGCACCAACCTCTCGATCGACGGCGGCTGGACCGCGGAGTAAGACGGCGGTGCCGTAGGGTGGGCAAAGGCGCGTCAGCGCCGTGCCCACCATTTTTCCCGATGAAGAGACGGTGGGCACGCTTGCACTTTGCCCACCCTGCGATTCTGTCAATCCGGTCGGGCTTCAATGCGTCCAGGCCAGCGCGGTCACGAACGCCGACGACAAATCCAATTCCGCAAACACGATCTTGCCGGCGACCACGAACAGCACGCTGGCAAGCGTCAGGCGCAACACCGTCTCGGGTACGCGGGTCGCGCTGTAGCTGCCGACGATGATGCCGGGCAGCGAGCCCATCAGCAATACGCCCATCAGCGCCCAATCGACGTCGCCGAGCGCCCAGTGCCCGATGCCGGCGACCAGCGTCAGCGGCACTGCATGGGCGATATCGGAGCCGACGATGGTCACCATCGGCAGGCGCGGATAGAGCAGCAGCAGCACGGTGACGCCGACCGCGCCGGCACCGACCGACGAGATCGACACCAGCACGCCGAGAACGATCCCGGTGACCACGGTCGCGATCCCTGTGGTGCGATCGTCGAGACGCTCCAGCCGGCCGCGGTAGCGCTCCATGATCGATTTGCGGAAGATCAGCGACGTCGCAGTCAGCAGCAGCGCGAAGCACAGCACCAGATTGACCAGGCTGCGCTCGGAATCGCTTTTGAGGTCGAGCTTCCACAGCACCAGCAGCGTCAGCGCGCTCGCTGGAATGCTGCCGCAGGCGAGCCGCAGCACCGCCGGCCAGTGCACGCTGCGCGACCAGCCATGCATCAGGCTGCCGCCGGTCTTGGTCGCGGCGGCATAGAGCAGGTCGGTTCCGACCGCCGTCGAGGGATGAACACCGAACAGCAGAATCAGGAGAGGCGTCATCAACGAGCCGCCGCCCACGCCGGTCATCCCGACAAGCAGGCCGACGCCAAAGCCAGAGGCGACGTAGAGTGGGTCGAACATCTCGAGGGAATCTTAGGTTGATCTCGGCGGTTAGGCAATACGAGGTAGAATAAGGTTCCCCTACCGCGCAACTGTCTGGCCAGAATAAGAAAAATTTTGCTTCAAGGTCCGAATGGAGAGGCGTTTTGTCTCGTTCCCGAGCGCGCGCTGACAGAGCCGTTCCCCACGAAGCAGCAGGCGTCGCAGTCGCCGAACGTCTATTTTCCAAACGCCAGCACGTGCAGGCCGAGGCGCCGCCGCACGATCCAGAACAGCAGCACCGTCTCGAAGGTGAGGGAGATCGAAGTCGCGGCCGCGGCGCCATGGCCGCCGTAGCGCGGCACCAGCGCGATGCAGAGCACGAGGTTCATCACGAAGGCCAGCGCATAGGCCAGCGCGCAGATCTTCTGCTGGCCGAGCATGTTGAGCAGTCGCTCGACCGGCCCGATCGCAGAGCGCACCACGAGGCCGATCGCGGCGACGAACATGATGTCGTAACCGACCACAAATTGCGGCCCGAACAGCCAGAGCAGCGGCTTGCCGAGCGCGAGCAGCACGATTGTCGCCGCCAGCGACGGCCAGAACGTCCAGTTGATCGCATGCGCGACATAGGCCGACAGCCGAGCCTTGTCGCCGCTGGCGTTGTATTCGGCGAAACGATGCGCCGTCGTCGCCGACATCGCGTAGTGGATGAACGAGACCAGCGCCAGCGTCTTCACCACCGCAAAGTAGACGCCGACTTCGTCGGAGGGGCGGAACTGCTGCAGCACCAGCACGTCGGTGTAGGACAGCAGCAGATAGAAGCTCTCGACCAGCAGGATCGGCAGCGAGACGGCGAGCCAGCCGCCGACATCATAAGTCTTAGGTCCGGGCGCGATGTGATCGGCGAGCTTCCGGTTCAGCACCACCATCTGCCCCGTCATCGCGATCCACACGGCGCCCGCACTCGCAACCATCGCGGCGACGGCGCCGAGATGATAGCCGAGCAGGAAGGCAGCGCCCGTAATGCCGATGATCAGCGCCTGGCGGATGATGAATTGCGGCATCAGGCCAAGCTGCATCCAGTCATGCGAGCGCGCGATGCCGTCCTGGGTGTTGGCGACGACGAAGGCGGGCAGCGTCATGCAGCCGATATAGAGTGGCAGCACCTCGGACGGATCGAGCCACGGCGACAGCAGCTTGACGATGCCGGCAAGGCCGAGCGACACCAGCGTGGACACTGCGAAAGTGAGCCAGCGGCTGCCCGCGAGGAAGCCGCGCAGAAGCGCGTGGTCGCCACTGGCGCGATACTCCGGAATGATCTTTTGCGCCGAGGCCGAGATGCCGAAATCCATCATGCTGCCGAGCAGCAGCACCCAGGTCCAGACATAGACATAGATGCCGTAGTCGGACGTCCCCATCCAGCGCGCCAGCAGCACCTGCGAGACATAGGCGAGCCCGGCGCTGATGACGCGGATGATGAAGATGGTGCCGGCGAGCCGCCGCGTCAGCGAGGCCTCGCTCGACCCGCCCGAAAGCTTGGCCCGCACCCGCGCGATCAGCCCGGCCGGTCCGGTCGTTGCGGGTTGTGCATCCATCACGGCCACGAAAAGTCCCCAGGGCGTCCCGCGTGCTGCGGCAGGCCCGGGACTTAGCAACCATTCGTTAAGATTCGGTTGGGTGGAGCTCTTGGCCCACGTTCAGCTGGTGTGCCGGAGGAGTGTCGAATCGACAGCGCCCCCTCACTCCAAATTCGTATTGAACTCGTACGACTTTTCCGGCCCGACCAATGTGAACTTCAACGCCGCGCCCTCGGGCCTGGCGCCCGGCGGCAGGCCGTCGAGCTCGAACGAGAAGCGTTTGACGCCGGTCGGGCTGTCTTTGACCGGCTCCGGAATCGGCAGCGCCCAATCGGGCGCCGGCCCTTCCACGTACAGATTGACGTTGCTGCCGTCAGGCGCGACGACGTCGACCACCACATTCTTGGGACCGTCGCGCTTGACGTCGCGGATGGTGAGAGGATTGGGATCGCCGATATTGGCAGGCTTGGGCACGGTGTCGAGCGCGGCACGCAAATTGGCGTCCTCGGTCGAGGCGACGTTGTTGAAGCCGAGCTCAAGCTTGGCATCGACCGGAATGCAGAGCTTCTCGCACACGGCGTAATTGATCTCGGCGCGCAAGGTCACGGGCTTGTCGGCCGCCTTGGCGACGATGCGCAAGGGCAGCACGATCTGATCGTGATAGCCGATCGAATGGCCGCCGGCGCCATCGTCGAATTTCAATGGCGCAGGCCACATCACCGTTACCGCCTCGACATTCTCCGACTTCGAGAAGTCGAACCGAGGTGGAACGCCGGAATCGCCGGGGGTACGCCAGTAAGTTTTCCATCCGTGCTCGAGCTGGAAGGCGATACCGCCGAGCAGGACGGCGCCGCTGCGCGATCCCGCCAACAGCCGCACTGCGGAATGTCCGTCGCGCTGCCACGGCGAAGCGTCGTCGGCGCGGGCCGCGATGGCCAACGACGACGCAAGCAGGGTTGTCGCGACGCCAATCGCCGCACGCAGGGGAACTCTTGTGAGCATGCTAAGTCTTTACAGGGTCGCCCTCGCGCAAACCATTGAATTGCTTGTGATGGATGCACTTCAACCAAGTCTCTGCAAGCCTTGATTTGACAGCGGCAAGGTCCGACATCAGGATAGGAATTGAAACCGGAGTGCTTCACCGATGGCTCCCACAGGCAAGAGAACGGGCGAAAGCACCCGAAAGCCGAGCCCCGCGCTGCCCAATTCGGCCGGCTATCTCGACGGCCGGCTGCTGATCGCGATGCCCGTGATGGGCGATTCCCGCTTCGAACGTTCGGTGATCTATCTCTGCGCCCATTCGGCGGAGGGCGCGATGGGCATCATCGTGAACCATCCGGCCGGCAGCATCGACTTCCCCGAGCTGTTGCAGCAGCTCGGGATCATCAAGAAGGGCGAACACATCAAGCTGCCGGAGAATGCCGAAAGCATGAAGGTGCTGCGTGGCGGCCCGGTCGACACCGGCCGCGGCTTCGTGCTGCATTCCAGCGACTTCTACATCGAGAACGCGACGCTGCGGATCGACGACGGCGTCTGCCTCACCGCGACCGTCGATATCCTGCGCGCCATCGCCAACGGCTCCGGCCCCAAGCACGCCATTCTCGCGCTCGGCTATGCCGGCTGGGCGCCGGGCCAGCTCGAGACCGAGATCCAGAGCAATGGCTGGCTGCATTGCGACGCGGACGCGGATCTGATCTTCGGCGACGACGTCGACGACAAATATTCCCGCGCGCTGCGCAAGATCGGTATCGACCCCGGCATGCTCTCGAACGAAGCCGGGCACGCGTAGCGCCTTGATGCGTGTCGCGACGCTTTCACCGCCGTCATTGCGAGCGTAGCGAAGCAATCCAGGATTTTTCTGCAGGGGCAGTCTGGATTGCTTCGTCGCTTCGCTCCTCGCAATGACGAAGGCTCACTCCGCCGCCTGCTGCTGCACCGTCGGCTCCGTCCCCGCCACCGTCGCCCGGCGCATGTCGCGGGGCTGCGACTGGTCGTAGCGGCGGACGCGGTGCATGGTCTGGCGGTTGTCCCACATCACGAGGTCATGCAGCTTCCATTTGTGGACGTAGACGAACTCTGCCTGCGTCGCGTGCTCGTTGAGATCGCGCAGCAGCAGCCGCCCCTCGGGCACGCTCATGCCGACGATCTTGCCGGCATGGGATGACAGATACAGCGATTTGCGGCGATGCACGGGGTGCGTCCGCACCAGCCGCTGCAGCACCGGCTTGAACATCTCCTTCTCCTCGTCGGTGTATTCGGTGAAGCCGAGCGATCCCCGCGAATACATCAGCGAGTGCTCACAGACGAGGTCATCGATCTCCGCCTTGGTCTCGTCGTCGAGCGCGTCGTAGGCCGCGCGCATGTCGGCGAATTCGGTGTTGCCGCCCTTCGGGTTCACCACCCGCGCCGACAGCAGCGAGAACTTTGCAGGGATCGGGCGGAACGAGCTGTCGGAGTGCCACAGGCAATTGCCGAGGTTGAACAGATGCGTGCGGCTGTCCTTGGCGAGCGGCTTGCCGTCCTTGCCGAGATTGGAGACGTCGTTCAGGCCCGATTGCAGCCGGTAGTCCTTTTCCTTGGTCACGGTGCCGCCGCGCGCGTCCTCGCGCTGACCGAAGTTCAGCGCGAACGCCATCTGCTGCGCGTCGGTGATGTCCTGGTCGTGGAAGACGAGCACCGCGTATTTGTCCATGGCGGCCTCAACTTCGCGCGCTTCATCCGGTGTGAGCGGCTTGCGCAGATCGAGGCCTGAGACCTCGCCGACAAAATGCTTCTGAAGCTGCCGGATGGCGATCGTCATGACGTTCTCTCCCGCGTGCCGCGAGCGGTTGCTCCGCTCTGTCTGTCTGAAAAGCTACTCCGGCATCCGTCGTTGTCAACGCGCGGCGCGCATGGCTCTCACGCGTTCCGCGTCATCAGCCCGCCGTCCACCGGGATGACCGCACCCGTTAGGAACGACGCGGCCGGAAGGCACAGGCTCAGCGTCATGTGCGCGACCTCCTCGGGGTCGCCGTAACGGCCGAGGGCGGTGCGGCGCTTGGCGTAGATCGTCTTGTGCTCCTCGGAGATGCGGTCGGTGATCGCCGTGCGGATCGGACCCGGGCAGATGCAGTTGACGGTGATGCCTTCGCGGCCGAGCTCCACGGCGAGCGAGCGGGTGAGGCTGGCAACGCCGCCCTTCGCGGCCGAATAGGGGCTGTGCAATGCGGTGGCGCCGAGCGCCTCGGTCGAGGCGATGTTGACGATGCGCGGACACTTCGACTTGCGCAAATGCGGCAGCGCGGCGCGGATGATGCGCGGATGCGCCGTCAGCATCACCGCAATGCCCCTGGCCCAGGCGTCTTCATAGGCCTCGTCGTCGATCGCGACGCGCACGGAGATGCCGGCATTGTTGACCACGATGTCGAGCCCGCCGAAATGCGCGGCGACATCGCCGACGACGCGCTTGATCTCGCCGCCGTCGGCAACGTCGAGCCTCCACGCCTTCGCTGATCCGCCGCGCGCGGCGATCTCCTCCGCCACCGCCTGCGCGCCTTGCGCGTCGAAATCGGTGACGGCAACGTTGGCGCCCTCGCTTGCGAACACGCGCGCGGTGGCGCGCCCCATGCCGCTGGCAGCTCCAGTGACGAGAACGGTGAGGTCCCTGACGGACCGGCTGAGCTCTTTGAACTCGGACATGTTGTTTCCTCGAAAAACTGCTTGTTCTTGTTATGATTGACAAGGCTGGCATCGATCCGCAGACAGGTCAAACAAGCACAACAAAAGGGGAGGCTGCGATGGCGAATGAGCTCGATTTCTCAGGCAAGCAGGTGCTGGTCGTCGGCGGTTCGAGCGGGATCGGCAACGGCATCGCGCAGGCGTTTCGCGCCAGGGGCGGGGAGGTCGCGGTGTGCGGCACGCGCGCTCGTGCAACGGAATATTCTGCGGAGGAAGGTTCGGATCTCACGGGGCTCGCCTACGCGCAGCTCGACGTCAGCAATCCCGGTGCGATCGAAGCGTTCAAGCCGGCCTTCGACAGGCTCGACATCCTCGTGCTGGCGCAGGGCGCGGTGCTCTATCGCCGCGGCGAGTTCGAGATGGCCGGCTTCCGCAAGGTTGTCGAGGTCAATCTGATGAGCCTGATGGCGTGCGCCACGCGGTTTCATTCCATGTTGCGGGATTCCAAGGGCGCGCTGATCATGGTGTCCTCGACCGCGGCCTATCATTCCACCATGGGCAATCCCGCCTACAACGCCTCGAAGACCGGCGCAGTCGGATTGACGCGGACGCTGGGCGAGGCCTGGGCCGAGGACGGCATTCGCGTCAACGGCATCGCGCCGGGGCTCGTCGACACCAAGATGACGAAGGTGACGACCGACAATCCGAAGCGGCTCGAAGGCGCGCTCGCGCGCATCCCGCTGCGGCGATTGGGCACGCCGGCCGACATGGCGGGCGCCGCGCTGTTCCTGGCCTCGCCGCTGTCGTCCTACATCATCGGCCAGACGCTGGTCGTCGATGGCGGGCTGATCTTGTAGGCTGACACTTTCGTCATGGCGTGGAACTGCGCTGCTCCTGATCGGTTACTTGGGCTGACCCCCGAGGAGGAGCATCATGGATACGGATCGGATTGTCGGAGCCACCAAGGACTACGCAGGCAAGGCGGAAAGCGCGATCGGAGACATCGCAGGCGATTCCAAGACGCAGGCCTCAGGCAAGGCACGCGAAGCTGCAGGCACGGTGCAGAATCTCTACGGCCAGGCCAAGGACGCCGTGCGCGATGCCGCGGACACCGCGACGAGCTATGCCAAGGACGCCTACGACAACAGCGGCGACACCTTCCGCGATGGCACGCAGGCGCTGTCGAAGAAGGTGCAGGACAACCCGCTCGGCGCGCTGATGGTGGCCGGCGGCATCGGCTTCGCGCTGGCGCTCTTGATGGCGCGCCCCGCACGCCGTCCGCCGCCGCGCTGGCGCTACTGAGGGGTTGCTTGAGTGCGTCATTCCGGGGCGCGCCTCTTGGCGCGAGCCCGGAATCCACTCATCAACATTGCAAATGGGGCAATGGATTCCGGGTTCGCGCTCCGCGCGCCCCGGAATGACATCTGAAATCGTCAGAGACGACTTACCGGAACATCTCGGCGGAACGGCCGACGTTGGCTGGCGGACGCGGGGCGCCAGGATTGGGATTTGGATTGCGCGGCCCGGGCGCCGGTGTCAGTTGGCGCGGCGGCGCGGGCTGCGGCGAGCCGAAGCCGAAGAAGTCACGCAATGACGGCGTCGCCTGCGCCGGCTGCTGCACCACCGGCGGCTTCTTCGGCGCCAGCTTTGGCGGCGCGATTGCGGCCGCAGCACCCGGTGTACCCCCAGCAGCGCCGCCCTCAGGCGTCGTCGTGGCCATCGGCGTATCGCCCTTGGCCTGCTCGCGGCCGACTTCGCGGCGCGGCCAGGCATAATCGTCGGCACGGCCGGCGGGAGCCGCCAGCGGCTCGCCCTTCACCATCGTCCTCGCTGCGAGCGCATCGACGGCGGCAGGACGCGAGCCCGGGCCGCCCAGCAATTGATCGGTCGAGATCGAGGCCGCAACCAGCGGCACGATCGGTCCCGCCAGCGGCCGCGGCGCAGGCTTGCCCGGCTCGGCGCTGGTGTCGGGAGTCGCTGGCTCGCTCGGCAGTGCGATCGGACCGGAGCGGCCGGCGAGGAGGCGCGTGATCTCGCGCTCGACATAGTGCGCCAGCTTGCGCGCGCCGGCCTTGGTGAAATAGACGCCGTCAGAGCTGCGGAGCTGGCGGATCTGGCCTTCGAAGTCCGGGCCCTTCTGCAGGAAGCGGCCGGCTTCGTCGACAAAACCGTCCCAGACGTCGACATAGGTGATGCCGGCCTTGGCCGCGCCCTCGCGATAGAGCGAATCCAGGAACAGCGTATCCGCGGTGCCCTTGGGTCCGCGAACCGCGGGCAGTCCGACCCAGAGCACCGGCACGCCCTTGGACTTGAGGACGGCTGCGAGCTCCTCGATCTTCTTGCCGTAGAGCTCGATCCAGCGCTCGTCGCGGAATTCGTAGAGCCCGTTCGGATTGCGGGCCGTCTTTTCCGGCGCCGCCGCAGGCGTGTCGGCGTTGTCGGCGTCGTCCTGCGGCAGGTCGGCATCGGCCGGCTTGTCGCCGGGCTTGGCGGCGGTGTCGTTGCCGGGCTTCGTCTCACCGGGCTTTGCGTCGCCTTTACCTTGCGGCTTGCCGCGCGCGCCCTTGTCGTTCTTCTTGTCCTTGTCCTTATCTTTATCGATAGGCTTCTCCGCCGCAGGCTCGCGGATCGCGGCACGGTCGTTGAGGCCGAGCATGACGACGATCACGTCGGGCTTTTCGGTCTCGAGGATGCCCTTGGCCGCCGCCGCCCAGTCCGAGGGCTCACCCTTCGGCTGGTACTTGATCAGGCCTGAAACGGTCTTGTGCTTGCGGATCACGCCCATGTCGGGCTGCTCGGCGTAGGCGTCTTCCAGGCCGTAAGCGAGCCAGTCGGCCATGGCATCGCCGAGCACCAGCACGTTCTTCTCAGGCACGGTGTCGCGCTTGGCCGGCCCCGGCGCGCGCGAAAAATCCTGGCGCGGCGCCTGCGGCTGTTGCTGCTGGAACGGCGCAAAGAAGTCGCCGCCGAACCAGCCGCCGCCGCCACCACCCCCCCCGCCATGGCGAGGTGGCGGCGCCGAGCGCTGCGGCGGACCGCCGAAGCCGGGGAAGTTGAAGAACTGCGCCGAGGCGGGGCCCGCGACCGCGACCAGGATCGCAAGCGCCGTCCCCAGCGCGATCAACGGGCCGGTCTCGGTCAGTGCCTTGAAGAAGGACTTTGGCTTCGACATGCGATCTCGGGCACGCGCAACGGGGATCGGGATTGGCTCTACATAGTAACGGAATCGGGCGCCAAACGGGCAAATTCCGTTGCAGATTCTTGCCCCATACACCGGGGAACAGCCGCCTGCGTCAAGGCTGCCTGCCGAAATCCCTGTTCAGGGTTACTTTCGGGGCGATTTTACCGCCCGCGCAGCCGGTCCAGCACATCGGAGGAGGCAAACCCGTCCGCGGGCACCCCGATCGAGGCCTGGAAATGGCGCAGCGCCTCCCGCGTCTGGCCGCCGAACTGGCCGTCCGGGGTGCCCTTGTAGAAGCCGCGCTGGGCCAGGAGCTGCTGCAGCTCCAGCCGCTCGCTGCGCGACAGCTCGCGCTCCTGGCGCGGCCAGGGCTGCACGAAGGGCTGCCCGCCGCGCAGACGGTCGGCGAAATGGCCGATCGCCAGAGCGTAGGCCTCGGCCGGGTTGTACTTCATGATGACGCGGTAATTCTGCAGCATCAGGAAGCCGGGGCCTTGCGCGCCCGCCGGCGCCAACAGATAGGCCTTCTCTGCCGGGTGCGGGAACGGCTGGCCCGTCGCCCGCTTCAGCCCGAGCTTCTCCCATTGCGCGATCGTCATCGCCTTGGCGCGATCGGCCAGCATGTAGTTGAAGCCCTGCGGCACCACGACCTCGTAGCCCCAGGTCTGGCCGGCCTGCCAGCCGTCCTTCTTCAGATTGTTGGCGGTGGAGGCGATCAGATCGGTGGGATTGTCGACGACATCGCGCCGGCCGTCACCGTCGCCGTCGACGGCAAAGCGCTTGAACGCGGTCGGCATGAACTGGGTCGGACCGAACGCGCCGGCCCAGGAGCCGCGCAACTGCTCCGGCCTGAGATCGCCGCGGTTGAGGATCTCCAGCGCCGACAGGAACTCGTCCTTGAAATAGGCCTGGCGGCGGCCGATGCAGGCGAGCGTCGCGGTCGATTGCAGCACGCTGCGGTCGCCCATCTGCGTCGAGTAGTTGGACTCGATGCCCCAGATCGAGGCGATGATGTAGCGGTCGACGCCGGTGGCCTTCTCGGTGGCGTCGAACTGCGCCTTGTACTTGGCGAGCACCTCGCGACCCTTGGCGAGGCGGTTGTCGTTCACGAGGATGTCGAGATAGTCCCAGATCGACTTTGTGAACTCCGGCTGGGAGTCCATGAGGTCCATGATGCGCAGATCGGGTGACAGCCCGGCGGTGAAGCGCTGGAAATTCTCCTGCGTGACGCCGCGTCGCGCGGCATCGGGCCACATCCCGGCGACGCAATTGTTGAAATTGGCGGCCGCCTCGCGGATCGCCGCCGCCGTCATCAGCGGATGGCCGGAGGCGCCGTCCTCACCGCTCCAGGGCAGTGCGCCGCCGGGGCCCGGCGGGGCTTGCGAGGGCGCCGCGCTGGGGCCGGAGAAGATGCCGCCGAACAGGTTGGACAGGCCGTTCTGCGCCTGGGCATGCGCGACGGCGGGCAGCAGCAGAGTGGCTGCAACCATCATCGCGCCGGTCGCGGATACCGCCCGCCTTGCCTGCCCTGCCAATGATTGCATCATGTCCTACCCGTCGGCCCGAGAAATCCGCCATCAGGAGGCCTGGTACCGGTTGCCAATAGCTTAACAAAGGTGAAATTTTGGTGGCGGCCTTTTTCTTAACTCTGCGCGGATGAGGCCCCACAACCGCCTTTGTTGGCGGCTGCAAACAGGTTAGCAAGATGCCATTGCTCCGTTCCCGGCTCCGTTCGCATCTGCCCCCAGGTATTCGATCAATCCCATGAAGATCCGCAAAGCCGTATTCCCCGTCGCCGGCCTCGGCACCCGTGTCCTGCCTGCCACCAAGGCGATGCCGAAGGAAATGCTGACCATCGTCGACAAGCCGCTGATCCAGTACGTCTATGACGAGGCGAGGGAAGCCGGCATCGAGCACTTCATCTTCGTCACCGGCCGCAACAAGAACGTCATCGAAGATCATTTCGACCGGATGTACGAGCTCGACGCGACGCTTGCGGCGCGCGGCAAGAAGACCGAGCAGGACATCCTGGCGCAGAACCAGCCCGAAGCGGGCGCCGTCAGCTTCACGCGCCAGCAGGCGCCGCTCGGCCTCGGCCACGCCGTCTGGTGCGCGCGCGACATCGTCGGCAACGAGCCGTTCGCCGTCGTGCTGCCCGACGAGCTGGTGCTCAACACGCCGGGCTGCCTCAAGCAGATGATCGAGATGGCATCATCGCTCGGCGAGAAATCCAATCTGATCGCAGTCGAGGCGGTGCCCGACCATCTCACCCATCAATACGGCATCTGCGGCGTCGGCAAGCGCAGCGGCAAGATGTTCGAGGTCGACGGCATGGTCGAGAAGCCGGCCAAGGGCACCGCCCCTTCCAACCTCTCGATCACCGGCCGCTACATCCTGCAGCCGGAGATCTTCAAGATCCTGGAGACGCAGGAGCGCGGCGCCGGCGGCGAGATCCAGCTCACCGACGCCATGATCGGCCTCGCCAGATCGCAGAAGTTCTACGGCGTCGAGTTCGAGGGCGAGCGCCATGATTGCGGCTCCAAGCCCGGCTTCCTGCGCGCCAACATCGCCTACGGCCTGAAGCGCCCCGAACTGCGCGACGGCTTGATCGCGGAGATGAAGAAGTATCTGGGGCAGTGACCTCGAAGGCGAACGCCTTCGAGGTCATCCCGGGATGGTCCGAAGGACCGGACCCGGGATCTCGAGATTCCGGGTTCGATGCTTCGCATCGCCCCGGAATGACATCTGAGCCTCACGCCACCAGCGACAGCTTCGGCAGGCTCGCCACCACCGACTGGTTGCGCCCGCCCGCCTTGGCCGCATAGAGCGCCTTGTCGGCGGCGGCGACCAGGATCGACCAGTCCATGCCGGCGCTGGGAACGAGGCTGGCGACGCCGCAGGACACCGTCGAGATCACTTCCTCGTCGGACCAGCCCTGCACCTTGGTGCGGATCGCCTCGGCGACCTTGAAGGCGTCGGCGGCCGCCGTGTTCGGCAGCAGCACGGCGAATTCCTCGCCGCCATAGCGCGCCGCGCAGTCGCCGGCCCGGCTCACCGAATCCGAAATGCAGATGGCGATGCCGACCAGCACCTGGTCGCCGGCCTGATGGCCGAACGTGTCGTTGTAGGCCTTGAAGTGGTCGGCATCGATCATGAGCAGCGCGATCGGCGCCTTCTGGCGCATGGCGCGCCGCCACTCCACGTCGATGACGGAATCGAACTTGCGGCGGTTCTTCAGGCCGGTGAGCGCGTCGGTGGTCGCCATCTCCTCGAGCTTGCGCTCGGCCTCGGCGCGCCGGCCGATCTCGCGCGCGAGCACGAGCGTCGATCCCAGCATGAACAGGATGAGCGCAACCACCACGGCACCGATCCGGTAAGCTTCCTTCCGCCACAGCTCGAACACGGCGCTCAGAGGCTTGCCCGCAACGACGAACAGCGGGCTTGGGCCACTGCTGCGAACATACAGCCTCGGAGTCGTGTCGACGGGGCCTTGACCGGCATAAGAGCCGCCGGCGCGCAGATTATCCGGCTTCCAGTCCTGGCGCGTGCCGAGGTTCTTGCCGATCACGTCGAGGTCGAACGGCCGCCGCATCATGATGGTGCGGTCGCGCTTGAGTACGGCGATGGTGTCTTCGGGGCCGAGGTTCAGCCGCTCGAACAGTTCGTGAAAATAGCTGAAGCGGATCGAACCGGCGACGACGCCCATGAAGCCGCCGTCGGTGTCGCTGACGCGGCGGCTCAGCACGATCGAATAGGCGCCGCGGAACAGCATGGGACGGCTGATGAAGAGCCCGGCGCCGGGATTGTCGCGATGAACCCTGAAATAGTCCTCGTCGGCACGGTTCTCCGGTGCGGGATCGAGCGTGGAGGCGTCGATCGTCAACCTGCCCTCGGCATTGAACACCTGGATCGCGCCGAAATGCTTGGCGGTCATGGCGTGGTCGAACAGGATCAGGTGACGGACCGGCTTGGAGACGGTGGCGAGTTCAGGCAGCAGCAAATTGCTCGCGACCGCCTTCAGCGACAGATCGTAGATCTCGATGTTGCGGCTGATGTCGGACTCGATGGTCGTCGCGAGGTTCTCCAGCGTCTGGCGGGCGAGCGCCTCCTCGCCGCGGCGCATGTCGAGCATCACGTTGACGCAAATGGCGGAAAAGCCGATCACCGTCACCACGGACGAGATGATCAGCAGCTTCGCCGAAATCCGCCAAGGCCGGCGAGCCGTGACGTCGCGCCATCCAGACAGCATCGTTTGCTCCCGACATCATTGGATGCGCCCGAAAGCTTGAGCAGTGTTTAAGGCAGGACGGCGCTGCCGTAGTGAGTTAAGAATCGGTATACGCAGCTCACGGTTTTGGGCAGACCCGGTGTCAGCCGATCCGGTTTCGGAACGAGAGGACTGATGTGAACGACTACGACGCGTTGCGGGACTATCTGCTGCGGCAGAAGCAGGCTGAATTCGTCCTGACCTTCGAGCAGATCGAGGAGATCATCGGCGCGGCCCTGCCGCGCGCGGCCAATCGGGCCTCGTGGTGGGACACCTCGCGTAGCCCCGACATCCAGATGCCGCAACGCGAAGCCTGCCTCGCGGCGGGCTTCAAGGCGACGCGGATGCCCGACGGTCAGACCGTGCGGTTCACGAAGCAAAAGAGCGACAGGCGGCGGTAGTGCCGCTGAGGAGCGCTCTTCCCCTCTCCCCTTGTGGGAGAGGGTGGCTCGCCGCGGAGCGGCGAGACGGGTGAGGGGTCTCTCCCCGCGCGCCTATCTCTTGAGTTTGAACTCGCGGAGACAACCCCTCATCCGGCGCTTCGCGCCACCTTCTCCCACAAGGGGAGAAGGACGAAGAAGCTCAGTGATCTTCCCCCGATAAAGTGGACGGGTTAAGCGGCTTTTAGCTCCATCTCGATCGGGGGGATATATCCGAGTGCGGAATGGAGCCTTGTCC
>RXJC01000294.1 GCA_003963435.1 Bradyrhizobiaceae bacterium | reverse complement strand
TCATCGCGGGCTTCAAGAAGAAATACAACGGGCAGGAGCCGGACGCCTTCAATGCTTATTCCTATGACGCGATGAATATGGCGGCGGCTGTGGTGAAGATCGGCGGCACCGATCGCAAGGCCATCCGCGACGCCTTCGCCAAGGTCAAGGATGTCCCGAGCGTGATCTTCGGCACAGCGACGTTCGACGTCGCGACCCGCCGCGTCAAGGGCGCCATGAACGCCGAGCTCGTCGTGCGCAAGGGCCAATTCGCGCTCTGGGACGGCAAGCCGACTTGATTTGAAGGCCGGAGCGGGGGCTCCGGCCGGTTCCCTTTCCATGCGGTGATATCAGCGTGTCTTCCTGGCTCGACTACACGATCAACGGGCTGATCGTCGGCAATGTCTACGCCCTCGTTGCGGTCGGGCTTGCGCTGATCTTCGGCGTCAGCCGGCTGATCAACTTCGCGCAAGGCTCGATCTATCTGGTCGGCGCCTATATTGGCTGGGTCGCGGTGGTGCAGCTGCATACGCCGCTGCCGCTCACAATCATCGTGGTGGCAGTGGCCGCCGCGATCGTCGGGTTGATCATCGAGCGGTTCGGCCTGCGGCCGCTGCAAAATTCGGTGCGCATCGCGCCGCTGCTCGCGACCATCGGCATCAGCTTCGTGCTCGACCAGCTGGTGATGCTGACCTTCTCGCCCAATCCGCGCGCGCTGCCGAGCCAGCTGCCGGAAGTGCGCTTCCAGGTCGGCAACGGTACCATCGGCCCGCTTGATCTCCTGATCGCCGGCGTCGGCATCACCAGCGCGCTCCTGCTGTTCGTGTTTCTTCGTTACTCCAAGCTCGGTTGGGCGGTGCGCGCCGCCTCGCAGGACCGCGACGCCGCGATGCAGATGGGTGTCGACGTCAACCGTGTCAATCAGGCCGTGTTCGGCATCGCCGCTGCGCTCGGCGGCGTCTCCGGCATGCTGGTCGGCATGTACTACAACCAGATCGACACCGCGATGAGCCTGCAGGCGACGCTCAAGGGCGTCGTCGCGGAAGTGGTCGGCGGCGCCGGCAACGTGCCCGGTGCGGTGATCGGCAGCCTGCTGCTGGGGCTGGTGGAGAGCTACGGTGTCGCCGTGTTCGGCACCAGTTACCGAAATCTGTTCGCGTTCCTGCTGCTGGTCGTCGTGCTGGTGCTGCGGCCGAACGGCCTGTTCGCCAGCGCGCGGCAGGCGCCGCCCGAGCCGCTCACCGGCACCTTCATCGCGCCCAGCCGCCCCGTGCGCATTCCGCGCTGGGCCTTGGCTGTCGCCGCGGCCGGTTTTGCAATCCTGCCCTTGTTCCCGGTGTCGTTCTACGTGCTGCAGACCCTGATCAACGCCTGGCTGCTCGGCATGCTGGCGCTGAGCCTGACGCTGGTCGCGGGCACGATCGGCCAGGTCTCGCTCGGTCACGCCGCGCTGCTCGCGATCGGCGCCTATACCTCCGCGCTGTTGTCGTTGACTCTCAACGTCCCGGTCGGGCTCGCCGTCATCGGCGGCGGCCTGATGAGCGCTGCGCTCGGCACGTTGCTGATCTCGCCCTCGTTCCGCCTGCGCGGCCATTACGTCTCGATCGCGACGCTCGCAATCGGCGAGATCGTCTCGCTGGTGATCCTGAACTGGGAAAGCGTGACGCGCGGGCCGATCGGCATCTCCGGCATCCCGCCGCTGTCGCTGTTCGGCTACGATCTGATCAGCCCCACTCCGATCTACTGGTTCAGCTTTGCGGTGATGGTCGTGCTGGCGCTGCTGCAGGGCCGCTTGCTGACCTCGCATCTCGGCCGCAGCTTCCGCGCCATCCGCGACGACGACATCGCGGCGCGCGCCTACGGCCTCAGCCTGAACCGCTACAAATCGCTAGCCTTCATCTTCGGCGGCTTCGCGGCCGGCGTCAGCGGCGGCATCGCGGCGCATCTCTATTCCTACATCAACCACGAGACCTTCAACACGCAGCAATCCATTCTGGCGCTGACCGTCGTCATCCTCGGCGGCCTCGGCAATGTCGTCGGGGCCATTCTCGGATCGGTGGCGCTGGTTGGCCTGCCGGAGGTGTTCCGGATCGCGGCGGAGTACCGCATCCTGATCTACGGCATCGTGCTGCTGCTCCTGGTGCGGTTCAGGCCGCAGGGCCTGTTGGGGACGATGTGATGGCGGAGCAGCTCAACTCCATGCTGTCCCTGCGCGGGCTGACGCGCCGCTTCGGCGGACTCACGGCGGTCGATGCGATCGACCTTGATCTGGCCAAGGGCGGGCTCGTCAGCATCATCGGGCCCAACGGTGCCGGCAAGACCACGCTGTTCAATCTCGTGACCGGGATCGACCGGCCCGACGCGGGTACGGTTCACTTCGAAGGCCAGGACATCACGGGCCTGTCGCCGGAACGGCTCGCGGCCGCAGGCATTGCGCGCACGTTCCAGCTCGGCCGCGTCTTCGGCAATCTTAGCGTGATGGACAACGTGCTGATCGGCGCGCACACGCGGCTGCGTGCGGTCAAGCCGGCCGTGCCGGCGATCGGCCCGCTGCTGGAGCTGGGCCTGGCGCTGCTGCGGCCCGCGAGCGTCCAGGCGGAGGAAGAGCGGTTGCGCGAAGAGGTGAAAGCCATCCTCGCCCGTTTCGGCGAGCGGCTGCTGCCGCGGATCGACCAGCCTGCTTATAGCCTGTCTTACGCCAATCGCCGCCGTGTCGAGATCGCGCGCGCACTCGCGCTCCAGCCACGCCTGCTGCTGCTCGACGAGCCGACTGCCGGCATGAATCCGACCGAGACTTCGGAGATGCAGGCGCTCGTTGCCGAGCTGAACGCGGAAGGCCTGACGATCCTGCTGATCGAGCACAAGCTGGAGATGGTGATGCGCCTCTCCGACCGCGTCATCGTCATGGACGAGGGCAAGAAGATCGCGGAAGGATCGGGCGAAGACGTGCGGAGCGATCCCAAGGTGATCGAGGCCTATCTCGGTCACGGGCTGTCAGGAACGACGGAGCAGGAGAGCGCGGCATGACGGCGAGCGCCCCCGAACCGCTGCTGGCACTGTCGAACGTCGATACGTTCTACGGCCAGGCTCAGGTGCATTTCGGCCTGTCGATCACGGTAGCGCGCGGCCACATCGTCTGCCTGCTCGGCGGCAACGCGAGCGGCAAGTCGACGACGATGAAGATCATTTTGGGCCTCGTGAAACCACGCTCGGGTGAGGTCACCTTCGACGGCGCCTCGCTGCTCGGACTCTCCACGCCGCAGATCGTGCGCCGCGGCATCGCCTCGGTGCCTGAGGCGCGGCGGCTGTTCGCGGACATGAGCGTCCGCGAAAACATCCTGATGGGCGCCTTCGTGCGCAACGACCGCGAGGCGATTGCGCAGGATCTCGACAAGATGCTGACGCTGTTCCCAAAGCTTGGTCAGCGACTGTCGCAGCGCGCCGGCTCGCTCTCCGGCGGCGAGCAGCAGATGGTCGCGATGGCGCGCGCACTGATGAGCCGGCCGCGCATGATCGTGATGGACGAGCCGACCATGGGCCTGTCGCCGCTCTATGTCGACCGCGTGCTGGAGCTGATCCGCACCATCAACCAGGAGGGCGTGTCGGTGTTCATGGTCGAGCAGAACGCCAGCCTGGCGCTCGAGATCGCGCATGAAGCCTATGTGCTGCAGACCGGCAAGATCGTGCTGTCAGGTCCGGCGCGCGCGCTGAAGGACGATCCGCGTGTCCGCGACGCCTATCTCGGCGGTTCTGAAGCGGCCTGACGCAGTGCGCTGACCTCGCCACGTCATGGCCGGGCTTGACCCGGCCATCCACGTCTTGCTTTCCGGCACGAAGAGCGTGGATGCCCGGGTCAAGCCCGGGCATGACGACCTTCATCTCGCCTCACGCCGGCGTAGCGCTCGCAATCTGCTCCGCCGGCAGGTCATTGCCATTGGGATCGCCCGGCGCGGTGGCCCAGGCCAGCTCCACCAAGGTCACGATCCGGCGTCCGCCGCCGTCGAGCTGGACCACGATCAGGCCCTGCTCCTCCATATAGCCGAGCAGTCGCTGCGCCCGGCGCAGCGAATGCGAGCCGTAGGCGCGCGCGATCGCGGCATCGCCTGGACATGGCCAGCCCTCCTTGGCCGCGCGTGCGATCATCATGAACACGCCCTGCATGTCGTCGGGCAAAATGGACGCGCGCAGCGACACGTCCTGCCAGCCGTCGTCTTCAGTGAGATCGGTGCCGAGGCCGGCGCGCGCATGGGTCAGCATGCGGCGGAATTCGTTGAGATCGGGCACGGCCGCGCCAAGCCCCTCGATGCGGCAGCGGACCACGAACTCCTGGTAGAGCACGCCGATCGCGCGGAAGCCGGCGTCGGGCTCGGCGAGCACGGCGCGCAGTGTGCGATTGACGCGCTCGCGCCGCTCGGCAAGCTCGTCGGCGCTGACCGGCGCCTCGACCATGTCCGGCTGGATCACCGGCGCGGCGGCCTTCGCGGCACGAAGCTGCTCCAGCAGATCCGGCGCCGGCCGCCGCTGCGGCCGGCTGGCGTCGGGCGGCGGCGCAGCCAGGATCACGGCGCGCATATCTTCCGTCGTCGCCTCCGGCAGCGGCATCAGCCGCGGCGTCGAATTGCGCGGGCTCGTCTCGGTCGGACCGATGTGCAGGCGCAGCGGACGGCGCGATAGCGCAGGCCCCAGCGCCATGAACTGGCCGCGCTCGAGATCGCGAAAGGCTTCGGCTTGCCGCCGCTCCATCCCGAGCAGATCGGCGGCGCGCGCCATGTCGATGTCGAGGAAGGTGCGGCCCATCAGGAAGTTCGAGGCTTCCGCCGCGACGTTCTTGGCGAGCTTGGCCAAACGTTGCGTCGCGATGATGCCGGCAAGGCCGCGCTTGCGGCCGCGGCACATCAGGTTGGTCATGGCGCCGAGCGACAGCTTTCGCGCCTCGTCCGAGACTTCGCCCGCCACCGCCGGCGCGAACAGCTGCGCCTCGTCGACCACCACGAGCATCGGATACCAATGGTCGCGGTCGACGTCGAACATCCCGCCGAGAAACGCAGCGGCGCGCCGCATCTGGTTCTCGGCGTCGAGGCCTTCGAGATTGAGCACGGTGGAGACCCGATGCAGCCGCGCGCGCTCGCCGGCGACCTGAAGGCCGCGCTCGGTGTGATCCTCGGCCGCGATGACGAGATGGCCGAAGCGCTCGGCCAGCGTGACGAAATCGCCTTCGGGGTCGATGATGGCCTGCTGCACCCAGGGCGCGCTCTGTTCAAGCAGGCGCCGCAACAGATGCGATTTGCCTGAGCCGGAATTGCCCTGGACCAGGAGACGGGTGGCCAAGAGTTCCTCGAGGTCCATGGCGGCCGCGGCGCCTGCCGTGGTCTGCCCCATCTCGATCGCAACCGTCATGTCCCCGACTCAAGTCCCCGTCATCAGCGGACAGGGGCTTATCAATCCCGCCGCGGCGCGTCGAGCGGAACAGGTGAATCGAATCGTGTTGCCCACGGCGGCGTTCAGGCGTGGGTCGATTGCCGTAAAAGTGCGGGCCGATAAGGCGGCTGCGGATCGTCGTCCTCGTTCTCGGGGATGACGCTGGAGCCGAATTCCTGCCTGATCCGCTCCATCTCCGCGATGCGCTCGTGCAAGCGCTGCAAATGCTCCGGCGACGTTGCCCGCCAGAATCGGAACGTGTCGGCCGTCAGCTGCACGAAGGCCGTGCCGAACAGCGTCGGCTCGGGAACGACGGTGCGTCCGAGCAACAGGAAGCGGTCGGCGCCGGAGACGACGAGCGTGGCATAGCCGCGGTTTCCGATCCGCCTGATCCCGTTCAGCGACCATTCGGCGAGCTTGCCGAAATAAGGCTCCTCGCGCCAGCGGTCGGGGCAATGGTCGTCGACCGTGACGTTCACGGCATCCTGGCTGAAATGGACGATGATGCCCGACTTCGCGGGGAACCAGTTGTCGTCGAGATGCCCCTGCAGCCAGGCACAGACGAAGGAGCGGCACATCTGGGGGCGGCGCTCGTAGATCGTGCAGCCGGTGCCGGTCTGCCAATGCTTGCAGAGCTGGTTCACCGGCTTGTCGACAGCAGCCACCTCGAGAACGTCGCAGCAGGCGTTGCATGATCCGCATTGCCGGGGCAGCGGCGGCGTCTTCGGCAGGCCGGTCGCACGAAAGCCCTGGCCGTCGCGAACCAGCAGCTTCTGCTTCTCCAGCGCGTTCAACGCTCGTTCGATCTTGAGGCGGGACAGTCCGGTGGCGTCGATCACGCCCTTCATCGTCGTCGCGCCTGTCTCCACTGCGCGGACGACGCTCAGCATCGCCTGATCCATTCTTGTTGTTCTTGTCTGGCTCGCTCGGCCATGCATTGCGACCGCACCGGAACACCGGACCGGCAAACAGATCGCAGAAACCTGATTTAGAAAGATATATTGGTCATATATTTCGGCCTGAGCAAGAAGCCGGACCCGTCCTGCGCGCATGCAACGTTTGCGCGAATGAAGGGCCTGCACGTGAAGGAGCTCATTTCGCGCCGAAATCGGTTCGCCTTGCCCGCGACGCGCCGGGATATGACGAGCGGCGCGCGGTCGTCTCACGCAGTCGTGATACGAGTGCCTCGCGCATGGGCGCGATGTGAGGGCGAGCCGATCGCGTCGCCAATGAGGTGCGACGATGATCGTTGAATTTGCGCCACACCGGGAACGGTGCC
The DNA here is from genome assembly GCA_003963435.1 of Bradyrhizobiaceae bacterium. Classification (GTDB taxonomy): domain Bacteria; phylum Pseudomonadota; class Alphaproteobacteria; order Rhizobiales; family Xanthobacteraceae; genus Bradyrhizobium. Next base: position 8,999 of record RXJC01000294.1, on the reverse strand, counting down.
GCGCCAAACCACCCTGCTCGCGACATCAGGCGCAGAGGCAGGCATCTCTTCTAAGCGCCCATGGCTGGAAACGGCGCGCTACTGCGCGCCGGATCCGCCCTGCACGATCTTCTCGTTCAGCTTCTGGTCCACGGTGTCGACCGTGCGGTCGATCTCGGCATTGGGCACGCCGAGCTGATGCGAGATCAGCTTCACCAGGAGATCGACGCGCTCGATGAAGGGGGCACCGCTCGCCACCGCGCGCGCGGCCGAGGACGGCTTGAGCAGGCTCTCGGCGGCCTTGGCGTATTTCGCGAACGGCACCTGGTCCTGCGGATCGGCGCCGAGGCGGCGCGCGATCGCGTCGACATGGTCGTAGATCGTCTGCGAGCGGGCGAGATCGCCGTGCACGGCGTCGCGGATCGACTGCGGCTCGGTCGGTGTGATGCAGCGGTAGTTGCCGGTGAGCAGCATCGACCATTTCGCCAGCGGCACGAACAGGGAGTCGAACACTTTCAGCTTCACCGGCACGTCGTGGCCGTCGAGCGTCACCGCGTCGATGTCGGCCTCGAGCTCACGCAGCAGCTTGTTGTGCTTCTCGTCGGCGAACACCGATGCCTTGAAATTGGTGGGCAGGCCGACATGCAGCACGTTGGCGGCTTCTTCCGGCGGACGGAACGCCTGCGGGTCGGGCGAGCACAGCGTCACCAGGCCCGGCTCGAACCGCTCCCATACCTGCGCATTGGTATAGGCCTCCTCCAGATCCATGTCGGCGAGCGCCGGAATCCGCTTCAGATAGGGCAGCGGCGGCATGTTCATGATCGACAGGCACGGCAGCTTCGCCGCGGCGATCTTGACCATGAGCATGCGGACGGTGTGGTTGGTGTATTGCGGCTCCTGCATCGCAAGGCCGACCAGATCGTAGCGGGAGAGATCGACATTCTGCGGCGTCACGGCGTCGAGCTTGCCGGGCAGGTCGCGCGAAAAGATCGCCCGGTGCACCGCCTCGTCACGCAGCTTGATGCGCACCTCGGTACCTTCGCGGTTGATCAACTCCGCGGTCTTGGCGCGGCAGACCAGCGTCACATTGTGCCCGGCCATCAGCAACTTCGTGCCTAGCAGGGAGCCGTAAGAAGCCCCAAGAATCAATATGTTGCGCGCCATGCTCCGTCCCTTTGAGAATGTCTGTGATTTTTCAGCCCCGGCCGTCATCCGCGGGCGAGTTGCCGGCATGTAAAGCGAAGTGGCCAGCAATGGCAACTGGGATAATGCATACAAGGCTATCCCGATATTCCCGCTTCGTCCGCAAGTGAGCGATGACGGCCGGCGCATGGAGTACCGTTATCCATGGGACGGACGAGCAGAGCATGCTCTGTCGAGCCCGCCCTTAGACTATTCGACGCAGCGCAGCGTCACCCTGCATCGTCTCGCGCCCTGTCGCTCGGGGGCCCGGCCTGGTGCCGCAACGTCATGAGCGCGTTCACGCGCGTCGCAGCTTGTCGGGACACGAGAGGACCTAGGCACGCCGTTCAAAGACAGGGCGGCTGCAAGGCTATCCGCAGATACTGCCAAAACGACTCGCCCGGAAATTGCGCGGGCCTCAGCCCTGGCCCGCCACTCGTGCGCGGTCGAGATGCTCCTCGATCTTCGGGCGGTCGCGGGTGCGCTCGAAACTGGTGCACAGCAGCTCGGTCTCCTCGAGCGAAATCGGAGCGCGATACAGCCGGCACATGAACTCGGCGCTCGCGCGTCCCTTGGAAGTCGCCGGGCCACGTTCGGCGAGAAACATGCAGTCGCGGCAGACGCTGGCATCGAGCCGCTGATGGGCCGCGTCGAGGTGATTGAGGACCTCGCGGAGCGAGTCGCGCAGCCTGAGGCATTCGTCGTTGCCGAGCGCCGTGACGGCGTTCACCACGTGATTGATGGGGTCGTGCTGGCTCAGGCATTTCTCGCCCTGAGCGGTGACGTGCAGGACGACGGATCGCTTGTCCTCCTGCGACGGCTTGCGCACCAGAAAGGATTTGCTCTCCAGCGTCTTCACGATCTGCGATGCGGTTGCTCTGGTGGCGCCGATGAAACCGGCGAGCGCCGACGGCGTGCGCGAAAACCTGTTGGCGCGGCCGAGAAAGCGCAGCGCCATCCATTCCCGATCGCGCAGTCCATGCTGGTTGCCTTCGAAATACCAAGCCCTCGCCGCCTGAATCAGCAGCTCGACGGCTTCCCGTGCCAATGGCATGAATCTACCCCGCCCCCGGAACTTCGTTTGCGGCGTTCCGAAGCCGCTCTGCGCCGTGGCCCAAGAATCCTTCGAAGGAGATCAAACGGTCGCAGCCAGCCGGTGCAAGCGTCGTGTCGAGCTCTCGTTCGAACGAGCGAATTGCCGCGCGCACGACCTGGATCGATGGGACTCGCGTGTTGCGGAGTGAGGAGCTGCGCCGTTGGCATGCCAACGTCGTCGTCGTCGCACGGGAACCCGATTTGCCGTCGCCAGCAGACGATGGATCGGAAGTGCTCAACCGAAGCCCCTGAGTTCAAGTCACGCGCAGACGTTTCTTATATTCCATCGAAACGATGAATGAGCTTCTCAACAAAATCAAGTACAGCCCCGTCGAAGCCCCAGATGTCGCTGCATGCGCATGTATCGTTCAAGACAATCTCGCTCCTCAGGACACATGATAGTGAATGCAATACGTTGTGCGGCGGACGAGCTGCACTCGGCGCTAGACCACTTTGATCGCTTCTCATCTTGCTGTCTGTGCTTCTGTGCAAATTGATTGAAGCTTGTGCAGGTCGGCGATGCGTATGGACCCGTCATCCACAACTTGTACGGGGGTGTCTGAGAATCGTCTGGGGAATTTGCAGGAATTGCACGCACCGGTTGTCGTCGTCGCGCTCGTGCAATCGCCGATGCCGTGGCGCGGCCGCGGGCAACGGGAAGCGGACGCATGCCGCGCGCCTGCGGCCTCTCCGACCTGCTAGTCGCTCCGGAGCATGTCCCGAAGCTCGCGGAAGGGATCGGCGCTCGGCGGAGCCGAAGCGTCTTGCCGCATTGCGCTGTAGATTCTCGGCACCATCTCGACCGCCTGGTCGAGGCCCGAATCACGTCCCGACTGATACCCGCCCATCAGGCGGAGGTCGCTCGTGTCCTCGTATTTGGCGATCATGGCGCGCAGCTTGCTCACCAATTCGCGCTCTTCGGGATCCCAGACGTTGTGGGCGAGGCGGGACACCGAGGCCAGAACGTCGACGGCCGGATAGCGCGCCTGGTCGGCGATGTGCCTCGATAGCACGATGTGTCCATCGAGCGTGCTGCGGATGGTGTCGGCGATTGGCTCGTTGTGATCGTCGCCATCGACCAGCACGGAGAAGATCCCGGTGATCGTGCCGGAGCCTTCCTCGCCGGGGCCGGCGCGCTCCAAAAGGCGCGGCAGATCGGTGAAGACCGTCGGCGCGTAGCCGCGCGCGACCGCAGGCTCGCCGGCGGCGAGCGCGACCTCGCGGGCGGCGTGGGCGAAGCGGGTGATCGAATCGACCATGAGCAGGACCGATTCGCCGCGGTCGCGGAAATATTCGGCGACTGCCATCGCCGTCTTCGGCGCGAGCCGCCGCATCATCGGGCTTTCGTCTCCGGTCGACACGATGGTGACGGCGCGCTGACGATCGTTGCCCAGCACGTCCTCGATGAACTCGCGCACCTCGCGGCCGCGCTCGCCGACCAGGGCCAGCACCACGGTGTCGAAGCCCTGGCTACGGGCGAGCATGGCGAGCAGCGTCGACTTGCCGACGCCGGAGCCGGCAAAGATGCCGACGCGCTGGCCGGCGCAGATCGGGGCGAACAGATCGATGACGCGCACGCCGGTGCGCAGCGGCTTGTGCACGCGCGCGCGTTTCATGGCCGACGGCGCCTCGGCCTCCGCCGAGACCGTCTGGGGTCCCGGGGTGAGGGGGCCGAGCCCATCCAGCGGCACGCCGAGCGCGTTGATGACGCGGCCCTTCCAGCTCGGATCGGGCGCAAAGGACAGAGGCGGCATCCGGTAGGCGACCGAGCCGAGGCCGCCGGCGAATTGCCGGTCGAAGGGCTTGGCGATGATGCCCTCGCTGTCGATCCGCACCACCTCGCCGATCTGGGGCTTGCCGGCCGAATTGACGCCGATCAGCTCGCCGAGCCTGACGAAGCGCGACAGGCCGGCGACACGGAAATGCGTCGGCGCGATCTCGGAGATCGCGCCGCTGACGCTTGCCAGGGGAGTGCTCTGCTGAAGCTCCAGCAGCGCCCACTCGAGTTGCCGAAGAGCGTTCAAGGAAACCGTCCAACCTCAATCTCAGCGCGCGAGGCGCGGTCTACTTGCCGGGTTCGCCCAGCGTACGAATGGCATTCTGAAGCGAGCTCTCGGTGCCCTCGATCATCGAATTGGTGCCGTCGAAGGCGCGCGAGGCCGCGATCAGCTTGGTCAATTCCATCATCGGATTGGCGCCGGAGCCCTCGACATAGCCCTGCTTGAAGCCGTCGCGCGAGAAGTCGGCGATGGCGGTCGCGGGGCGGTCGGGCGTGACGCCGGAATTGCCGTAGCGCTCCAGATTGGCGTCGGCCGGGATGTTGAACAGGCCGAGGGTGCCGATCTCGTTGTTGTCCTGGGTGATCGCGCCGCTGCGCGCGATCGAGATCGGTCCGCCGTTGGGGTCCAGCGTGATCTGCGCCCCGCCGGAATCGACGACCGGGAAGCCGGTCACGGTCTGAAGATCGCCGTTGGCGGCGATCTGGAGCCGACCGTCCCGGGTATAGACCGTGCCGTTCGGGCCGGCGAAGGCGATCCAGCCCTGGCCGACCACCGCGACGTCGAGCGGGTTGCCGCTCTCGGTGATGTTGCCTTGCTCGCGCGAGATGATGTTGTCGCCCGGCGAGGAGAAGGCGACGGGGGTCGGGCCCGCCTTGGACAGCACGGTCTCGAACTTCACCACGTCGGTGCGGAACGCCGCCGTGTTGACGTTGGCGACGTTGTTGGCGATCGTCTGGAGGCGCTTTTCGAGGGCGACCTGGGCCGACAATCCCACATAGAGGGCCGATTGCATGACTTACCTGTTGAACTTGATGTTCTGAAGAGTCGCGAGCATGTTGGTATCCATGCTGGCCGAGGATGCGCCCCCGATCAGGACCAGCGCGGAATTCGTCGAGCTGTCGCTCTGGGCCTGGGTCGCGTCCCACATCGCCGCAAAGCGCTGCACGAACTTGGTGACCTTGGCCGGGTCCTTGAAATCGGTGAGCTTGACCCTGTCGGCGATCATCTTGGCCTGGGCGTCGATGTCCGCCGCGCTGACCGTCGAGGGCAGGCCGAGCGCGGTCTGAACCACCTGGGTCAGGGCCTTGTCCGCGAGGACCTGGTAGGCGGTCGTGATCGTGGACGCCTTGCGGGTGAAATAGAGCGCCAGCCGCAGGCCCTCGTTCTGGTCGCCGGCCTTCTGCTCCATCGTCTGCGTGACATACTGGGTCGCCGTTCCGGTCGTGGCCTGGACGGTCTTGGTCGCGTTGCTGCCGAGGGCGGCGAAATTGAAGGCCGTGGCGAACTCCCGGTAGCGGGTGTCGGTCAGCTTGTTGGCGAAGCTGTTCTTGTTGCCGACCCCCTCGGTCAAGACCTTGCGCATGAACGCCTTGGCGTAGGTCATGTCGCTGAGGCCGTAGGCCTTCATCGCGTAGGAATAGAGGCGATAGTCCTTCAGGAAATCGTCGATCGTCTTCACGTTGCCGATATGGCTCAGGAAGTAATCGGTCTCGCGGCTGACATCCGGCTGTGTCGCGACCTGCGTCAGCGACTTGCCCATGTCCTTGGTCAGCCTGGTGTAGTCCGCGATGGTGGATAGCATGATACGCGCCCCTTTGGCCGCTGCTGCGACGCAAGCCTCAAGCTGCCGCCGATTGCTTGCGCGAGGCTGGCGCTGCGGGAAGCCAGCTTCGCGCAAGGCTCGCCGACTAGATATTCCCGATGGGATCGGCGATGGAGCGGGGCGTTGGGCAGTTTCGTGGGGGTTTTCATCACGGTAGCGGCGCTGCTCGGTGGATTTGCCGCCATGGGCGGGCATCTCGGGGTGCTCATGCAGCCGTGGGAATTCGTGATCATCATGGGCACTGCGGTCGGCACCTTCATCGTGGCCAATCCGTGGAAGACGGTCGTCGATACCGGGGTCGCCTGCATGCAGGCCATCACCGGCGCGGTGCCCGGCCAGCGCTATTATCTTGACCTGCTCGGGGCGCTCCACGCCCTGATGCGCGAATTGCGCGGCAAGGGCCGCAACGAGGTCGAGGCGCATATCGACGATCCCGCGTCCTCCGAGATCTTCAAGGCGTTTCCGAGCGTGCTCGCAGATCCATCGCTGCTCCAGTTCATCTGCGACTACGTCCGCCTCATCATCATGGGCAATGCGCGCACGCACGAGATCGAGGCGCTGATGGACGAGGAGATCCACACCATCGTGAAGAGCAAGCTGATGCCCTACCACGCATTGGTGACGGTGTCGGAGGCGCTGCCGGCGCTCGGCATCGTCGCCGCCGTGCTCGGTGTCATCAAGGCCATGGGCGCGCTCGACCAGTCGCCGAAGCTGCTGGGCGGCTTCATCGGCGCCGCCCTGGTCGGCACCTTTGCCGGCATCTTCCTGTCTTATGGCGTACTTTCGCCCTTCGCGATCAAGATCAAGATGACGCGCGAGAAGAAGTGCCGCCCCTATATCATCGTCAAGCAGACGCTGCTGGCCTTCATGAACGGCGCCATGCCGCAGATCGCCGTCGAGCACGGCCGCAAGATGATCGCGAGCGGCGAGCGGCCCTCGATCGACGTCGTCGAGAACGAGACGATCGCAGGTCCAAAGGCCGTCGTGCCCGATGCTGAACCGAAGGCGGCTCGCGCATGATGATGCAAGACGGCGAGGTCGACCAGAAGAAGCAGCTTCCGAACTATCTGCTGGACGCCGCCGGCATATCGATCGAACGCATGCCGATGCTCAATGTGATCTTCGATCGCATGGCGGCATCGTGCACCGACAGCCTGCAGCCGATGGCCGGAACGCCGTGCTATTTCTCGGTCAACGGCATCACCAACGATCCCCTCGGCGACATCATCAAGGACTACGAGGGCAACGCGGTCGCCGCGGTGCTCTATGCCGAGCAGTGGGACTCGCGCGTCATCATCGTGCTGGACCGCGACTTCGTGTTCACGATGGTCGAGGCGATGTTCGGATCCGACGGCGCGGAACCGCCGCTCGACGTCGAACGCACCTTCTCGAACATCGAGATCCGGCTGGTCCAGGCGCTGTTCGAGCGGTTCGCCAAGGCGCTGCAGGCCGCCTTCGCCGGCACGTCAAACGTCACCTTCCGCGTGGAGCGGGTCGAGACGGCGATGGCCTCGCTCGCGATCGGCCGCGCCAGCAACATGTCGATCTGCGCGAACATGATGGTGCAGGCGCTCTACCGCGGCGGCCAGATGTTCCTGATCATTCCGCACTCCGCGCTCAACCCGCTCAGGCAGAAACTCGCTCACGTCGTCGTCAGCGACGGCCGTGCGACCGATCCGCGCTGGCGCGAGCAGATGGAAAGCGAGGTCCAGCGTACCGAAGTGACCCTGAGCGCGGTGCTCGACGAGAAGATGATCTCGCTCGAGGACGTCGTGAAATTCAAGGTGGGGCAGGTGCTGGAGCTGGAGGCCACGCCGCGCACGCTGGCCCGCCTCGAAAGCAACAACCAGGTGTTGTTCTGGTGTCAGATCGGCCAGCTTGATGGCTATTACGCCATGCAGGTGGCAGATCCCGTCGACCAGAAACGGGAGTTCGTCGATGATATCCTATCTCGTTGATGCCGTGCTGCTGATCGCGCTCGCCTTCACCAGCATGCGGGTGACCAAGATGCACCGCGAGCTGGCGCGGCTGCGCAGCTACCAGGGCGAGTTCTCGACTATCGTGCACGAGACCGCGGGCGCCTTCGACACCGTTATCACCGCGGCGCATGATTCCACAGCCAATCTCGGGCGCCTCGCCAACGTGTTGAGCAGCAAGATCGACCAGGCCCATGAGGCGATCGCCGCGCTCGATGCCCGTAGCGGGCTCGCGCCGGCTGCGACCACTGGCGGTGCGGACCTGAACAAGCATTGAAGCCGAAGCCGGCGGACCCAATACGAGCGGAGCGCCGAGGCGCTCCGGGAGCGGAAATACCAAGAGGCGATACCAGATGGCGCAATCCTTCGACTATGACTCTGCCACGCGAGCACCTGCCGCCGAGGAGGGGCATGCCGACACGACCCCGCTGGAGCGGCTCGCGGAAATCGCCGCGCGCTCGGCGGAGGAGAGCGGCAAGTTCGCCAATGTCGATGCCATCCTGCGCATTCCCGTCACCATGCAGGTGGTGCTGGGATCGGCGACCATTCCGGTGGCGAACCTGATGAAGCTCGGCCGCGGCGCCGTGGTTCCGCTCGACCACCGGGTCGGCGAGCCTGTCGACGTCGTCGTCAACGGCCGCATCGTCGCCCGTGGCGAGGTGGTCGTGGTCGAAGAGGACAATTCCCGCTTCGGCGTCTCGCTCACGGAGATCGTCGGGCCGCTGGGGCAGGGCGATAGCTGACCATGGCGGCACAGGTCGGCATCGCTCCCGTCAAGCAGCGAGGCGTTGCCGCGCTGGGCGGAACGGAAAAGGTCGCGGCGCTCCTGCTGGCCATGGGCCGGCAGGCGGCCGCGAGCGTGCTCGCGCAGTTCGAGCCGCAGGACATTCGCATCGTCACCAAGGCCGCGGCCGAGCTGCGGCCGATCACGGCGCAGGAGCTCGAATCCATCGTCGAGGAGTTCGCCCAGCAGTTCTCGATGGGCGCGAACATTCTCGGCACCCTCGGCGGCCTCGAGGCCGTGCTCGGCGACGTGCTTCCCGCCGACCAGGTGTCGGCGATCATGTCGGACCTGCTCGGCAATTCGAGCCGGTCGGTGTGGGATCGCGTCTCGTCGGTGTCGGAAAATTCGCTGGCGACCTACCTCTCCAAGGAGCATCCGCA
>RXJC01000193.1 GCA_003963435.1 Bradyrhizobiaceae bacterium | reverse complement strand
GGCAAGAAGCCGTTCGAGACCGTCGACCTTCCCTACGGCAAGCAGGTGCTGTGGCCGGACCATTGCGTGCAGGGCACCGAGGGCGCTTCGCTGTCCAAGGACCTTGCGATCCCGCATGCCGAGCTCATCATCCGCAAGGGTTTCCACAAGGACGTCGACAGCTATTCGGCCTTCCTGGAAGCCGACGGCAAGACCTCGACAGGGCTTGCCGGTTATCTCAAGGGGCGCAAGATCAAGCGCGTCTTCGTCGCAGGGCTCGCGACAGACTTCTGCGTCGCCTGGACCGCGCTCGACGCGCGCAAGGCGGGCTTCGAGGTCTATGTGGTGGAAGATGCCTGCCGCGGCATCGACACGCAGGGTTCGCTCGCAAAGGCCTGGGCCGATATGGCCAAGGCCGGCGTGAAGCGGATTCAGTCTGCGGATATCGCGGTGAGCGCGTAGGAATCAATCAGTCGTTCCGGGGCGATGCGCAGCATCGAACCCGGAACCTCGAGATTCCGGGTTCGGCTCTCACGAGCCGCCCCGGAATGACATCAAAACTCAGTTCACTTCGTTGTTGTTCGCGGGAGCAGGCTTCGCGCCACCCTTGGCGACGCCGACAAGGGCCGGGCGCAGCACGCGCTCGCCGATGGTGTAGCCGGCCTGCATGATCTGCACCACGGTGCCCGACGGCACCGACGCATCGGGCACTTCGTACATCGCCTGGTGGAAGTTCGGGTCGAACTTCTGGCCCTGCGGATCGAGCTTCTTCACGCCGTGCTTTTCCAGCGCGTTGAGCAGCGAGCGCTCGGTGAGCTCGACGCCCTCGATCAGCGCGGTCAGGCCGGGATCGGCGGCAGCACGGGCCTCGGGCGGAACGGCATCGAGCGCGCGCTGAAGATTGTCGGCGATGTCGAGCACGTCGCGGGCAAAGCCGGTGATGCCGTAGAGGCGCGCGTCGGCGACCTCCTTGGCGGTGCGCTTGCGCAAGTTCTCCATTTCGGCCAGCGTCCGCAGCATGCGATCGCGCGCCTCGGTGGCTTCCTTCTGCAAGGTTTCGACCGAGCCGGGCTCGGGATCGTCGGGCATGATGTAGGGTTTCGACACCACGGGCTCGCCGGTCGCAGTACTCGTGTCTTCGGGTTGCCGGTCTTGCTCGGTCATCGGCTCTAATCTCGAACTCGTTTCCAGGGATTGTTGGCCCGGATATCGTGCCTAGGCTCGGGAAAATCAAGCGCCCGTGATCGCCGGAGGCTGGTCAGCCCCCCAAAAGGCGGCTGACGATGCGGGCGGCGTAGTCCACCGTCGGGATCACGCGGGCATAATTCAGCCGCGTCGGGCCGATCACGCCCAGAACACCGACGATATGGCCGGCGGCATCCCGATAGGGTGAGATGATGGTGGAGGACCCGGACAGCGAAAACAGCTTGTTCTCCGAGCCGATGAAGATGCGCACGCCCTCGGCGGTCTCGGCCCGGCCCAAGAGGTCGATCACGCCGCGCTTGGTCTCGAGATCGTCGAACAACAGGCGCACCCGCTCCAGATCCTCCAGCGCGTGCAGATCTTCCAGCAGATTGGCGTGGCCGCGGACGATGAGCTGGCGGTCCTCGTTCTCGCCGCCGGACCAGCTGGCGATGCCGGCCGAGATCACCTTCTGCGTCAGTTGATCGAGCTCGGCCCGCGCCTCGGCGAGCGCGGTCTCGAGCTCGAGCCGCGCCTCGGCCAGGGTCCGGCCGCGGATGCGCGCATTGAGGAAATTGCCGGCTTCGGTGATCGCCGATGAGGGAACGCCGGGGGGGAGCGTCAGCACGCGGTTCTCGACCTGGCCGTCCTCGCCGACGAGGATGACCAGCGCCTTCTCCGGTTCCAGGCGGACGAATTCGATGTGCTTCAGCCGCGCATTGGATTTTGGCGTCAACACCACCGCGGCGGCCCGGGTCAAGCCCGACAGCCGCGTCAGCGCCTGGTCCAGCGCGGCCTCGACCGAGTGCGCCTGGCCGACGGAGGTGAGCTGGCTCTGAATCGACTGCCGCTCGGCCTCGTTGAGGTCGCCGACCTGCATCAGGGCATCGACGAAGAAGCGCAGGCCGAGTTCCGTCGGCAGCCGGCCGGCGGAAGTGTGCGGCGCATAGATCAGGCCGAGCTGCTCCAGATCCGCCATGACGTTGCGGACCGAGGCCGGCGACAGCGGCATGGCGATCAGGCGGGAGATGTTGCGCGAGCCCACGGGCTCACCGGTCGCGAGATAGCTTTCGACAATTTGACGAAAGATGTCGCGGGAACGCTCGTTGAGCTGGGCAAGGCCCGCGCGCGGCGCGATCAGATGGATCGGATCGTGATGGGCCACAGACGGTAACTCCTCTCAGATACTCATAATTTGTCCATCCCCGAGGGTTCTGACAAGCCTCGCGTTTGCGCGCCGGAAATCAGGGGCTGAATAAGCCCTTGCCGCCCACCCTCGCCCCACCTACAAGCACGCCGACAGCCTTTCCCTGCGAGTTTTGGAGGATTTCCCATGCGGCCAAGCCGCCGTGCGCCCGACGAATTGCGCCCCGTGACGCTGGAGCGCGGCGTGGTCAAATATGCGGAAGGCTCCTGCCTGGTGAAATTCGGCGACACCCATGTGCTGGTCACCGCCACGCTGGAAGATCGCCTGCCGCCGTGGCTGAAGGGCCAGGGCCGCGGCTGGGTCACTGCCGAATACGGCATGCTGCCGCGCGCGACCTCCGAACGCACCCGCCGCGAGGCCGCCGCCGGCAAGCAGAGCGGTCGCACCGTCGAGATCCAGCGCCTGATCGGCCGCTCGCTTCGCACCATCGTCGATCTCGAAGCGCTCGGCGAGCGCCAGATCACGGTCGATTGCGACGTGCTGCAGGCCGACGGCGGCACCCGCACGGCCTCGATCACCGGGGCCTGGGTCGCGCTGGCCGACTGCATCACCTGGATGAAGGCGCGCAACATGGTGAAAGCCAACGTGATGCGTGACAACGTCGCCGCGATCTCCTGCGGAATCTACAACGGCACGCCGGTGCTCGACCTCGACTATGCCGAGGATTCGGAAGCCGAGACCGACGCCAATTTCGTCATGACCGGTGACGGCCGCATCATCGAGGTGCAGGGCACTGCGGAACGCGAGCCGTTCACGCAGGACGAGTTCCTGAAGCTGATCGCGCTGGCGCAGAAGGGCATCGCGCGTCTGGTGGACTTGCAGAAACTGGCCGTGGCGTAGTCAATAAGCCATGCACCGCCGAATCACCGGAAAGCTGGTCATCGCCACCCACAATCCCGGCAAGCTCGCCGAGATGCGGGAGCTGTTGGCGCCACACGGCGTCGAGGCGGTGTCGGCCGGTGAGCTCGGGCTCGCCGAACCCGATGAGACCGGCAACGATTTCCGCAGCAACGCCGCGATCAAGGCGATCGCGGCAGCGCAGGCGACCAGGCTTCCCGCCTTCGCCGACGATTCCGGCATCGTGGTCGATGCGCTCGACGGTGCGCCCGGCATCTACAGCGCGCGCTGGGCCGGCCCGACCAAGGATTTCAACGCGGCGATGGCGCAGATCGAGCGGCTGCTGCAGGAGCGCGGCGCCACCACGCCCGACAAGCGCAGGGCGCACTTCGTCTCCGCGCTCTGCGTCGCCTGGCCCGATGATCATCTCGAAGAGGTCGAGGCGCGCGTCGACGGCACGCTGGTCTGGCCGCCGCGAGGCACCGCCGGTTTCGGTTACGACCCGATGTTCCTGCCGGATGGTCACAGCCGCACCTTCGGCGAGATGGAGAGCATCGAGAAGCACGGCCTGCCGCCGCTCGGCCTTGGCCTGTCGCACCGCGCCCGCGCCTTCGTGAAACTCGCGGAGATCTGCCTTGAGCCGCGCTAATCAAGCTTTTGGCGTCTATGTGCACTGGCCGTTCTGCCTGTCGAAGTGCCCCTATTGCGACTTCAACAGCCATGTCCGCCACGCCGCCATCGATGAAGCCCGCTTCGCCGCCGCGTTCGCGCGCGAGATCGAAACAACGGCGGCGCGCGCGCCCGGCCGCGAAGTCACCTCGATCTTTCTCGGCGGCGGCACGCCGTCCTTGATGCAGCCCGCAACCGTCGGCGCCGTGCTCGACGCGATCGGCAAGCATTGGACCGTCGCCGGCGACGTCGAAGTGACGCTGGAAGCGAATCCGACCAGCGTCGAGGCCACGCGCTTTGCCGGCTATCGCGCCGCCGGCGTCAACCGCGTCTCGCTCGGCGTGCAGGCGCTCGATGATGCCTCGCTCAAGGCGCTCGGCCGTCTGCACAGCGCGCGCGAGGCGCTCGACGCCGTCGCGATCGCGCGCCGCTCGTTCGACCGTTATTCGTTCGACCTGATCTACGCCCGCCCCGACCAGACCCCGGCGATGTGGTCCGACGAGCTGCGGCACGCCATCGATGAAGCCGCCGAGCATCTGTCGCTCTATCAATTGACCATTGAGGAAGGCACGCCGTTCTTCGGCCTGCACCAGGCCGGCAAATTGAAGACGCCGGACGAAGCGGTCGCGCGCGCGCTCTACGACGTCACGCAGGAGACCTGCGACAAGCTGGGGCTACCCGCCTACGAGATCTCCAACCACGCGCGGCGCGGCGCCGAGTGCCGGCACAACCTGGTGTATTGGCGCGGCGAGGAATATGCCGGCATCGGCCCCGGCGCGCACGGCCGCCTCGACATCGACGGCGTGCGCCATGCCACCGCCACCGAGAAGCGTCCCGAGGCCTGGTTGATGCGGGTCGAGACCAACGGCCATGGAATCGTCACCGACGACCTCCTCAACAGCGAGGAACGCGCCGACGAATTCCTGCTGATGGGATTGCGGCTCGCGGAGGGCATCGATCCCGAGCGCTACAAGGCGCTCTCCGGCCGCCCGCTCGATCCCAAGCGCATCGCACTGCTGCGCGAGGAAGGCGCGATCACGGTCGATGCGACGGGACGGCTGCGCGTGACGAGCAGCGGATTCCCGGTGCTGGATGCGGTGGTCGCGGATTTGGCGGCGTAACGAGATCTTGTCGGGTGGGCAGAGGCGCCCTTGCGCCGTGCCCACCATCTCTCAAAATCGGATGAAGCCGTGGGCACGCTTCGCTTTGCCCACCCTACGGCGCTAAGGCACCGTCGTCTCGGGCTACGCCCCAAAACTCTTCGGCGAGCCCGCGACCGCGACGCCGCCGCCCTGCGTCACCTTCATCACCGCAAGTCCGCGCTCGTTGGTGCCGTCGGCGCGGAAGCGGAACAGGCCGTCGATGCCGGCGAAGCCAGACGGATTGGTGAGCACGTCGGGCGAGAAGCGCGTCGTGCCTTGCGTGCGCGCCAGCGCGGCGACGAGCGCGACCGCGTCGTAGGCAAGCGTCGCGGTACGGATCGGCTCGGCGCCGTATTTGGTGCGATAGCGGCCGGAGAAGGCGCGAAAACCCGCAGGGTCGGGCGCAGCATAGAGGCCGCCTTGCAGGCTGGCATTGGCATAGACGCGCGGATTGTCCCACAGGCCGGTGCCGAGCAGCTGGATGTTGCGAAGATTCGCGCCCGCAGCGGTCATCGCGTCGGCGACCGTCACCACGGCATCGCCGTCATCGGCGATGAACAGCGCGTCCGCACTGCCGAGCTGCTGCGCCACGGTGCGCGCCGGCGTGGCGCGATCGGCGCCGTATTTCTCGAAGGCGACGATACGCCCGCCGCGACGCGGCACCGCCGCCTTCACCGCGGCCTCGACGACGTTGCCATAGGCATTGTCCGGCACCAGCACGGCGACCGAGCGTTTTCCGATGCTGGCGGAATATTCGACGATGCGATTGACGTCGGACTCCGGCAGGAACGAGAGCAGATAGACGCCGCGGCCTGCGATGCTGGAATCGGTCGAGAACGCGATCACGGAAATGCCGCGCGTGCGCGCGACCTGCGCCACCGCCGGCACCGATTGCGCGAACAGCGGTCCCAGGATGATCTCGGCGCCTTCGTCGACCGCCTGCTGCGCGCCGGCCTGTGCGCCTTGCGGGCTGCCGTTGTCGTCCTTGATCAGGAGCTGGATGTTCGGGTTCTGGAACTCGGCCAGCGCCATCTCGGCGGCGTTGCGCATGGATTGCGCGGCAAGGCCGGCGTTCCCCGCCGCCGAGAGCGGCAGGATCAAGGCCACCTTCACGCCGCCGGTGCCGGCGGTCGTCGCCTGCTGCGGGGGACCCGCCGGCTGGGCCGGCGGCGCGGAACTCGAGAACGGGTTGGAGAACTGGTTGAGACTTTGCTGCACGCCGGCGCAGGCCGACAGGAGGGGCGCGCCGAACAGCAGGCCGAGCGCGCTCCGCCGGGTCGCCCCTGACATCCGGGGCCCATGAACGGGAGACTTCAAATCGCGCGGGCCCACCATGGCAAGCTTCTCTTCTGACCAGCGATCGCCAGCCGGTCACAACATTCGTGCCGCGACAGAGCCGCGGATTCAGGCATATTGTCGGCAAATAGTTAACTAAAACAAAAGGATAATAACCGCTTAACGCGGCCGTACCTTCAAGCCTTGCTAGCTGTCCGCCGTCCGTCACCCAGCATCAAGGCAGCGTTTCCGCCGTGAATATGACGCTGATGCTTCATTCCCTCGGGAATGTGATGCTTGTTCGATCACATTCCAGTCTCCCCCTCAGTCTTTGCCTCCCCCCTTGCTTGGCACGAACTTTTTCCGGGAGCTGGTTCCCAGCCCAGGGGATCGTGCCTAAGTTGACTTCATTATGCGCGCAAAGCCGGCCCCGATAAATACGCCTGAAGCCCAAGACGCCGCCTCGCGCGGTTTCTCCATCGATGCCCATAGGTTCCCGGCGCCGAAGGCCGCGCCGGGCCTGCATCTGGTCGCGACCCCGATCGGCAATCTCGGCGACATCACCTTGCGTGCGCTCCAGACGCTGGCCGGCGTCGATGTCATCTTCTGCGAAGACACCCGCATCACGCGCCGCCTGACCGAGCGCTACGCCATCACCGCGCAGCTCAAGCAATATCACGAGCACAATGCGGAGGCCGCCCGTCCGAAAATCCTGGAAGCGCTGGCAGCAGGTGGCTCGGTCGCGCTGGTCTCCGACGCCGGCACGCCATTGATCTCCGATCCCGGCTTCAAGCTGGTGCGCGAGGTCTGCGCCGAGGGCCATGCGGTGCATGCGCTGCCTGGACCGTCGTCGGTGCTGGCAGCTCTGTCCGTCGCCGCGCTGCCGACCGACCGCTTCTTCTTCGAGGGCTTCCTGCCGGCGAAATCCGCCGCGCGCCGCGCCCGCCTGGCCGAGCTCGCCCGCATCGACGCGACGCTCGTGATGTTCGAATCGGGCAACCGGATGCAGGCGACCTTGACCGATCTCGCCGAGATTATGGGCGAGCGGGAGGCCGCTGTCTGCCGCGAGCTGACGAAGCTGCACGAGGAGGTCAGGCGCGCGCCGCTCGCCGAGCTTGCGCGGCAAGCAGACGCGCCGGAGACGCGCGGCGAGTTCGTGCTGGTGATCGCTCCGCCGGCTGATGACGCCGAGGTGCTGGCCGCCGATGCGGTCGACGATCTCTTGCGCCAGCAGCTGGCCGCACACAGCGTCAAGGATGCCGTGGCGCATGCGGTTG
>RXJC01000554.1 GCA_003963435.1 Bradyrhizobiaceae bacterium | reverse complement strand
GGCAGCGGCGGATCCTCGCGCATCAGGGTGATGGTCACCCGCCGGTTGGCCGCGAGCGAAGGATCGTCCGGAAACAGCGGCTGGGTGTCCGCCTTGCCGGAGACGGCGAAGATATGCGACGGCGGCAGGCCCTCGCGTTCAAGGATCTGACGCACGGCATTGGCGCGGTCGGCCGACAGATCGAAGGCGCCATAGTCGCTGCGGTTCGGCACGAAGCCGGCCGCGGTGTGACCGGCAATGGAGACGCGGAGCGGCGTGGCCTTGAGCGGGATCGCGAGCTTCTCGACCAGCCGGCGGGTGCGGTCATAGGGCACCTTGGAGCCGTCGGCGAACATCGAGCGGCCGTCCTGGTCGACGATCTCCAGGTTGAGCCCCTGCTTGGTCTCCTCGAACATGATGTGCTTGGACATCTCGGTCAGCTCCGGCATGTCCTGCAACGCCTGGCGCAGCGAGGCCGCGGCGAGCGCAAAATTGCGATCGATCTTGATCTTCGCACCCGACGTCTTGTCGCGGTCTTCCTGGTCCGGGGTCGGCGTGTTGGAGGCATCCTCGGGCTGGATGTGGTCGACGTTCTTCAGCCGCGGCCGGGTCGGCAGGCCGTCGGACTCGACGATGCCGGCATAGCGCGCTTCGCTCTGCACGCCGAAGGCGTCGCGCATCGAGCCGGCGACGATCTTCAGCTTGTTGGCGTCCTGGGTCGAGAACGCCACGAGCATGACGAAGAAGCTCATCATCAAGCCCATGAGGTCGGCGAAGGTCACGAACCAGCCGTGACCGCCTCCATGCGCATCGCCGCGTTTCTTCTTGGCCATGTCTCAGATCCCGGCGGGCGCGCTTACGCCGGCACCGGCTCGCCCTCGGCGTGACGGTGCTTCTCCGGCAGGTAGGCCAGCAGCATTTCGCGCACGAGCGTCGGGCTCTTGGAGTCGCGGATCATCAGGATGCCGTCGATGATCAGGGTGCGGTTGGTCTCCTCGTCGAGCAGCTTGCCGTGCAGCTTGTCGGCGATCGGCAGACAGAACAGGTTCGCGACCAGCGCGCCGTACAGCGTGGCGAGCAGCGCGGTCGCCATGAACGGGCCGAGCTTGGAGGGGTCGGTCATGTTGGCGAACATCTGCACCATGCCGATCAGGGTGCCGATCATGCCGAAGGCCGGGGCGCAGTCGCCGATGGCACGGTAGATCTTGCTGCCCTCGTCGAGATGCATCAGGAAGTTGTCGCGGTCGCGCTCGAGATTGTCGCGGATGAAATCGAGGTCGTAGCCGTCGGCGACGTAGCGGATGCCCTTGGCGAGGAAGGGCTCGTCGGTCTCGACCTTTTCGAGGCCGACCGGACCCTGCTTGCGGGCGATCTCGGCGATGCGGGCGAGTTCGTCGACGAGATCGTGCGCCGAAAGGCGGCTCATGGTGAAGGCGAACTTGGCGCCGAGCGGAAGGCCGTGCAGGAGTGCCGAGAGCGGAAAGCGGATCATGGTGGCGGAGATCGAGCCGCCGAAGATGATGATCATCGCATGTTCGGAGATGAACATGTGGAGATCGCCACCCATGAAGATCATCGCCGTGATGACGATGATGCCGGCCGTGAGCCCAACGCCCGTCATGATATCCATGGGAGACTCCAACGCGTACGCAACAACGGCCGTCCTGGCCGCTGGCGCGGCCCAACCCCGAACCGCGTCGGAGACCCTAGAGCGCCGCCCTTAAAGCCGCGTAAAGGTTAAGTTGAGCCGGCGCGACGGACCGGCACAGCGCGCCGGGATGAAGCCGGCTTTGCCGCTTGCCGACACCAATTTCAACGCTTTGCTAACCATGATTTGGGCACGACGAGCACGATGAAAGCCCAGGCGTCCGGTTCAGGCTGATCTTCGGAAATTGCAAAGCGGCCTTCCGAACAGCATGCTCGAAACACAGCTCAGCGCGTGGCGCCGGTTCATCCTGATCGCATCGCACTTTGGTGGTCTTCGCCGCGCGCCGGCCGGCGAACGACTGCGGCCCTGCGCCACGGGGCGGGACGAGGGGAGATTGCTATTCTACGGCTCTACGGCACGCTCCATCGCAGGAGCCGTTTCGCAATGTTGACGCTGTTCGGTGTTCTCACCGCGCTGCCTGCGGTGTTGGCGCTTCACCTGCTCGAGCCGGAGCTCGTACTGCCGGCCTTCAGCCTCGCGCTCTTTGCCGAGGCCGTCTTCGCGGTGATCGCAGCGCGCCTGATTCACGTTCCGGACAATACGGAAGACATCACGCTGTGGGACCTTGCAGGCGGCTTCACCCTGATCGGATGCGCCGCCGCAATGTTTGGCGAGCCGGATCAGGCCGCGCTATTCCTGTCGGAACAGAGCGGCCCACGGCCGGCGTCGCGACAATAGGCCGCCCAGCCGCGTCAGTGAATTTCCGCCGAGCGCTTCAGCGCAGCCTTGAGCTTCTCAAGGGAGAAGTCGGGGCTGCGGGCGATCTCCAGGATCGGCGTCTCGCGGCGGCCGCAGAGCTCGGCGGCTTCGGGCAGCTTCGCAGCGACGTCGAGCGGGATCACGATGGCGCCATGCTGGTCGGCATGGATCAGGTCGTCCGACCTCACGGTCATGCCGGCAACGCGCACCTCGCCGCCGAAGCTCTCGGCATGCACCCAGGCATGCGACGGGCCGATCGAGCCGGCCAGCGCCTGGAAGCCCGGCGCCCATTGCGGGATGTCGCGGATCGAGCCGTCGGTGATGACGCCGAGGCAGCCAAGCGCCTTGTGTACGTTGCTCTGCACCTCGCCCCAGAACGCGCCGTAGCCGACATCCGGGCCGTCGATGTCCTGGATCACCGAGATGCGCGGGCCATGGCCGGTGCCGACATATTCGTAATATTCGATGCGGCGCTTCGACTGCTCTTCAGGCGGAAGCGACGACTTCAGCACCGAGCGGATCGCGACCGTGCGGGCATAGCCGACGATCGGCGGCAGGTCGGGGAACGGGCAGACCAGCTGCTTGGTGGTGTAGCCGATCAGGCGGCGCTCAGGCGCCACGATCTCCATGGCATTGCAGATCGTCGGCGTGTCATAGCAGCCCAGCGCTTCGAGGACGGAAGCGGGCAGCGGCCCGGTCGCTTTGTCGGTCACGGCATTCTCTCCCAGATTGGCGGCTGATTGACGCGATGCCGCCGTCACAGGGCGATATAGCCGAGATCGGGTCTCAACCCAACTCAGGCCGACCTCATGGCAGATATCCGCGTGTCGCCGTTCAGTGCAGCCGGCCGGGCCGGTCGTCGTCGTGCGGCGGCTCCGACAAATTCCCCAGCGTCGGCGCCGAGGGCGGCGATGAGACCTCGCCTCCCGCAGACGCCGCGGCCGCCATCGCGCGTGCCTGGTCGCGATAGGATTTGTAGCCGAGCGGCAAAGCGAGGAGATACAGCGCCGTGCCGATCGACAGCACGTGCCAGGGATAGGCGATCAGCAGCGCGATGAAGACGATCACCGCGACGAACGCCGGCAGAACCAATTCCGGCGGCACCCGCATGCGCATGCTCTTGCCGGAGAACACCGGCAGGCGCGACACCATCAGGAACGCGATCAGCAGCGTGTAGCCGGCCGTCAGCACCGCAGGCCAGCGTCCCAAATCAAGGAAGACCGCGTAGATCGGCAACATCACGGTGATCGCACCGGCCGGCGCCGGCACGCCGGTGAAGAAGTTGGCGGCAAAGGCCGGCTTGTTCGGATCGTCCAGCGTGGCGTTGAAGCGCGCCAGCCGCAGGCACATCGAGATCGCAAACACCATGGCGGCGATCCAGCCGGCATTGCCGAGTTCATGCAGCTGCCAGAAATACAGCATCAGGCCGGGCGCGACGCCGAAATTGACGAAGTCGGCGAGGCTGTCGAGCTCGGCGCCGAACTTGGACTGGCCCTTGATCATGCGCGCGATGCGGCCGTCGATGCCGTCGAGCGCGGCCGCGAACACGATGGCGTAGACGGCGAGCGACATCCGCCCCTCGATCGACAGGCGGATCGAGGTCAGGCCGGCGCAGATGGCCAGCAGCGTGATGACGTTGGGCACCAGCATCCGCACCGGAATCGGGCGGAACCGGCGGCGGCGGATGTCGGGATCTCTCAAATCGTAGGGCGTCATGGCTGTCCTCACCTCAAGGCGAGATATAGCAAGCCGCGCCCCCCTCCGCCATTGCGGCGGACCCCGCTCGCAGGCCGACTTGTTGGTTAATTGGCGCGGAAGGCGCGGCTGGGGTCGTCACCCGCAAGATCCGCCAAAATCGTCTCGCCGGCGATGGCGGTCTGCCCCTCCGAGACCAAGGCCTTGGTGCCGACAGGCAGGTAGACGTCGAGCCGCGAGCCGAAGCGGATCAGGCCAAAGCGCTCGCCGGCGCCGATGGCCTGGCCTTCCCTGACGAAGCAGACGATGCGCTTGGCCACGAGCCCCGCGATCTGCACCACGCCGATCCGCGCCGTCGGCGTCGTGATGACCAGCGAGTTGCGCTCGTTGTCCTCGCTGGCCTTGTCGAGCTCGGCATTGATGAAGAGGCCGGGACGGTAGGCGATGCGGTCCACCCGGCCCGCGACGGGAGCGCGGTTTACGTGGCAATTGAACACGCTCATGAACACCGAGATGCGCGGCAACGGCCGGTCGCCGAGCCCGAGCTCGGCCGGCGGCAGCGCCATGGTGATCAGCGAGACGCGACCGTCGGCCGGCGACACCACGAGGCCGTCGCGCACCGGCGTCACGCGCACGGGATCGCGGAAGAACAGCGCGCACCACACGGTCAGGATCGTGCCGATCCAGCCCAGAGGCGACCACAGCCAGAACAGGATCAGGCTTGCCAGCGCAAAGCCGCCGATGAAGGGATAGCCCTCCTTGTGGATCGGCGGGATCTGACGCTGGATCGAATCGAGAATGGACATCGTTATCTGCCGCTCGGGGTTAATGGCACGGATCGTCGCGCGGGCCTGTTTAGGCCAGAGTTGGGACCGGAGACAAGCTCACTCAGCCGCCGCAGGCGCCGTCAGGGCGTCGTTGACGGGCGGCGGCTCCCGGTTGGGGGCTTCGCCGGTATCGGCCATCTTGGCCAGTTTCTCCCGCGCCGCCTCGGCCTCGCGCTGCCTGTTCCACATGCTGGCATAGAGGCCGCCATGCGCGAGCAGCTTGGCGTGAGTGCCACGCTCGGCGATGCGGCCCTGCTCCAGCACGATGATCTCGTCGGCCCCGACAATGGTCGAAAGCCGGTGCGCGATCACCAGCGAGGTACGGTTCTTCGCCACGCGGTCGAGCGCGCCCTGGATCTCGTGCTCGGTATGGGTGTCGAGCGCCGAGGTGGCCTCGTCCAGCACCAGGATCGGCGGCGCCTTCAGCACGGTGCGCGCGATCGCGACGCGCTGCTTCTCGCCGCCGGACAGTTTCAGGCCGCGCTCGCCGACCTGGGTCTCGTAGCCCTTGGGCGACATGCGGATGAAATGGTCGATCTGTGCGAGGCGCGCGGCCTCCTCGACCTCGGCATCATCGGCGTCCCAGCGCCCGTAGCGGATGTTGTAGCGGATGGTGTCGTTGAACAGCACGGTGTCCTGCGGCACCATGCCGATCGAGGCCCGCAGCGAATCCTGCGTCACCGCCCGGATGTCCTGGCCGTCGATCAGGATCCTGCCGCCGGAGACGTCATAGAGGCGGAACAGCAGCCGCGAGATGGTCGACTTGCCCGCGCCCGACGGGCCGACGATGGCGACGGTCTTGCCGGCCGGCACCTCGAAGCTGATGCCCTTCAGGATCGGGCGCGTCGGCTCGTAGGCAAAACGCACGTCCTCGAAGCGCACGGTACCGGCGGAGATGACCAGCGGCCGGGCATCAGGCGCGTCCTTGATCTCGGCCTCGCGGCCGAGCACGCCGAACATCTTCTCGATGTCGATGATCGCCTGCTTGATCTCGCGATAGACCATGCCCATGAAGTTCAGGGGCTGGTAGAGCTGGATCATCATGGCGTTGACCAGCACGAAATCGCCGACCGTGTTGGTGCCGTTGCGCACGCCGATCGCGCACATCAGCATGGTCGCGGTCAGGCCCAGCGTGAAGATGATGGCCTGGCCGGTGTTGAGCACCGCGAGCGAGGTGTAGGTGCGGATGCTCGCTTCCTCGTAGCGCGCGACCGATTTGTCGTAGCGCTGCGCCTCGCGGGCCTCGGCGCCGAAATACTTCACCGTCTCGTAATTGAGCAGTGAGTCGATCGCCTTGGTGTTTGCCTCGGTGTCGGAATCGTTCATCTTGCGGCGGATGCCGATCCGCCACTCGGTCGCGATGTAGGTGTAGTACATGTACAGCGTGACCGTGATCAGCGTGGCGGCCACGTAACGCCAGTCGAACTGCCAGAGCAGCACGGCCATCAGCAGCGAGACCTCGACGATGGTCGGGATCAGCTGCAGGATCACCATACGGACGATGACCTCGATGCCCTCGCGGCCGCGCTCGAGCACGCGTGTCAGGCCGCCGGTCTTGCGCTCGAGGTGAAAGCGCAGCGACAGCTCGTGCATGTGGATGAAGGTGATGGTGGCGAGCTTGCGCACCGCGTGCATGGCGACGCGCGCGAAGATGCCGTCGCGCCATTGCGTCAGCAGCGCCATCAGGACGCGCATCGCCCCGTAGCTCGCGGTCAGCAACAGAGGCGAGGCGAGCACCCAGAGCTGCCAATTGTCGGCCTGCACCGGCGCCGAGTTGGCGCCGGTCAGCGCGTCCGTCGCCCATTTGAAGCTGAACGGCACCGCGAGCGTGATCAGCTTGGCGGCGAGCAGCAGCACCAGCGACCACACCACCCGCATCTTCAGATCGAAGCGGTCGCCCGGCCAGATATAGGGCCACAGATGGGCCAGCGTGCCCATCAGCGTGGCCCGCTCCGGAGTGCCGCCGGCAGCATTGGGAACGTCGGCGCCTTGGGGCGATTGAGGTTGGTTCATCAAGAAGCCTGAAGAGCCCGCCGGGCGCGGGCATCACTGCGAATAAGGATTTTCGCTTGTCATATAGAGCCTTCCCGACGGCAGCGCACCCCGCCAGATGGCGAATTTCCGATTGTTTGTCGCTATTTACCGGTAGATTTGCGGGAGTATCGAATCACCTGAAGGGCTTGACGCCTCTTCGCTGCAATGCATCATGGCACCAATGAGCACGATCAAAACCGTCTGTGTCTATTGCGGCTCCGGCCCAGGAACCAATCCCAACTTCATCGAAGGCGCCAAGGCGCTCGGCAAAGCGCTGGCGGAAGCCAAGATCCGCCTCGTTTATGGCGGCGGCTCGCTCGGACTGATGGGGGCGGTCGCAAGCTCGGTGCTGGATCACGGCGGCACCGTCACCGGCATCATCCCCGACTTCCTGCGGATGCGCGAGAACGCGCTGACGCGCGTGCAGGAGATGGTCGTCACGCCCGACATGCACGAGCGCAAGCGGCTGATGTTCGAGCGCTCCGACGCCTTCGTCGCCCTGCCCGGAGGACTCGGTACGCTCGAGGAGTTGGTCGAGCAGCTGACCTGGCAGCAGCTCGGCCGTCACGCCAAGCCCGTGCTGCTCGCCAACATCGACAATTTCTGGGAGCCGCTGTTCTCTCTGGTGGCTCACATGCGCCAGACCGAGTTCATCCGCGCCGGTCTTTCCGTCGACATCCTGAAAGCGGACAAGGTCGAGGAAATCATCCCACGGCTGCGCGCCGCGGCTGCGCAGATTCCCGACAGCCAGCGCGATCTCGCGCCGGAAGTGGCGCGCAAGCTGTAGAAGGGTTGCACCCCATCGATTCAGATTGGGCTGGACGATGCTCGCGACGTGGCTCAAGCCAACGTCGCGATCCATCGCGCGCGGTCAGGGCTTCGGCTTGTCATGCCGCCTTGGCGGCAATACTGGCCTTCGCCTGCTCGACCTGCCGGGCAAGGCCGGCAGGATCGCCCGTCGTGGCCTCGACGCCGATCTGCTGGATCTCGCCGACGCCCAGGAAGCCCAGCACGAACTTCAGATAGTTGAAGCAGAAGTCCGCGCCGCCGAGCGGCCCGCCCGCGAGATAACCGCCGGCGCCGTAAGCGGTGGCCACGGTCGCGCGTCGCGCGGTCAGCAGTCCCTTGAAGCTCGCGCCGTCATAGGAGAACGTCTGATTGATGCGGACGATCTGGTCGATCCAGGCCTTCAGGGCCGCCGGAATCGTGAAGTTGTACATCGGCGCAGTGATCAGGATCTCATCGGCCGATTTGAGCTCGGCAATCAGCCTATCCGACAAAGCGGTCGCTGCGCGCAGCTCGGCCGTCATCTCCTGTGCGGCGGTGTAGAAGCCAGCGATCGTCGCCTGCGCGATCTGCGGGACCGGATCGGCGGCGAGATCGCGCCGCGTCACCCGAAAGTCCGACCCGCGCGCGCGCCATGCCGCCTCGAATCCGTCGCCGAGATCGCGGGATACGGAGCCCTGAAGGCGGGCGCTGGAATCGATACGAAGCAAAACAGGCATTGGGCTCTCCGGGATGTCGACGTTGAGGCCCGGACGCTATCCGCCGCGCGGCACGACAAAAACGGCTGGCGCTGCACCACACTCGTGCCTATTTTGCACGAATGGACATCGATTCAATTCAATTGGTGATCGACGTCGTCCGCCAGGCGAGCTTTGCCGGGGCGGCGCGGCAACGCGACGTCGACCCTTCTTCGGTCTCGCGGATGATCGCTGCCGTCGAAGAAGAGCTCGGGTTTCGCATATTCCAGCGCACCACACGCAGCATGTCGCTGACGGAGGCTGGCGAACGCTACGTGCGCAGAGCCGAGCTCGCCCTGCAGGAGCTCGATGCCGCCGCCGAGGAGGCAACCGCGCTCGGCACCGTTCCCCGCGGGCGGCTTCGCCTGACCGCCTCGGTCGCATTCGGCAATCGCTGCCTGGTGCCGCTGCTGCCGAAATTCAGGACGGAGTTTCCCGAGCTCCAGCTCGAGCTCATCCTGACGGACAGCAATCTCGATCTGGTCAGCGACGGGATCGACCTCGCCATTCGGCTCGGCCCCGGCGTCAGCGGCGACCTCGTCGGCGCCAAGCTGTTCGATACGCGTTACCGGGTCTGCGCAAGTCCGGCCTATCTGCGCGGGATATCCCGACCAAAACGACCCGCCGATCTCTCCGGAATGCCGTGCCTTCTGTTCACCTTTCCCGGCTTCCGGTCCCGCTGGCTGTTCCGCAACCGGCGCGGCGACATCAGCGAAGTCGCCGTCCATGGCGACCTGCTGCTCTCGAATGCGCTCGGCTTGCGCGATTGTGCGCGTGCGGGCCTTGGTCCGGCGCTGCTGCCGGACTGGCTGATCGACGAGGATCTTGCCGGCAAACGGCTGGTCGATCTGTTTCCCGATTGGCAGGTGACGGCGACGGCGTTCGATACCGCGGCGTACGTGCTCTACCCGAACCGGGCCTTCCTGCCGGTCAAGGTGCGGCGGACGATCGACTTCCTGCGCCGACATCTGGCGAAACAGGTGAAGCGTGCACGACGGTGAGGGTCGCTACGCGCTCGGAAACGTCACCGCCTCGATGCGGTTGCCGTCTGGGTCGGTGACGAAAGCCGCGTAGTAGCGCACGCGGTCATGCGGGCGGATGCCGGGCGCGCCGTCGGAGGCCCCGCCCGCCGCGAGAGCCGCGGCATGAAACGCGTCGACCTCCCCCGTCGTCTTCGCCCGCAGGCAGATGTGCACGCCGCTTTCGGGCGGCACGCGCGGCATGGCCTCGCGCAGATTGATCCAGAACTCGGGATAGGCCTTGCCGAAGCCGACCGTCCGCGGCCGCGTGACGAGGCGTGTGAGGCCGAGCGCTGCGAGCGTGTCCTCGTAGAACTTTGCGGCGCGGTCGAGATCGCTGACGCCGACGGAAATGTGGTCGATCATTGCCCCCTCCTTTCTCCCCCGTCATTGCGAGCGCAGCGAAGCAATCCAGACTGTCCCCGCGGAGGGATTCTGGATTGCTTCGCTGCGCTCGCAATGACGGCGTTTGTAGCACCGCCGTCGCCCACATCGTCAATCCTACGCCGGCGCCCCCGACTTCACGAGCTTGTAGATCACCGAATCCATCAGCGCCTGGAACGAGGCGTCGATGATGTTCGGGGAGACCCCGACCGTGGTCCAGCTGTCGCCGTTCTCGTCCTCGCTCTC
>RXJC01000457.1 GCA_003963435.1 Bradyrhizobiaceae bacterium | reverse complement strand
TGTTGGACTGATACGCCGTCGCATACAGCCTGGCTTGCTCCCGCCCGTCAAAGGTCACGTCGATCGCGGCGTTCTCGCCCTTGTTGAAGCGATAGCCGGGACTTGCGAAGGCCAGCGACCAGGTGCCGGCGGCATTTTGGCTCACGACCAGGATGACGCCGTTCGCGTAAGGCGTCGTCGCGGCGCAATGGGAGAAGGCGCCAGTCTCGTCGTTGCTGAAGGCGCCACCGATCCAGTTGCCGACATTGACGCTGCCGAATGGTCCTTTCGCGTATGCGAGGCCGGCGACGCTCACCTGCAAAAACGATGCAACGACTAATGACTTAAGCCACATACTCAGCCCCCCGCATACTTGGATACATCTTATCTGCGGGAGTGGGCGCGGCGCAACCGCCAGTTGTCTGTTGGGGCGGAAGTCTCCTGGGACGATTTCGGGCTTGCGTTTACTTTGCGTCGCTATATACTTTGCAATACAAAGTAACGGCTGGCAATCCCGGCAAGCAGGCGCGGAAGCGAGGTTTGGCGTTACCGATGCGCGATCTCGACAAAGCATTGGCCGACATCGGCGCGATCCGCAGCCAGATCGCGGCCGGGACGGCGTTCCGCGGCTACGGCCCGGCGACGATGGCCGCGACCGGCGCCGTCGCACTCATCACGGCGATCCTGCAATTCTGGCTGCTCGGCGATCCCACCGGTGAGCCGC
This sequence comes from Bradyrhizobiaceae bacterium, assembly GCA_003963435.1. GTDB lineage: Bacteria > Pseudomonadota > Alphaproteobacteria > Rhizobiales > Xanthobacteraceae > Bradyrhizobium. Next base: position 47,679 of record RXJC01000457.1, on the reverse strand, counting down.
TCGGCTTCTTCTTCGGCTGGTTCGTCGCCGCTGCGCTGTCCGTCCTGATGATCGGGATCGAGATGCGCGCGCGATCGCGCCGGCATCACTCGGGCCTGGCCGACGCCATGATCCACCAGGCGGCCGAGCAATTCCTGCCCGCAGGCGTTGCCGGAGTGCTGCTCGCGGTGGTGATGTGGAAGTTCGCGAGCGAGACGCTGTGGCTGCTGCCGGGCCTGTGGCAGATTCTGGTGTCGCTCGGCATTTTCGCTTCGGTCCGCTCGTTGCCGCGCACCGTCGCGTTCGCCGGCGCCTGGTATTTCGTGTCCGGCTTCGCGGTCGTGGTGCTCGCGAGCCAGACCCACACCCTGTCGCCCTGGACCATGGGGCTGCCCTTCGTGATCGGGCAGTCGGTGATGGCGGGCATTCTCTATGTCGCGTCCGGAGATCATGATGTCGAAGACTGACAGCGCGCCCTTCTCCTACGAGGGGCTCGACCGCGTGATCCACGAGAAGGCGAGGCTCGGGCTTCTGACCTCGTTGATGGCGCATCCCAAAGGGCTTGCCTTCGCCGACCTCAAGCAGCTGTGCGGCCTCACCGACGGCAATCTCAGCCGGCACCTTGCCGTGCTCCAGGAGGCCGGCCTCGTCGAGGTGACCAAGGGCTACGAGGGCAACCGCCCGCACACCACTTGCCGCCTCACCAAGACCGGCCGCCGTCGTTTCCTCGACTATCTCGCCGTGCTCGAGCGGCTGGTGCGCGACGCTGCGAAGGCCGCCGGCCGCGAGGCGCCGCCGCTCGGCCGCCTCGGCATCGTCTCGACCTGATCTTCCCCCTTTTTGACCGGAGACTTTGCAATGCAAAGTGATGCGTCCCGCAACGAGAAGCTTCATGTCGGCATCATCATGGACGGCAACGGACGGTGGGCGACGCGGCGCGGCATGTCGCGCCTGCGCGGCCACGAGGCCGGCGTCGAAACCATTCGCCGCATTGTCGAGGCCGCGCCCAAGCAGGGCATCGGCACGCTGACGCTCTATGCCTTCTCCACCGACAATTGGCGGAGGCCGAAAGCCGAAGTTGCCGCGCTGATGACCTTGCTGCGCTTCTATCTCGCCAACGAAGTACAGAGCCTGGTCAAGAACGGCGTGCGCCTCACCGTGATCGGCCGCCGCGATCGCCTGCCTGAAGGCATCGCCGCCGCGATCGCCCGTGCCGAGGAAGCCACCGCCGGCGGCGGCACGCTGCACCTGCGCATTGCGGTCGACTATTCCGCCCGCGACGCCATCCTCAATGCCGCGGCGAAGGCGGCCGCCTTGACCAGCGTCACCCGCGAAGCCTTCTCGCAGCTCGTCACCGGCGAAGCGGGCCTGCGCGACGTCGATCTCATCATCCGCACCTCGGGCGAGAAGCGGCTGTCGGATTTCCTGCTCTGGGAAGGCGCCTATGCCGAGCTGCACTTCACCGAGCGGATGTGGCCCGAGTTCGACGCGAGCGATCTCGCCGTCGCCCTGGCCTCCTTCCACGGCCGCGAACGCCGCTTCGGCGGCCTCCAGGCGATCATGCCCGAGGAGGTGCCGTCGCTCTCGCGTGTGTGACGCGCGGCACGTGAAGGCGAGCTGTTCGCTTTCAGCCGCATGATTGGCAGCTCTGTCCAAGCGGACGGTGCGCGGCCTCGGCTAGGTCTGCAAGTCCCAGCAACCTGCCGAAAGCGTCACGCATGTCACAGCTGTTTCCGGGAGCCGACGTCGAGCCGGTCGAACTGGCCGACGCTGGCGGCATGGTCTGTATCAGGACCGCGAGCGCGTCCGACGTCGAGAATCTGTCGATCTATTTCACCGGTCTTTCCGCGACGTCACGCAACAAGCGCTTCAGTGGCGCGCGAGCAGACCCCGGCGCGGTCGCGGCCGACTGCATCGCCACGAGCGGCGGCCTCGGCAACTTCACCTTGCTCGCCGAGCTCAGGGAGGACGGGCGGGGCACGATCATCGGCGAAGCGCTATACGCCTACGACGCGACGGCGCGGCAGGGCGAATTTGCCATCTCGGTCGCCGATGCCTTCCAGCGCAAGGGGCTCGGCCTTCAGATGCTGACGGCGATGGAAGCGCGTGCGATCGATCTCGGTCACGCGATGATCGCCGCCGAGACGGCGCGCACCAATGCCGAGATGCGCGGCCTTGCGAGGAAGGCGGGCTTCAACGACACCGGGCTCGGAGACTGGCAGTCGGTCCACCTCGCAAAACGCCTGTCGCGTTAGCTCCGCGCGCTGATTTGCCGCGTGGCATGGATCGTGCTCTAGTGTCCGCAGGTATCCCAGCGGCGGGAGCTTTCGCAGGATGCGCGCGGTTCTGGATTATTGCAGCGGCGGGACCGAACGGCAGGTCAAGGCCGGGGCGGTCGTCGTCACCGAGGGCGGTACCACCGGTCATCTCTACGTGCTGATGCAGGGCAAGCTCGAAGTGCTCAAGGGCGAGATGGTGGTCGCCACCGTCACCGAGCCGGGCGCGGTGCTGGGTGAGATGTCCGTACTGCTGGGGCAGCCGCATACCGCGACGGTGCGGGCCTGTACCGACGCTGTCATCTACGAGTTCGAAGATGCTGCCTCGTTCCTCAAGCAGGAGCCGGGCGTCGCGCTGCTCATCGCAAAGATGCTGGCGCAGCGGCTCAACGTCGCCAACACCTATCTCGCGGATCTCAAGCGGCAATATGCCGGGCACGGTACGCACCTGGCCATGGTCGGCGAAGTGCTCCAGAGCATGATCAACCTGCCGCCGGTTGAGGTCTCGCCAGGCTCGGATCTGCAATCCGATCCAAGGATGTGAGCCAGTCCGGCGGCGCATCGATGGGCGCCGCGGGCCGCTTAAGCGGTGCGTCAAGGTCGATCCATTGCGCCTCGCCGGCCGCAAGCCAGAATGCCTTGGCGGCGTCGAGGTCGAGCACGATGTAGGTCGGAGGACGGCCGGGTTGCAGGCCGGCGTTGAAGATCCAGCTCTCGCCCAGCCGGTCGAACCATGAGCCATCCTTGATGAAGGGCGACTGGTGCACGTGGCCCGAGATCACGATCGACGGCTGGTACTGCTTGATCCATTGCACCAGCTCGACGTCGCCGAAGAAGCGCTTGCCACCCCAGCTCGTCGGCGAATCCGCCGGCGGCGCGTGATGGGCCCAGATCCAGCGTCTCAGCCGGCCGGAAGCGGCATCGCCAAGCTGGGCCATGAGGCGCTGCTTGACCAGCGGCCCGTCCCACCACGGGCACACCGTGAACAGGGTGTCGCCGATGGTGAGGCTGTCGCCGTCGCAGGCAATGCCGATGTCGCGCACCTCCGAAATCCAGCGTGCGATCTTCTCGCCCTCTGCGTTGCGGTCGTCGAGGTCGTGATTGCCGGAGCAGAGGATCACGCGGGTCTTCGCGGCGAGCAGCGCGAGGTACTTCTTCACCACCACGATCTGGGCCCGGAAATCCACCATCGAGCCGATGTCGAGCGCATCGCCGGCGAAGATCACGAGGTCGAATTGCGGAGCCGCGCTGACGAGCCAGTCGAGCTGAGGCAGCGAATAATGCAGGTCGGCAACGACCAGGCAACGCATCAAAAAATCCGTTCGCGAAACTGAAAATGTCTGGGAATTCCAAAACGGCATGAAGCAAGAAGCGGACCAGCAAGCCGCGCTTCGCGTCAATTCAATGGAAGCAAGCATGCTGCGGTCTGCTGGACAATGCAAGCCGCGGTACCTCGCAGGGCTGGACCGGACCATCGAATTCTGGTGTCGTGGCGTGTCCTCAACCGCTCGTGTCCGCATGACCTCCTTCAAGACCATTCGTGCCCGCGCCGAGAAGCGCAAGGGTGGGCCCAAGGCGCTGGAGAAATTGATGCCGGCAAAGCCGGACCTCAAGCGGCTGGCCAAGCTCGGCGACGACCGCGTCCTCGCCGAAATGACCAAGCGGGTATTTTGCGCCGGCTTTGCATGGAGCGTGATCGAGACGAAATGGGACGGCTTTGAGGACGCCTTCCTGCGTTTCCAGCCGGCGAAGCTCACCTTTCAGCCTGAGGATTATTGGGAAGGCCTGCTGCGCGATGCGCGCATCGTGCGCAACGGGGCCAAGATCATGTCGGTGCGCGGCAATGCCGGCTTCGTGCAGGAGATCGCGAAGGAGCACGGCAGCTTCGGCAGGTTTCTGGCCAAATGGCCCTCGTCCGACGAGATCGGCCTGCTCGATCTCCTCAGCAAGCGCGGCAGCCGGCTCGGCGGCAACACCGGGCAGATGCTGCTGCGCTTCCTCGGCTGGGACGGCTTTGTCACGTCAAAAGATGTCGTGGCCTGCCTGCGCGATGCCGGTCTCGACATCGCCGAAGAGGTCAAGTCGAAGGGCGATCTCGCCAAGGTGCAGGCGCAGTTCAACGCCTGGGCCGAGGAAACCGGCCTGTCCTACACCTATCTGTCGCGCATCTGCGCACTCTCGGTCGGCGAGAACCGAAGCGAGTCGTAGACCGCGAGAACATCGCCGCGCGACTCTCCCTGAGAGGGCATCGATCGCGACATCCGGATCGTCGAAGCCGCAGATTAGGCCGCCGCGCGGGCAGATCGTGTGCATCCAGTGGCGATCTCGTGCCGCGAGTGCGGCGGAGGGAACGCGCGATCACGAAAAACATTTCATGGGAACATTCCTCCGCAGCACCGGTTCGGACCAGAGCCAGGCGGGCCAAGGCGCAGGGAACGCGCGCACCCGCCCGGGCCAACGAAACCAAAAGACAGAACGGAGCAGCTCATGAAGCTCACATCCGACCAGGTGAAGCAAACCGTCAACCAGCTCGGCGCTCAGGTGCTGCCCGACGAGCATCCCGCCATGCCGCAGCTCAACAGCATGTTCGGCGAGCACACTTTCTTCGTCGACGAGATGGGCCTCAAGGTGCTCGAGCCCACCGCGTCGCCCAGTTCCGATCGCCAGAGCGGCGAAGTCGTCAGCCTCGCCGATTGGGGCGATTCCGACCTGACGCGCCTGATGGCGCACGAGCCGGAGCCGACCGGCGTGATCGTGGTGTTCGAGCACGTGCGGCACTGAGCGGCGGGAGCCGATCCATGTCCGGCGGCGGCGGGCTTCAACATCCCGACGCCGTCTGCGATGGGTTCGGCGCCAGCTCGCGGAGCAAGAAGCTGCTTTCGCCGAGGGCGTTTTCCAACCTGGCTCAGATGCCGAGCGTCAGCTGCGGCTCCGCATCGTCCCCGTCCTGGAGGGCGGACAGCGAGACGCCCAGCAGCCTGACCCGCTTGGGCAGCGGCATCTCGATCTCGAGCAGGCCGCAGGCCAGCCGTTCCAGATCGTCACGGTTCGCAACCGCCGCCGTGACGGATTTGCTGCGCGTGATGATCTCGAAATCGGCGAACTTGATCTTCAGGGTCACGGTGCGGCCGCGATTGCCGGTGGCTTCGCAGTGACGCCAGACCTTGTCGACCAGAGGTCCGAGCTCGGCGGCCAGCGCGCCATATGCGGCAAGGTCGGTCGAGAACGTGGTCTCCGCGCCGATCGACTTGCGGATCCGGTTGGCCCGGACCGGCCGTTCGTCGACGCCGCGCGAGATCCAGTAATAGTAAGCGCCCGACTTGCCGAAATTCGCGTTCATGAATTCCAGCGTCTGGTTGCGAATGTCGAGGCCGGTGAACAGGCCGAGGGCGTTCATCTTCGCAGCGGTCGCCGGCCCGATGCCGTGGAACTTGCCGACCGGCAGCGTCTCGACGAAGGCCGGCCCCGTTTCCGGCGAAATGACGAACTGACCGTTGGGCTTGCGATGATCCGAGGCAAGCTTGGCCAGAAACTTGTTGTAGGAGATGCCGGCCGACGCATTGAGCCCGGTCTCGGCCTTGATCTTCTCGCGGATCCGCAGCGCGATGTCCCGCGCCAGCGGGATGCCCTGCAGGTTTTCCGTCACGTCGAGATAGGCCTCGTCCAGCGACAACGGCTCGATGATCGGCGTGTGCTCGGCGAAGATGTCGCGGATCTGCCTGGAGATCGCCTTGTAAACCTCGAAGCGCGGCTTGACGAAGATCAGGTCGAGGCATTGCCGCTTCGCCGTCACCGACGGCATCGCGGAGCGAACGCCGAACTTGCGCGCTTCATAGCTCGCGGCGGCGACGACGCCGCGCTCCGCCGAGCCTCCGACCGCGACCGGCTTGCCGCGCAATTCCGGATCGTCGCGCTGCTCCACCGACGCATAGAAGGCATCCATGTCGATATGGATGATCTTGCGGACCGGCGGGGTCTCGCCGGTCGTCGTGCCGGATTCGCTCATGGAAAGATGATACAATTGTGCGATGGCAAGCGCGAGGTGAGGGATGCTGCAGCTGTTGGTCTTCGTGGTGGGTGTGGTCGGCGTGGGCTGGCTGATCGGCGCGACCAATCTCCCTGGCGCGTGGTATGCCGGCCTCGCCAAGCCGGGTTTCGTGCCGCCGAACTGGGCGTTCCCGGTGGCCTGGACCATCCTCTACGTCATGATCGCAATCGCCGGCTGGCGGACCTTTCGGCGCGGACCCGGGAGCAGGGCGATGCTGGTCTGGGCGACCCAACTGGCTCTCAATTTCGCCTGGTCTCCGGTCATGTTCACGATGCACCAGATCGGCGCCGCGCTCGTCATCCTGATCGGCCTGTTCGTCGCGATCGTGACGTATATCGGCCTGGAGATGTCCCGAGATAAACTGGCCGCCGCATTGTTCGTGCCCTATGCGGCCTGGGTCGCGTTTGCCGGCGTGCTCAATGCAGCGATCTGGCGTTTGAATTGAGACTTCGGCCTCGACCGACCAGGCCTGCTGCGAAGGGGGGTGTCTGCCTCAGCTAGGCCGATCGGCGATCGTCTCGTTACCGACTCAAGTGCCGGAGCGAAGACGGCGGCCGGACTGGCGCACCATTCAGGATAAAGCAGCGAACGCGTATATCATTGAAATGGGGGCACTATTTTTGACAAGACGCTAACTCCCCCGGGCGCAATTGGACCTCAACCTGGCGGCAGATGCGAGCGCTGCCACTCAACTTCCGCCCGCATCGCCGGATGCAGGCGGACATATAGAATTCGTTAACGCCGCGGCCGTAGCTTTTGGCTACCTGTGCAAGATCGCAAAAGGCTGCCGGATCGTCGATGACAGAGAATCATGCTGCCTCGACTTTGTCGGACGAGGTTCGCGTACGACTCTATGATCAGGCTCTGAATGTTGCTCGCATCGGCGCTTGGGAATGTGAACTCGAGACGGAGCGCCTGAGCTGGACCCAGGGTGTCTACGACATCTTCGGCTATCCCATGAGCAATCCGCTGCGGCGCGCAAGCATCGTTGATCTCTACATCGATGAATCCAGGCGCAACATGGAGCTCGCTCGTGCCGAGGTCATCCGAAGCGGTTGCCCGATCACGCTCGATACTGAGATTAGGACATGGCGCGGTGAACAACGCTGGATGCGCCTCTCGATCAACGCAGTGCGAGAGGGCGGAAGGCCGGTGCGGATCTTCGGCTGCAAACAGGACGTCACTTCCGACCGACAGGCGCTAGAGAGCCTGCGGCAGCAAGCCGAAACCGATCCGCTTACCGGGCTCGCGAACCGGGCCATTTTTCAGGCCCGTTATCGCGAACTTGTCAACGACCGCGTGAATCATGGCTTCGCGTCGGCGCTCGTTCTGATCGACCTGGACGGCTTCAAGAAGCTCAACGATACATTCGGCCATCTGGCTGGAGACGCATGCCTATGCGAGGTCGCACAGCGTTTGCGGCGGGCCTTTCACAATGCCGGCCTGGTCGGCCGGCTCGGTGGTGACGAATTCGCGATCATACTGCGCGCTCCGACAAACCCGGCGCGCATCGCGCGCGTGCTGCAGCAAACCGTCGTGATGTTGAGCCGCCCGCTCTTCTGGAACGGTCATCGCCTCGAAGTCAGCGCCTCGATCGGAGCTGCTGTCGTTGGCCGCCCGCACCGCCGGCGGATCGTCGAATTGTTCGCGGAAGCCGACATCGCGCTCTATGACGCGAAGGCCGCTGGCCGCAACCGAGTCCACCTGATCGGGGACGAAAAGCATAACCTGGCGGCTTAGAGCAGATTGCGCAGACCGCTGCCGGAGCCGCGTTACGGCACATGCACGTGCAAACGGCCACTGTATTTGTCAAAATTCCCGATTGAACAGTTCGCAGCTTTATTCGGCACGGGGGACAGAATGGCGCACCCGACACGATTCGAACGTGTGACCTTTGCCTTCGGAGCAATTTAGCCTGCCTATCCTAAATGCACGACAGGGCACGCTACAATGCGATATGTAACTGAAGATACTAGACAATTCGTATTTCCGCGCCGAACTGTCTATCCAGAATTTCGCTCCGATATCCATCCGGTTGCTTCCGTGGTGCTTCCGCGGAAGCAGCCCCTCACTAGCGAGGGGAACACCTCATGGCAAAGCTGACCAAGCGGATCGTGGACGCTGCCGATGTTCGCGAGAAGGACTATTTTATCTGGGACGACGAACTGCCCGGTTTCGGCCTCCGCGTGTTCGCCTCCGGCAAGCGCAGCTACCTCATCCAATATCGCGCTGTTGGACGCACGCGACGCTACACCATCGGCCTGCATGGCGTGTGGACGCCGGAGACAGCCCGGCAAGAAGCGAAGGTCCAACTCGGGCGCGTCGCGCGCGGCGACAACCCTTCCGAAGAACGTCAGCTCGATCACAAGGCCATCACGGTCAAGGAGCTTTGCGCCCTCTATACCGCTGATCTGAACGCGGGCCTCATTCTGGGTAAGGGCGGGCGACCGAAAAAGCCCACCACCATCGTCACCGACACTGGCCGTATCGAGCGGCACATCATCCCGCTGATCGGCGCGCGCCGGGTCAAGGATCTCACCAAGGCCGACATCAACAAGGTCTTGAAGGACATCATGGCCGGCAAGACGCGCGTCGCCGTCAAGACGAAAAAGCTGCGAGGAAAGGCCATTGTTCGTGGTGGCGCGGGCACCGCCACGCGCACCGTCGGCCTATTGGGCGGAATCCTCACCTACGCTGTCGATGCTGGGATTATAGAGGTCAATCCGGCGCACGGCATCAAGAAGCCCAAGGACAATGTTCGGAATCGTAGGCTGACCGAGGCGGAGTATCGCACCCTCGGGCAAATGCTTCGCGATGCCGCGGCGAACGAAAAATACGCCATGACCGTGGACATCATCCGGCAGATCGCGCTCACCGGCTGCCGCCGCTCGGAAATGATCTCGCTAATGTGGATCGAAGCTGACACCGACGCGAGCTGCATGCGCCTGGTGGACAGCAAGGAAGGTGAGTCCATTCGTCCAATCGGATTGCCCGTCGTCGAGTATCTGGAGGAACGGCGCAAGACCGCAGCGGGCACCTATGTCTTCCCAGGTCAGGGCGAGGACCATGCGTTCGGCAGCTTCCCGAACCATTGGGAACAGATTTTCAGCGACAGTCCGCTCGCCGGCGTCACCCCGCATGTCCTGCGTCACAGCTTTGCCAGCATCGCCAACGATCTCGGTTTCACCGAGGTGACCATCGCGGCGCTCGTCGGCCACTCCAAGGGCTCGGTGACGAGCAAATACATTCACACGCTCGACACTGCGCTCATCATGGCCGCCGACACGATCTCCGGTTACATCCAAGGGCTACTCGAGGGGATCGAATTCAAACAGACGGCCTACGCATTGGATCGTGATTCTCGTCGAGCTGCGCTTGACCTCTTCCTGACCAAAGCGGTTGGAGAGCCGGGGAACGAAGCCGAGGACGAGGAGCGTCGCTTGGCAGCTTGAGGCTTGCGATCAGCCACTGGTCGGCGAGCAATTCATCGCCGCCCACGATGCAGTCGAAAAAGCTTTTTGAAGAAATCGACGATCTTCGGTTTGGCGCCATCGGCGACCAGGTCATTTGCTCCGAACCGGCAGACCATCCTGACACTCCTGCACACCGAGCGCAGCCGTAGCGGCGCGTTGTCTCGTTCGACCGCTTGATCGCCCGCTGCCGCATTGGCTCCGCCAGCATTGGAGACTTTCTGAGGCAGGAACGTCTCGCAGAGGGGGCATCTGACGCAATCGCCTCACGCCCCCGTTGCGCGCAATTTAGGGCACATATACTTCAAGGATCGGGGCGGAAGGCGCCACCGCTTCGGCCCGACGCTTGGCAACGCGCTTCGCCGCATCGCGGACAAGTGCAAGCTTGCGCCTGTCCTTGTCCACGCATGCCAGAATTTGGTCATCAGTTGCGGCGTCGATCTGTTCGGGCTCACAGAGCTGCGCGGCGGCCAAGCGGCAATAGTCGCCCCGCAGCAAATCGGCTCCAGCGAATTGGGCGAGGTCGACGGCGGCGCTGGGCACGCCATATGTCAACCGGATCGCCAGACGTCTCACACGGTCACCGAGATCGAGCGTGGGGTGCAGGATCTCGGCGACGCGAGCCGCGACCGGCATCAGATCGCAAGTCCGCGCTGCGACCGCGCGTATGGGGCCGGCGGCGCCGCCAAACGCACCACCGAACTGCGTCAGCACGCGCTCGATCTCGCTCATGGCACGACCGGACACGAACAAAAGACAAGCGACCGCCTTCTTCGCACGCAGGGTCGCCTGATGATCTTCTGTTGTCCCGCGCTGAAGCGCGTTCAGGACGTGCCACGGCACATTCTGCCTCTGCAGCTCGTTGGGCCATAGCTGAGGCTCTTTCTGCGTGCTTTTTCGGTTGATCGGAAAAAGGAGTTGATCGACCTCGACCGTCGTTTGAGCTGCGGCAATCAGGACGGGATCGCTGATTTCTTGGGGCTGAAGCGAGCCGAGGCAATCTACGAGCGCGACGATGGACCCGACCTCTGCCGCGCTTTCGCCAGCGAGACGGCCCAGCTTGGTCAATTCATACGCGCCTGTAGCGTTCTTCTGCACCAGGCCGTGGCGTTCCAAATCCGCTAGGGCCGAAAGCAGATCCGGCCGGCTCCACTGCCACGCGCTATGGGCGCGCCGGGCTTGGAACGCGCCGAAGCTCGATTCCAGAAATTCGACAATCTCCTCGCTCGGCACGCCTTCGCCGGCCGCTCGTTGTGCCGCGACTAGGACGCGGATAATCAGGGAGCGTGGGTCGGTTGTACCGTCGAGGAAGCGGGACACCAAGTCTTCCGGCTCCGCGGTCACGTATCGCGACCACAGATCATGCTCGGCGCGCGGATCGAGCGCCAGCAGATACGAAGCTCCCTTCTCGGCGAAGCCAAGCCTTCCCGCGCGACCGACTAGGTTCTTGTATTCGGCTACCGAATAGGGCTCGTCGCCGGGATGATTCAAGCCGGCGATGATGACCGATGACGCGGGCGTGTTCACGCCCATCGCCAGCGTCGTCGTGGCTGCGATGACGCGCAGGCCCGAGCCGCTACGGCGAAATTCTTCCTCGATGACGCGCCGCTCTTCGCGGTCGAGATCCGAGTTGTGGAAAGCGACGCCGCGCCCCAGCGCGCTCCGCAAGTCGGCGCTGGCCTGCGAGGGATCGCCGCCGGGCATCTGCGTCAGCGCCTCGGCAGCCGGAGGCAATCCGAGCGACTCTGCGAGATAGTTGGCGCAGCCGCGGGCTTCGCCCTTGGTTTCGCGAAACACGATCACCTGCTGGCCTTCGGCCACAAGCTTGCGCACCAGCGGGATGATCCAATCCTGGCTGGATCCTTTGCCGCCGACAAGACGCCGAACGAGCGGCCCCTCAACCTGCTCATTGCCATTCTCCGGGTCAAGAAAGCGGAAATGCCCGGTGCCGAGCAACAAGCCCTCCTCAAGCGGAACGGGCCGCTCCGTGCGCCGCAAGAGCCGCGCGCCGAGCCATTGCTCAAGGCCGTTCGTGTCCCCGATCACAGCCGAAAGCGCGATCAGTTGGGGCTCGATCCCCTCACGCCGGCGCATCCGGATGAGCGTCAAAATGAACTCCAGATTCGCGCCGCGGCCACGGTCGGCGATCATCTGCGCTTCGTCGATCACGATCGCGCCGACCTGCGCCAGCACATGAGGGAATGTCAGCGCGATCGCGGCGAACTTCTCATAGGTCAGGAGACCGACATCGTATTGGCCCCGCAGCAGAGGCGCGATGTCGTCCGTCTCGCCCGTCGCTTCCACCGTGCGGACCCCGAAACCGCCATAGACGCTCTCGAAGTGCCGCCGCTTGTCTGCCACAAGGGCCTTAAGCGGCAGCAGAAACAAAGCCCGTTTGCGATCCAGCACGTTCCGGAGCGCCGCGAGCTCGCCCACCATCGTCTTGCCCGAGGATGTCGGGGCCGACACCACCAGGTTCTCGCCGTCCAGCACGCCGAAGTCGGTGATGGCGGAGATCTGAAGCGCATTCAAGGACGGGATCGCTCCAGCCCAGGCGGTGACAAGCGCGTCGGGGAAACCGGCCGACGAGAGGCTGGCAAGATCGGACGTCACCTTGGCAGGCAGACGCGCCGGGAAGGCCGCCCGATACTTAGCGCCCGGCACGAACACGGGCCACGCGACATCGCCGTCGATGCTCCCGCGCATGGTCGGGTTCTGCTCTTTGCCGCCCTGCAGCGCGGCCGCCCGGACGCGGCTCGTGACATGCTCGAGGAGGCGGTAGAGCGAGAGCTTGCCGCCGCTCACGACTTCCTCGGCGCCACATAGCGCCTCAAGCAGAAAGTGGGTCAGAAAGCCGTGCCCGAACCGGCGGTGCTCATAGGCGGGCTCGGTCGCCGCGGAGGCGGTGAAGATGATCCGACCAGCGCCGCCAAGCTGAGCCAGGCGCGCTTCGGCGGACAAAAGGCTGCGCGGCTTCGCATCGACGTGCAGAACCTTCGCCCCAATGCCGCCGGAAAAACAACAGTCGAGGAACAGGATCAGGCGCTTTGCCGGTATCCGCGAGAACCATTCCTGCAACAGCTCGAGCGGGATCGCGGAGCCGGCGAGATCATCTGGATTCGCGTCGTGGGTGACGAGCTCATGTGTCTCCGACCCATGGCCGGAGAACGCGATCACCACCGTATCCTCGGGGCCGCAGCCGGCCAGGTCGGCAAATGCGTCCTCAATCCGCTGCCGCGTGGCCTCCGCATCTGCCAGCAAGACTGTGCTGCCGCCCAGCGTGTCGAAGAACAGTGCCTCCAGCGCCGTCGCGTCGCGACGCGCGCAGGTCAGCTCATCAATGCCGGTCGAGCTATAACGGTCGATGCCGATGAACAGGCCGCGAAACGGCATGAGGCACCACGCTACGCCCGAACGACGCCGACGGAGAACGCGGCTCGTGGCTTCTCAGCCTTCTCCAGCACGACCGGCGCGAACGTGTCTTTCCGCGCGACCTGCTTGTTGCCCACCTTCTCGAACCAGACACACCAGACGGCATCCTCCTCCAGCATGGCCGTCTTCCCGACCTGCTCGACCGTCATGATCGGCCCGCCTGACTTCACCCGCACAAGATCGCCGGGCTTGAATTCGGTAGCATCCATTCTCCACGCTCCTTCTCGATGCCTATCTGTCCTCGCCAGGCACCGGAGGAGGTCGCAAGAAGCTCGCCCACGTCCCCACCACCATGAGTGGAGACGCGCACGTGCTAGGAGATCGCCCCATGCCTAACATCAATATATGGTGTGTCGGTCATTCCTTGCACAAGGATTTCGGCGAAGACCGTGTAAGCTCCTGATAGATGTTCTTGATTTGTCTCTTAGGGCTGCGCTGCGTTCCGAAGCGGGATAGCCCGACGGCAACCTGCCGTCGGGCCTATCGTCACGATCTGCCAGATAGCCAACGCCAGGCGCGGCGCCAGAAGCCGGGAGCCGCCTTGACGGGAGCGGGCTGAACGGCAAGTTCGATCGCTGGCGTCTGCCCGTAGAAGCGCGCTTTGGCAGCGCGGTCACGACGACGCTCGGCTTCGACCTGCTCGTCACTCCAGGGGCCGGCCTCGATCACCTTGCTGCGGTCGATCACATAGTGTGACCGGCATTTCAGCGTCCAATTGCCGATCGACGGCCGAAGGGAGACGGTCTCGCCATCGAACGTCATCTTCCAGTCCGTCGGCGTGAAGGGGGCGACGACCTCCTCGCCGCAACCGCAGCAGCAGCTGTGGGCTGATGTGGCATATTCCATCGAAACATAGAGAATGCCTGCCTCAAGGCGCTCAGGGATGTGTTCGACGAAACGATGTTCGAGTCGCTTGTGCCGTATCACGCGAGATCCCCGTTGATCAGCATGTTGCCGTCGGTGGTGTAGGTGCAGTGATGCTCGCGCTCGAGGTCGCGGTAGAAGCCGCGAATCTTCTTCCACTTGACGACCGCGAGGACAGCATTCAGGGCGTTGAGATCCGCGACCTGGATGTTGGAGGCGTAGATGTCCTTGGCGCCGCCGCCGACGAAGGAAATGCGCTGCCGCGCGTGATCGCGCTTCTCCGGCGTACTGGCGGTGACGCGCAGGATGCCGCCCAGCGACCCCTCGTCGAGCTCGAGCCCCATGCCAACATCGACGAACGCGGCGCCGATCGCCTCGAGCTTCTCTACGATCAGCCGCTTAGCGTCACCCGCATCGAGGGACAGGAACGCGAAGGTGACGCCGTCGAGAAGGTGAATGTTGTCGACGCCGAGCGCGACATCGTGCGCCACGATGTTCCGGTGCATCCGGCTGTAGATGCGCTTCAGGTATTCGACCTTCTTGGGCGCTTCCCGCAATTCCTCCAGGCTCGGAGCGCCCGGCGCGCGAAACGCGTTATGGGTCAGGAACTCGTCGCTGTCGAACAGCCGGATTTCCCGGACAGGCGTCTTGGCGACGAAATCCAGGATGTAGCCGCCGGTCCCCCCGACGCCGATGATGGCGACCCGCTCGTTGACGAGTCGCTCGGTCAGGACGCCGATCCCGACACGGTCGGAGGCGGTCTCGACATAGTTGAAGACGCTGTCCTCCTCCTCTTCCGGTTCGCGGAAGGTGCGAGGCGTCGCGCCGGACTTCAGCACTGCGGCCGGGCCCGCGAGGATATTCGCGTAGCTCGTCATCTTGTGGTGGTAGTCCGAGTAGCCGCCGTCTGGCTTGCTGGAGAAGCTGTGCGTCGCCTTCAGGCCGTGGCCGAGATCGAAGGCGCCGGCCGCATGCGAGATGCCCTGGATGGGCCTGCCGTCGGCGTGGCACGGGAAATCGCCGTCCCAGTGGATGACATGGGTGTCGGGCGGGCGCGTCTGATCTCCGGCCAGCGTGAGGCTGGAGATGAGGGTGCCGATGCGCACCTCCCGGCGCGCATCGACATACGGCACCTCGCGCATAACGAGATACCCGCCCTGCTGCTGGACGAAGTAGCCTTCGTCCCGCAGCCGCTTGAGGTCCGGATTACGACTGAACAGTGCGCGTGACATTGAACACCGTGCCCTTCTTCTTGACGTCGACGGAGCCGCCAACCCCGAGCTCACCGGCGGGCGGCGTCGACGCCGCGTGCCGATAGGTCATCGAGAAGACGACGTTGGGTTCGTGCTGGCCCGGGAAGGCGAGCTGGACGATCTGTTCGAACGTCACCGTGCGGGCGTTCACCGTGCGCGGCCGCGAATTGACGATGATCTCGAACGTCAGCCGCGCGGTGATGAACCGCTCGATGCCGGGCTGGACCAGATCGATCAGCTCGCCATGCTCGATCAGGCGATCTTCACCGCCGGGAACCTCGAGGAAGACGGCCTCCCCCTCGCCGGGCTTGGCGAGGCCGTAGAGCACCGTGCCGCTGATGACCGGCTTGCCCCAGAGCAGCTCGTGGTCGTTGAGGGTCAGCTTGAAGTCGCGGTCGGTCTGGAAGGCGATGAACCGCTCGGCGCCGCGCTCACGCAGGTCGAACGGCTCGTTGAGCCTCACATCCTCGAAATCGCCCGAGGGCAGGATCGCGATGAGGCTGTAACCGTCCCGCGGGTCGAGTGCCGCGGCTTCCAGCAACTGGCGGCCGAGCGGCACGGGATCGCTCACCACACGGGACTGGAAGTTGAGATCGCCCTGCGCGAGGAGAAAGCGATACCCCCGCGCCGGACGCAACGCCCGGCCTTCGCGCAGGGCGTTGCCGAGATCGTCGTAATCAAGAAGTTCTTCGGTGTTCATAAGATTGGGTCCTTAGGTTCGGCCGAGGCAGCGCCGCGGCTCTAAGGGTCCAATCGGAGCGAGGGAGGCCGACCGGTAAGGTCAGACGAACTTTTTTTGCAAGGGGCCGTCGGGGGTCTGCCCGCAGATGAAGAAGGCCGGGCAGTTCGGGCAGGTGCGCGACGAAACCTCGGCCGGAAACCGTCCGGCGCGGATGTCGCCGAGAAACTTTGCGAGCTTGTCCTTGCGCCCCTTCAGCTCCCGATCGGACAAGGCAAGCGCATGTGCCTCGCCGTCGGAAAGATGGACGAGCTCTGCGACCGCGCCGGGAAAGGACTGCCTGACCGCCAGCATCAGCGCCGCCGCGCCGACATCCTTGCCCTCGGCCGACCGCATGTGACCCGTGCGAATGCGGCGCACGGCGCGGATGCCGTCCGGCCGCACCAGCACCTCGTCCGGCCGAACGATGATCTCCTCGCCGCCGAAACTGAGGCTGAGCGCGACCGGCGCTTCGGGGACTGCTTCGGCGCGGTTCGCCAGGAAGAAGCGCAGCATTGCCAGCGCCAGATCGCGGAATTCCGCGCGATAGCCGTGCTCGCCGAGCCCCTCGCCGGCGAGCGCCGCATCGATGCGATCTTGCAGCGCCTGCTCGGACACGGGTCCATCCGACGCGATCACCGCCTCGACCACCACGCGAACCGCCTCATGCAGATGCATGAAGGCGGTCGCGGTTCGCCGGCCGCCGACCTGCAGGACATGCGTGTAGAAGAAGCGACGCGGGCAGGATTCATAAAGAGCGATCTGCGGGGCGCCTAACCGCAGCCGTCCGTCGACCACCAAATCGATATCCCGAGCTTCCGCGGCCACGGGAAGCGGCCGTGCCGGCACGAGCGAACGGCGTGTTAAGGTCGCCCCGAGACGGTCGAGGAATGGCGAAAGCGGTCGGTTGTGGCCGTTACTCTTCTCGGTCGGCGCATAAAGGATCAGGCGATCGCGGGCGCGCGACTGCGCCACGTAAAATAGGCACTCCTGCTCCTCGGCCTGACCTGCGCGGAACGCCTCCAGCGCACTGCCCTCCGCCCCCGCGATCATCCCGTCGGGCGCCGGACAGGGCGGCGCCGGCGGCGTGCGTGGGATCGTGTCGCTGTTAAGCCCAGGAATATGGACGCCACCGAACTCTAGGCCCTTGGCGCCATGGATGGTCATCAGCCGCACGGCGTCGAGATGCTGGGCGGCCGCCGGCAATTGGCGCAGGTCGCGGTCGTCGCCGAGCCGCACGAGCCTGCGCACACGATCGAGCAGGCGCGTGATGGGCAGCCCGCGTCCGGCCGGTTGTACCCGCACAAAGTTGAGGAATTGCCAGATCGCGATGCCCCGTGTGCGGTCGGCGAGATCCTCCGACGCGCCCAGGCGCGCGGCGATGCGTGTGCGATCGAGCAACAGCGTCGCGAGCACGGTCCAGGGCGAGGCCGTCTGATCGAAACCATCGAGCGCAGTCGCGAGCTTGGCAACGGTCTGCCGCCCCCTGTCGCTCAAACCGGGGATCGCCTCGCCATGCCGCAGCCAGCCCGCCGGCGCGTGCTCGGCCGCCCGCAGATGGTCGAAGACCGCGACCACATCGGCAAAGGAGGTGGCGAAGTCTCGCCAGCAGGCAATGCGCACCAGGCCCATGGCGCGCCGATCGACCAGGATCGAGAGGAGAGCCAGGAGATCCTTGACCTCACCCCGCTCGAACAGACTTCCCAGGAAGAGGACCGGCACGCCGAGCCGTTCCAGGTCCTGCCCGATCGTCGACAGCTTTTCGTTGCCGGTGCACAGGACCGCCTGGTCACGATAGGCGTAGCCGTCACGCCGCAGCTCCTCGATAGCGTCGGCCAGGGCGACCTGCTGCTGCTCGGCGCGCTGGACCGTGCGCAACTCGGGCCTATGTCCATTGGCGTCGCGGTCCGCGTCGAGGCCACTATCCGCATCGCCGGCGCGCATCGTGATCGCGAAACTGGAGAAGCTGGCGACAATCTCCGGCACCGAACGATAATTACGCTTCAATCGACCGCGATTGCCACCGGCGAAGTCCTCCTTGCCGAACCGGGTTATGTTGAAGGATGAGGCACCGCGAAACCGGTAGATCGACTGCTTGGCGTCGCCGACCATCCAGAGATTGCGGCCGTCGGGCCGCAGTGCGCTCAGCAGCCGCACGCTGCTGCGGTTCACGTCCTGATACTCATCCACCAGGACATGATCATATTGCGCCTGCAGCGCCGCGCAGATGGCCGCCTCCTTTTCGAGCAGTTGCACCGGCAAGGCGACAAGATCGCCGAAGTCGATGCAATGCGCGTTGCGCTTGAGCTGTTCGTAGGCCGCGTAGACGCGGGCAACCTCGCCGGCGCGTTCCGCCGCCTCGCGCGCATCCGAGTCCTGGGCTTTCGCCTGCATGGCGTCGGCGAGCGCGGCGTAGGTTTCGGCGTCGACCACCTCATCCTTCGCCCGCGATACGGCGGCCAACATGTCGGCAATGATCTGGGTCGGATCGTAAAGATTGCGGTAGTACGCGAGCCTAAGCCGCGGGAACTCCCCCTCGAGGAGTTCGACCGCTTCGGTCCGGTCCATCATCCGCGGGTCCTTCGGCAGGCCGAGCTCCGCATGGAAACGACGGATGATATCGAGGCCGAAGGCATGGAACGTGCCGATCCACATCGCGGCCGCAGCCTCGGGCCGCTTGCGCGCGATCCGCTCGGCCATCTCGCCCGCTGCCTTGTTCGAAAAGGTCAACAGCAGTATGCGCCGTGGATCGACGCCCTCGCCTAGAAGGCCCTCGACGCGCGCGATCAGCGTCTGCGTCTTGCCGGTGCCAGGCCCCGCCTCAAGCAGATAGGCTTCGCCGCGATGCGCCGCAGCGGCCGCTTGCAGCGGATTGAGCGGCCGTTCGACATGCGCCGCAGTCGCGGCGGGAGGCACGGGCGGCAGCAGCAAAGCATCGAACAACTGCTGCGCGACGACCTCGAACGGCGCGCCGAGCTTCGCGGCGATGGCGGACGCGGCGAGCCCTTGGTCGACATGGAGCGCCCGCGCGACGGTGCGCGGAAGCAGCAGTTCGCGCGCGAACAGGTCCATCTGGACTTCGCGGCGTTGCCGGCGTCCATAATCGACAACCCGATCCATTCCGACTGGTGAGGGCTCGGCCGGGCGTGCCGGATCAATCATCGGCGCCGCTTCGCCACCAGGATCGTCGCCCAGCTCGACATGGCCGATCTCATGCGCCACGAGGAAAGCTTGCTCGAACGGAGAGCCCATATTCTCGTGAAGAATCAGATCGTCGGCGGCGACGAAAGTCGCGCGGCCGCCATTGAGGACGGCTGCGCCCGCGGCAGTCCGTTCGACATCAATCCCCCGCCGCTTGGCCTCGGCGACAGCAAAGTCATAGGGCGACCAGGGATCGGCGCCGGATGCAACGAGGCGAGCGTGAAGCTCGGCGGCGACTTGCCTGGCGAGCTCCACACTGTCCATGTCAGTCCGCCTCCGCCAACAGCCGGGCGCGCTTCTCGGCCGGGACGCCGGCATCGATCAGCACTTGCTCGAAGGTGACCTGCTCGCCGGCCACCGGTTTGCTGTCGGCCTTATAGCTGCGCGCGACAATCAGGTGCGCTGGCCCCCAGGACGACTCCAACTGTGCGACAGAGCTGCGCATCGCATCCGCCAATATCGCCAGGAAGCGTCGCGGGATACTGACGAGAGAGACCCGCCGTTCGCGCAGTGCGGTCACGACCTGCCGGGGCACGTCCAGACGCTGCGCGACGGCGCGCCAGTCATCGACCGTCAGCGCCGCGAAAGGGTCGGCTGCTGCCGCCGGCATAACCTTCGCGTGTTGCGACCAGGCAGCGTCGATCAGCGCCCGATCGGTAGCAGAGAGGGGTGCGGCATCTTCATAAGCCTCGCGGCTGAGTTCGCGCGAGAGGTCGATGAGCTCCCCGGCATATTCCGGGTATAGCCGCAGATAGCGTTCCAAGGTCGACCGGCCAGGCTCGCTCTCGACCGCGAACGCGTCGAGCACGGCCTCGCGGGATGGACGTCCGCCGCCGGGGCTCACCGCTCGTCTCCGTCGGCCATGGCAGCTCGCAGGGCGGCGAAGGCCTTGTCGCGGTAGGTTCGGACGGTCTTTTCGGAGCGGCCCAAAGCCTTGGCGATGGTCATGACGTCCGGCTCCTTGGAGTCGATGGGGAAGCCCTGTCTCAACATGTGAATGATCCTGCTTTGTTCTGTCGGTAGAGCTTCAATCGCTGCATCCAGGCGCGACCGGTAAGACGGGTCGTCGAAATCCGACACGGCGAAGGGATCGTGGGTCCCTGCGGCCGCCTCGACCTCCGGTGACAGTTCTCCGCTCTCCTCGTCATATTCGAGGGGCTGGGAACGGTTTTCGTCGCGCCAGGCCTTTTCCTGCGCATCGCGCCGCAGGCTCGCTAGCGCGCCATCGAAGCGCACCTCGAAGTAGTCGACCTTTTCGTCGTAGGCGGCGCGGTCCGCCGAAAAGAGCTCGACGAACCGGCCGAACACCTTGTCGCGCACGACCCCGCGCGTCAGCGATTCCGTCTTTCCATCGGAGCTTTCCGCCCTGGGCAAACTGCGCAGCACCCGTTCGGTCAAGATCCGATAGAGGCGCTCGAACCACACCTCGTTGTTGTCGCGACGGCTCGCGCGAATGAAGTAAACGAGACATTCGCTCGGGACGTAGCCCGGGTCCGAGCGCTTGGTGATTTCCGCCCTGGCGATCAAGCCATCACGCGGCAGGACTGCCAATTCGGCGATGAGGGCTTCTATCTTCGGGTCGCGCTCGTAGAGTTCGCCGCTGAGGCGGCGTTTGCGCAGCGGGGTTACGATCGCTTCGCCCGCGCCACGCGCGTCTGCCTTTTGCCCGGTGTCGAAAGCTCCCTCCAACTGGTTCATCGCGCGGCCCCGCCTCCCGTATCGCCCTTCTTGTTGAGACGCGTCTCGAGCGAGCCGATGCTGTCGAGCACCGCCTCGAAATCCGGTGGATCGCCAAAGATCATGCCCTGCATGGCCCTGTAGTCGACGCGCAGTTGCTCGATCATCGCGTCATGCGGGGCGAGTGCAAACGAGCCAGGCGCAGCGCTCGCGAGATCGAAGTCCGGTCGATTGAAGAACATCCGGGCGTGCGCGACGCAATCCGCACCGAGCGCCGGATCAGCGATGGCGGCGGCGCCGACGCGGGCCGCGGCGAGCTGGTGCAGGTCATAATAGTGACGGGAAACGCGTTGGCCGCCCCCGCGCAGCTCGCCGCGCTTGTCGAACCAGCGCCGCAGCCCATGGAGGATGACAACCTTGTCCCAGAAGGTACGTTCCGGATCGACCGTGCGGACGGCCGGCACGGTCAGGTCGAGCGCCGGCAGATCATCATCGACATAGGGTTTGATCGGCACTTCGCTGTTCGGATCGAGCGCGGATTTCGCGCCCGACTCGATCTTGATCGCTGCCCGCACATAATCCGATCGCGGCGTCGCCGCGGGATACCAGATCAGAAGCGTCTGCCCGTCGGGATCAGCGTCATCGGCTTCCACTCGGGCCGCGCCGGCATCGAGGCCGGCAGCCTGAAGCCGGTCCTGCAGGATCTGCGTCAACTCAGCCCGCAGCGGGCCGTTGATGTAGGCTTGGCAGGCGTCCTTGATCGCATCGAGGCGCGCCCGGCGCTTTTTGCTACTCAGCGCTTCGAGCTCCTCGATGGTCGCCGGCTCGCCGATGTCGTCCCGAAACACCGTGACATCAATGTCTTCGGAGAAGCGATTGATCAAACCAAACCCTTTGGACAGGGAGGTTCCACCTTTGAAGAGGAGGCGGGGTCCGCCCTCTTTCAAGCCATTGAACAAGGCATCCAGCGTCCAGCAGACCCAGAAGTCCTTCTCGATATTCTGAGACGCCGTGCCGAGGCGTAGCGCCGTCGTATCGAAGGCGCTCAACATCGCGTCCGACCCGGCCGCGAGAACCTCGTCGAAAGCCGGATTCATGTCTTCACCGCCCGGGCTGCACCGCGCTTGGCAGTTTGTGCCTTCTGCGGGGAGAGCGGCTTTCGCTTGGGCCGGGCGACGGCAGCATGACGCTGATCATCGGCATCGTCCGCCGTTCTTTGTTGATGACGATCATGATCAGCATCATCACGATCATCATCGACGTGCCGACGACGAACGCCGGCGTCGCTTTCAACGAGCGGCTTGAGAAACACCCACATCCATGTCGGAAGAGCTGTCATACCGGCAGTGAGATCCGCTTTGAGGGGCGGTCCCACCGTGGGATCTTCGAAAAGATTGGCGAGCTTGCGCCTAACCTGATCACTTTCTCCTTCACGAACCAGGAGATCGCGCAGCCAGTGAAGCGCTTGGACGACGCGCATCGCTGGTCGTCCGGCCCAGAATAGCTTGCTGGCCGCGGTTGGACGGAAGGTGATCGTTACGTTGCCGAGCTTGATCGCGCGGCGCCGAGCGTCGGTGTGCACCACGATTTTGGCGGGGACGGCGTCAGTTAGGCCCAGATCGTTCGCCGCGGTCATGCCGTCGACAAGCATCCGGGTTTGGTCACGTCGCCCGACGGCGTCGATGACTGAGCGCGGATCAGGCGGATTGGGTTTCTGGGTGAGTTTGTTGAAGCCAGGCTGATCGTAGAGCCCACGATCAATCCGCCTAAGGATTTCGACCTTCGTCAGCCGCTGCAACGCCTTATCGACCGCGTCCCGCGAGGCGAGATCGACGAAGTCACTGGGCGTCCAGACCTTGCGTGGCGCATCCGCACGGATGC
Source organism: Bradyrhizobiaceae bacterium (assembly GCA_003963435.1). Taxonomy (GTDB): domain Bacteria; phylum Pseudomonadota; class Alphaproteobacteria; order Rhizobiales; family Xanthobacteraceae; genus Bradyrhizobium. Next base: position 24,880 of record RXJC01000457.1, on the reverse strand, counting down.
GCTCGAGCATGGCTTTCTTCAGATCGGGCGAGTCGGTGTTCATGTCCGAAAATTGTAGTCCTTTTTCGGACGCGAACCAAGTGGATTGTCCGAAATAAATATACAAATTTCGGACAATCTAAATAGGTAGGCCGCCCACCTGAGAATGGCTCCTTCGGCCGTATGCAACTTTGCCGACCGTCCTGGCGAGCCAGCTCGGTAGCTGGGGCGCGACCGCGACGAGTTCGCCGAACGTGGAAGACGGCAACTTGCGCTTCAACGTCATCAAGGCGGCTTCTGCCTTTTCCGGCCCCAGCCAGGCGAGCGCTCGCACCGCCTGTCCGGCGGGCCGATCGGCCAGCGCCAACTGCCAGCGCGGCGCATGCCGCAGCTCGACGACCTGCTGGCCCAGATTCATCGTCCGGCTACGGCCCGATGTCAGATAGACCGACCGGACCGGCACCTGTGTCGTGAGGCCGAGCGCGTTAGCGGCCGCGGCACCGTTCGACACGATGGTTTCGCCGCGCTGGAGCGCGAGGGCTTCGACGGCCTTCTCGACGGAGGGCGCGCGGACGCCGAACCGACTCGAAACCGGGCGCAGATAGACGCCGCGCCCGGCACGCATCAGCCGGCCACGTTCAGCCAGTCGCGACAAGGCTTGATCCACCGCGGCGCGATTGCCGAGATGGAGCAGGCTCTTCGCCGCGATCGGAGCGCCCTCGGGCAAGCCCTCGGTGTGCGCCAGAATCTGTTCGGTCAGTCGTTGCACGGCACTTCTCCTGTCAGAAATATATGCGGTTTTCTGACAGTTTTCAATCTCCCCCAAACCGACTGGAAGGGCCAGCGATTGAGAGGGGGCCTGGAGGGGAAAGCCTTCCCCTGCGGCCGAGCCCAGGGTCTCGGCCGACCCCTTCTGCGGGGAGACCCCGCAACGCCCTCATTAGAGTGAGAGTGTGGACCGGATTTCCGTGACGGGTTGAGGGTCGGGAGAGAGTCTTCCGGCGCCCGTCATGGAGTTTGATCCCATGAACATGCAGGTTCTCGATGCCCGGCGCGACGTGAGTGGCGGCTGGAAGGTGGACATCAACCGCGGCGAGCGCATCGGTCGGGTTTCCTCGGAGTGGTTCTCGCGACCCGACGACGAGCGCTATCTCTCGCTCGCCGAACTCGGCCGGACCGTCCGCGAGCGCACCGAGCGCAGCCGAACGCGCGTTGTCGAATCCGCGCTTATCCATGTCGAAGCCAGCCGCACCGATCCCGAACGGCTTGCCCTGATCCTACCAGGCGCCGACAAGCCCATCGCTCCGACGCACTGGAGTTTCGGTCAGCTCGCGAGCCAGGTCGGCGCGCCGGCCGCCTATCTGCGGCAGCTCCCCGCCGCGCTCGCCGGCATCAACCTGCAATATGGGCTGACCGCCCACCGCGCCGAGCAGATCAAGACCCTCGAGACCGACGACGGCCGCGTCGAGCTGCGCGCCGTGACCGGCCCCGACTACGGCCGGATCTACGACCACGAGCTGGTCGAAGCCGTGCAGCGCATCGCCGGCAACGGCACCGGCGACACCCGTTGGAAAGTGCCCGGTGTCCTCGACTGGTCGACCGGCGTCTATAATCCGCGCGTCGACATCACCAAGGACACCACGACGCTCTACGCTTCCGATCGCGACGTCTTCCTTTTCCTCGTCGACGATCTGAATCCGATCGAAGCCGGCAAGCTCGCGGATGGATCGCCCGATCTCTATTTCAGGGGCTTCTATGCCTGGAACAGCGAAGTGGGCGCCAAGACCCTTGGTATCGCGTCCTTCTATCTCAGGGCCGTGTGCCAGAATCGCAATTTGTGGGGCGTCGAAGATTTCGAGGAGATCTCCATCCGCCATTCCAAATACGCCGCTTCGCGCTTCGCCCATGAGGCGGCGCCGGCCTTGCTCAGCTTCGCGGACTCCTCACCGCAGCCGTTCATCACCGGCATCAAGGCGGCGCGCGAACGCATCGTCGCGCACAAGGACGAAGAGCGCACCGAATTCCTGCGCCGCCGCGGCTTCTCGAAAGCCGAGACGGGCAAAATCATCGACGCGGTGCTGGCCGAGGAAGGCCGCCCGCCGGAAAGCATCTTCGATTTCGTCCAGGGCATCACCGCCGTCGCGCGCGACAAGCCCCACCAGGACGCGCGGCTCGAGCTCGAAGGCAAGGCCAAGAAGCTGCTCGATCGCGCCGCCTGATCCCCGCAATGCCGGAGATGCGGTTGTCCGTGTCTCCGGCTTTGCGTCCCCTAGCCATACTGTTTCCGGGCTGTCTTGTGGCCCAGATCCAGGTCACCTATTCAGTGGTGCGGCATGGAGCACAATCGCCAAACGAGCGACTGGATACAGAATGCTAGAGCAGGCGCCTGCGGAATATTACATCGATGAAAGCGGCAATACCGGCGACCTGAGCACGGTCAAAATCGACTCCTACTTCGTCGAACAGCGCATGTTCGCCTTGGCTGCATTCGGCTGCACGCTCGACCAGGACTTCACCGATAAATTGGGCGCACTAAAAAAGGCGCACCGCATCCAGTCGTCGGAGCTCAAATCAAAACAGGCTTATGACAAGCCGCGCTTCATCTTTGATCTTCTGGACCTCCTTGAGACGCGCCGCGCCCCAATCTTTATCGAGCTTGTCGACAAGCACTTCTTCGTTGTCGTGAACATCATCGAGCGAATGGTGGTGCCCTATGTGGGGGAATGCGACACTCAACCTGGCGCCCTTTGGATGAAGGGCGTTATGGCGAACTACATGGCGCTATATGCACCTCCCGAGCTGGCTCACGCCTTTGCCGCATGTTGCCAAAGCAGAGACCACGCGGAAATACGCGAACTTTACAAGCAAATAATTCGGTGGGCGCAGGGAAGCGGAGTTCCGCCTACTGACGTGGCGGCGGGGATCATCCGTTTTGCGCGCGACAGCTTGAAGGACTTCCGCAAGCTGCCGAAAGCCAAGGCCGTCGAGCGGGCATTACCGATTCCCGACAAGAATCCCGCCGGGAAGCTGCTCTGGGTTCTGCCGAACCTGACATCGTTCACCAACATCTACGCCCGGATCAATCGCTTCGCGCGAAAGCAGGTTTCCGGCGTGACGCTGTTCCACGACGAGCAATTGCAGTTCGGAGACATTCTTCTGCACAACAAGAAGCTCGCAGAGGACCTGGCGCAGCTTGGCGTGAAATTGCCCCTGCAGACGGCCGACTTCGAATTCTCGCAGGCGGCCGACCTGCAATTCCAGCGATCGCACGATTCTATCGGCATTCAGGTCGCCGACGTCCTCGCCGGTTTCATCGCGCGATATGTACAGGACGCTGTGTGGGGCGGCGCCCCCATGCATCCTGACAAGGTAGCGATTTTCCGCCGCCTCGTCGCAACAGGCGACCGCAGCTTGGGTTCGGGTGTCAACTTCGTCGCGCCCGACAACATGATCCGCTTCCTCGGCATCGAACCGCGCTCGAATTTCTAGGGCGGCATCAAGCCGTCATGGGCGAATACGAAGGACTGGCGCGGGATCATCGCCGGTTCTGGCAGTGACCTTACCGATGGCGTTTGATGGTGTCGCTGCCCTCCTAGAGTGAGAGGGCGGTGCTTCGCTTCGTGACGGGTTTAGGGTCGAGAGAGAGGCTTTCGGCGCCCGTCGCGGAGTAAGTCTCATGGCAACTGCCATTCAGAAGATCACCCTGTCGTCGGCGCAGGACATCCCCTTCAACAAGCTGGTGCTGAGCCAGTCGAACGTCCGCCGCGTCAAGGCTGGCGTCTCGATCGACGAGCTGGCCGAGTCGATCACCCGGCGCGGTCTCATCCAGTCCCTCCACGTCCGGCCGGTGCTCGATGCCGACGGCCAGGAAACCGGCATGTACGAAGTGCCGGCGGGCGGGCGTCGCTTCCGCGCGCTGCAGCTCCTCGTCAAGCAGAAGCGCCTCACCAAGACCTCCAAGGTGCCGTGCGTGGTGTCGGACGCCAATGCCGACATCCTCGTCGACGAGGTGTCGCTGGCCGAGAATATCGAACGCGCCCCGCTGCATCCTCTCGACCAGTTCCGCGCGTTCCAGGCGATGCGCGAGAAGGGCATGACCGAGGAGGCGATTGCGGCTGCATTCTTCGCGTCCGTCCAGGTCGTGAAGCAGCGGCTTCGCCTCGCGGCCGTCTCGCCGTCATTGCTCGATATCTATGCCGAGGACGGCATCACGCTCGAACAGCTCATGGCCTTCACCGTCACCAACGATCATGCGCGTCAGGAGCAGGTCTGGGAGTCGGTTCGCAATAGCTGGCAGAGGGAACCCTACCAGATCCGGCGCATGCTGACCGAGACCGCCGTCCGCGCATCCGACAAGCGGGCCGTATTCGTCGGCATCGATGCCTATGAAACCAACGGCGGCTGCGTGCTGCGCGATCTCTTCCAGGATGACGACGGCGGCTGGCTGCAGGATCCTGCGCTGCTCGATCGCCTGGTCGCCGACAAGCTGAAAGCCTCCGCCGAAGCGATCGCCGGCGAAGGCTGGAAATGGATCGAGGTGGCGATGAGCTTCCCCTATGGCGCCACCCACGGCCTGCGCGAGATCGTGGGCACGCCGCTCGACCTGACGGCTGACGAACAGGCGACCATCGAGGCGCTCAACGCCGAGTGCGCCAAGCTGGAGGCCGAATATGAGAACGCCGACGAGTTGCCGGACGAGATCGATCAGCGCCTTGGCGAAATCGAAACCGCGCTCGCCAGCTTCGACGAGCGGCCGGTCCACTACGAACCCGCCGACATCGCGATCGCCGGGGTCTTCGTCAGCCTGGACGCCGACGGCACGCTGTCGATCGACCGCGGCTATGTCCGACCCGAGGACGAGATCGCCAACCAGGCGGGCGATGGCGAGGGTGAAGAGCAGGATGGCGGCGACGATGACGCTGACTATCCGGCGTCGCCTTCGGTCCAGCGCGCGGTCATCACCATCTGCGGCAAACCTGCCGAGCCCGAGGAGGAGGACGAGGACGACACGATCAAGCCGCTCCCCGATCGACTGATCACGGAGCTGACCGCCGATCGCACCCTCGCGCTCCGCGACAAGCTCGCCACCGATCCCTCGGTCGCCTTCGTCGCCGTCCTGCACAAGTTCTGCCAGGACGTGTTCTACGGCGGCAGCCAGTACGGCTTCGCGATGGAGGTCAGCGTGCGGGGCACGACCTTCCATTCGCAGCCCGAAGGGCTTCGTGACAGCGTCTATGCCAAGGCGATCGAGGCCCGGCACGATAGCTGGCGCAAACGGCTCCCGGCCAAAGTCGCTGATCTCTGGGATGGGCTGGCCGCACTGACTGGCCCCGAACAGGCCGAACTCTTCGCCCATTGCGCTTCGTTCGGCGTCAATGCGCTTTATGAGCGGGCCGATCGCTACGGTGGCCGTGTCTCGGCGCATAGTGTCGAACAGCGCATCGCCGAAGCCGATCGCCTGTCGCTGGCGGTCGGGCTCGACATGGCCGAAGCCGGGTGGCGGCCGACCGTCGCCAACTATCTCGGCCGCGTCACCAAGCCCCGCATCCTCGAAGCGGTGCGTGAAGGCGCCGGCGAGCGCGCCGCCCAACTCATCGCACATCTGAAGAAGGGCGACATGGCGACCGAAGCCGAACGTCTCCTCGCCGAGACGGGCTGGCTGCCCGAACCGCTGCGCAATTCCGGCGCCGATGCCGAAAGCACCGAGGCGGACTCTGGCGAGGGCGACGAGGCGTTGCCGGACTTCCTCGACGGCGATGACGAGGAGACCAACACCGATGATGAGGAGGAACGGCACCTCGCCGCCGCGGAGTGACGGCGGTCCTCATCTGACTTGACGAGCCCGGCGTCCCTTCGGGGGCGTCGGGCTTTTTTCATGCGCGCCGATCGAGAGGGAGAGTTTGGCCCGGACGTGGCGAGCCGGACATGGAGGAGAGAGCGCCTGCCGGCTCTCCCGTTCCCTGCTCTCCGGGAGTGGCCTCATGGCCGACTATTTCACCCATTTCTCATGCCTGCTCGATGTCGGCACGCCCGAGACCGCAGCCCGCGCGCTCGATCTCTACAACCAACTGTCCGAGGACGGAGCATCCGAGGAACCGCCGTCCGATGGCTTCCTCCTGTCCATCCAGCCCGAGCATGGCGGCTCCAAACTCTGGATGCGCGACGATGTCACCGGCGATCCCGAACGGCTGATCCAGTTCGTCATACGCTGCGCCGCCGAATTCCACCTCACCGGCCGATGGGGCTTTCAGTACGCCAACACCTGCTCCCGGCCGCGTCTCGATGGCTTCGGTGGCGGCGCGCATGTCCTCGATCTCGCGACCGGCGAAACTGTGGCGTGGATCTATACCAACGGTTGGCTCGCCGAGGTGATCGATGGCGGCGATGGTGCCTGACATCATCGAGACCATTGTCTGTCGCTTGATGGCGCGGCCGGGCCGCGCCCCTTGAGAGCGAGAGGAAGGCCGGGACGGGTTTGAGCCCGTCCGGTCCGAGAGAGAGCGCCGGCGGGCTTTCCCGCTCCGCTCTCCCGAGGACGTCTCCCATGAATGCTCACACCCTTGCGGCGGCGCTGCCGACCGCCGCCGATCAGCCGACCGACGCTGCCGCCATCCATGCCGCGGCACTTCTCCTCCTTCCTCACATCGAGCGCGGCGAGCGCATCGACGCCGCGGTCTTGCGCACCGCCATGGAGACCGCCTTCGGCGCGTCCGATACTGCCGGCGCCTGGGACTGGAAGGACGCCTATGACGCCTGCGAAGCCGCAACCGTCCTCATGCTCCGCAAATACGGAAAGGCGCTTTTGCGCAAAGCCGGGTCTCCGGCTGCGGCGGTTCCTCTGTTCGGCAAGATCGCGGGACTTCTGCCCACCCACACGCGCCGCTCCGAGGAGGCGCAGGCCTTCCAGCAATTCTCGACGCCGATCCCGCTCGGCCTGGCCGCGATCACTGCGGCCGCCATCACACCCGCCGATCGCGTGCTCGAACCATCGGCCGGCACCGGCCTGCTCGCCATCCTCGCCGAGATCGCCGGCGGCACGCTTGTCCTCAACGAACTCGCCGAAACCCGGGCCGCACTCATCTCCTCCCTCTTTCCGGCCATTCCCGTGACCCGCTTCGACGCAGCCCAGATCGACGATCATCTCGACCCGGCGACCGTCCCAACAATCGTGGTGATGAACCCGCCATTCTCGGTCCTCGCCAATGTCGAGGGGCGTGTCGCCGACGCAGCCTATCGCCATCTCGCATCCGCGCTCGCGCGGCTCGCCGATGGCGGGCGCCTGGTCGCGATCACCGGCGCGAATTTCGGCCCCGACATACCGGCCTGGCGCGACGCCTTCGTCCGCCTGCAGGAGAGGGGCCGCGTCGTGTTCACCGCCGCCGTCCATGGCTCAGTCTATGCCAAGCACGGCACGACCGTCGAAACCCGGCTGACCGTGATCGACAAGATCCCGGCCGACGAGCCATCCGCATTTCCGGCGTCCCCCGGCACCGCTCCCGACATCGCCACGCTGATGACGTGGATCGCCGAGCATGTGCCGCCGCGCCTGGCTGTCGCGCCTGCTGTTCAGGTCATGCCGACCGGCGCCACGCCGCGCACCGTTCGCGGCTATCTCGCGCGCACCGCGGCGACATCGGCGACCCGCGTGGGCCTCGCCGATCCCGAGGGCGTGCCGCTCGCCTATGAGACCGTCGACTGGACCCCGGCCGAGGGCGCCCGCCTCAGCGACGCGATCTACGAGCAATACGGATTGCAGACGATCCGTATTCCCGGCTCTCAGGCCCATCCCACCAAGCTCGTGCAATCCGCCGCCATGGCCTCGGTCGCCCCGCCCAAGCCGAGCTATCGGCCGACGCTGCCAGCGACCATCATGGACTCGCTCTCAGACTCCCAGCTCGAAACCCTGATCTTCGCGGGCGAAGCCCATTCCGATTTTCTCGCAGGTTCCTGGACCATCGACGACACTTTCGATGTCGTGGCGGCCGCCGCCGATGATGCAAACGGCGTCGTCCGCTTCCGCCGCGGCTTCTTCATCGGCGACGGCACCGGCGTCGGAAAGGGGCGCGAGTCGGCCAGCATCGTGCTCGACAACTGGATGCAGGGCCGGCGCAAGGCGGTCTGGATCTCCAAATCCGACAAGCTGATTGAGGATGCGCAGCGCGACTGGTCCGCACTCGGCATGGAGCGCCTGCTGGTCACGCCGCTCTCGCGCTTCCCGCGGGGCAAGCCGATCGCTCTGCCGGAAGGCGTCCTATTTACAACCTATGCCACGCTGCGTTCCGACGACCGCGGCGAGAAGGTTTCGCGGGTCAAGCAGATCGTCGAATGGTTGGGCTCCGATTTCGACGGAGTGATCATTTTCGACGAGGCGCACGCGATGCAGAACGCTGGCGGCGGCAAGGGAGAACGGGGCGATGTCACGCCCTCGCAGCAAGGGCGCGCGGGGCTTCGCCTGCAGCACGCCTTGCCCAATGCCCGCGTCGTCTATGTCTCCGCCACCGGCGCCACCACGGTCCAGAACCTTGCCTACGCGCAGCGCCTCGGTCTGTGGGGTGGCGACGATTTTCCCTTCTCGACCCGCGCCGAGTTTGTCGAGGCGATCGAGGCCGGCGGCGTCGCGGCGATGGAGGTGCTTGCCCGCGACCTTCGCGCGCTCGGCCTCTACACCGCCCGATCGCTGTCGTTCGACGGCGTCGAATATGAGCTGGTCGAGCACGAGCTGACCGCCGAGCAGCGGCGCATCTACGATGCTTATGCCGGCGCCTTCGCCATCATCCACAACCATCTCGATGCGGCCATGCAGGCGGCCAACATCACCGGCTCGACCGGGACGTTGAACCGCCAGGCCAAATCCGCCGCGCGCTCCGCCTTCGAAAGCGCCAAGCAGCGTTTCTTCGGTCATCTGCTAACATCGATGAAGACGCCGACGTTGATCCGCTCGATCGCGGCGGACCTGGAGGCCGGGCATTCCGCGGTCATCCAGATCGTCTCGACCGGCGAGGCGCTGATGGAACGGCGCTTGGCCGAAGTTCCGACCGAGGAGTGGAATGACATTCGCGTCGACATCACGCCCCGCGAATATGTCCTCGATTATCTCGCCCATTCCTTCCCGGTGCAGCTCTACGAGCCCTTCAGCGACGGCGAGGGCAATATGTCCTCGCGTCCGGTCTTTCGCGACGGCCAGCCGGTCGAGAGCCGCGAGGCGGTCGCCCGCCGCACCGAGCTGATCGAGAAACTCGCGAGCCTTCCGCCGGTGCCGGGCGCGCTCGACCAGATCGTCCAGCATTTCGGCGCGGACGTGGTGGCCGAAGTCACCGGCCGCTCGCGTCGTATCGTGCGCAAGGGACAGCGCCTTGTGGTCGAGACCCGCGCGGCGTCCGCCAATCTCGCCGAGACCCAGGCCTTCATGGACGACATGAAGCGCGTGCTCGTGTTCAGCGATGCCGGCGGTACGGGCCGCAGCTACCATGCGGAGCTGTCGGCACGGAACACGCGGCTTCGCGTCCACTATCTGCTTGAGCCGGGCTGGAAAGCCGACGCCGCGATCCAAGGCCTCGGCCGCACCCACCGCACCAACCAGGCGCAGCCGCCGCTCTTCCGTCCGATCGCGACCAATGTGAAGGCGGAGAAGCGCTTCCTATCGACCATCGCGCGCCGGCTCGACACGCTGGGCGCGATCACGCGCGGACAGCGCCAGACCGGCGGCCAGGGCCTGTTCCGACCCGAGGACAATCTGGAGAGCCACTATGCGCGCGATGCGCTTCGCCAGCTCTACATCCTGATCGTCCGCGGCAAGATCGAAGGGTGCTCGCTCCAGCGGTTCGAGGACACGACCGGCCTGAAGCTGATGGACGACAACGGCATCAAGGACGAGCTCCCGCCGATCACAACCTTTCTCAACCGCCTGCTCGCGCTCACCATCGACCTGCAGGACGTCCTGTTCGCCGCCTTCGAGCAGCTTCTGACCGCCAAGGTCGAGGGCGCGATCGCCGCCGGCATCTACGACATCGGACTGGAGACGCTGCGCGCGGAGAGCTTCGTCGTCACCGATCGCCAGACCATCTACACCCATCCCGGCACCGGCGCGGAAACCAGCCTGCTGACCATCCAACAGCGCGAGCGCAACCGGCCGATGACCGCCGAGGAGGCGATGGCTTGGCTCGACGATCCGGTCGCCAAGTTGCTGGTCAACGAGCGCTCCCACCGCGCCGCGGTTCAGCTTCCAGCGCCTTCGCTGATGCTCGACGACGGGGAGATCGAACGCCGCGTGCGGCTGATCCGGCCGATGGAGCAGCATCACGCCTCCATCCGCATGATGGACGAAAGCCATTGGATCGCCGCCAGTCGCGCCGAGTTCACCGCCGCCTGGAACGCCGAGATCGCGGAGGTGCCAGCCTATTCCGATTCCACGATCCACATCGTCGCTGGCCTGCTGCTGCCGATCTGGAAGCGGCTGCCCAACGAGTCGAGCCGTGTCTATCGGCTCCAGACCGATGACGGGGAACGGATCATCGGCCGCCGCGTGTCGCCCGCATGGGTCGCCAACGCCACGACAGTCGGAACGACGAACCTGTCCGCCGACCATGCCTATGCCGCGCTCATCGAGGGCAAGACAATCCTCGATCTCGCCGAAGGCCTCCAACTCCGTCGCGTGCGCGTCATGGGCGCCGATCGCATCGAACTCTCCGGCTTCACCGACGCGATGCGCGAGCGCCTGCGCGCCTTTGGCCTCTTCAGCGAGATCATCTCGTGGAAGCTCCGCTTCTTCGTGCCCGTCGGCGCGGACGGCGCGACCATCATCGGCAAGCTGATCGGCACCTACCCGATCCAGCGCGTCGGCGAGCGGGAGGCAGCGTGATGGCCCGTCTCGACGCATCCGATCTCGCGCAACGTCTCGGCCGACAGGCCGAGGCGGTGTGCCGCCATTATCTCAGCAATGGCCACCGTCAGGGCAACTACTGGCAGGTGGGCGACGCCCGTAACACTAAGGGCCGCTCGATGTACGTCCGGCTCAAGGACTCGCCCAAAGGCCCCGCCGGGAAATGGACTGACGCCGCTACCGGCGAGCATGGAGACCTCCTCGACGTCATCCGCGAGAGCTGCGGCCTCATCGACTTCAAGGATGTCGCCGACGAGGCTCGGCTCTTCCTCAGCATGCCACCACCAGCGCCGGAACCCTCCGCCTTCCAGCCGCTGGCGCCCGCACCACATGGATCGCCCGAAGCCGCACGGCGCCTCATCCGCATGTCGCAGCCGATTGCGGGCACAATCGTCGCGGCGTATCTCCGGCAACGCGGCATTACGGATCTCCGTGGAGCCGGAAATCTGTATTTCCACCCGCACTGCTATTATCGCCCGGACGAGCATGCGCCGACCGAGACTTGGCCGGCCATGATCGCCGCTGTCACTGACCTCGACGGCATGATCACCGGGGCGCATCGCACCTGGCTCGACTCACGACGCCACGACAAGGCGCCATTCGAAACCCCGCGCCGGGCGATGGGCGATCTCCTCGGCAACGCGGTCCGCTTTGGCGCTGGTGGCGAAGTGATGGCAGCCGGCGAAGGCATCGAGACGGTCCTTTCAATCCGCCAGGTCGTGCCCAACATGCCGATGGTGGCGGCGCTCTCCGCGGCACATCTCGCCGCCATCCTGTTCCCGGACACGCTGCGGCGGCTCTACATCCTGCGCGATGACGATCCGGCAGGCGATGGTGCGCGTGACAGCCTGATCGAACGGGCGAACGCGGCCGGGATCGAGGCGATCGTGATCTCTCCACAGCTCGGGGACTTCAACGAGGATCTCCGCACCCTCGGCATCGCGACATTGCGCAGTCAGACTCGGGTACAGCTCGGGCCGCAGGACGTCGCACGCTTCATGGCGCTGGCGGCATAGCCGGTAAGGAAGCGGCAGCGGCCCCGCCGCCGTACTCGCTCAGACGCAGCGGATCGGAGAGGACCGCGCCTCGGCCTTCGAGAGGGCGATCGGCCCACAGGCAGGCCGGCCCGGCAATGGCTGCGGCCGACTATTTTCCGGCGCGGCCCCAAGGGGCCGCTTTCCATCGCGAAACAAAATAGCCGGCCTCCGCCATCCTCCGCTGACGCTCCGGCCCTCGCTCGCGCTCCGGGTGCAGGGCCGCCCCGCCGGTGTGCTTCGTCGCCATGAAGGCCGCGACGGTCGCGGTCCATCCGACGGAGCATCCGATGCGCGATCTCGACGACTACGAACCGCACCACGAATCCTCACCGACTGACCACGTCCTCAACGAATTGCAGCTCCACGGCTACCGGCCTTTCGCCGACGAACCCGATCAGCGGCTTCTGCCGGACGGCAACGCGGTCGCGGGCGCGGTCGCCGACATCTTCGACGCCCTGATCGTGACCCTGGAGGACACGCGCCTCGAACCCGACCTCGACGATCTCCTCTGGTCGACCGTGAACGTCTTTCATCGCGCCGCCGAACGGATCAACCGCGAGCTCGACGACAACGAGCAGGCCCAAAAGCGCTCCCAACGCGAACAGGACGGCAGCGAGGTGAAGTCGGTCGATCTCGAGCGCCTGATCGCCGAGGGCAAGACACAGGTCGAACGCCAGACCGCCTTCGAACTGATGCGCGACCAGGCCGCCGAGCACTACGAACGCCAGGTCGGCAAAGCCTGGCTCCCGCGGTCAGGATCGAAGGTCAATCATCGCAACCTCACCTCGGCGATGATCGACAGCCGCGACTTCATCATGGCGAAGAAGCGTGCCGAGCAGGAAGTGCTCCTGCCGCCTGGACCGAAGATCGCCGTCACCGGCGGGCTCGATTTCGACAACCATCACCTCATCTGGGCCAAGCTCGACCAGGTTCACGAGAAGCACCCCGACATGGTGCTGATCCACGGCAAGTCGCCGAAGGGTGCCGAGAAGATCGCTTCTCTCTGGGCCAGGAATCGCAATGTCCCACAGATCGGCTTTGCACCCGACTGGACGAAGCACGGCCGGGCAGCACCCTTCAAACGCAATGACGAGATGCTGCAAATCCTGCCGAAGGGCGTGCTGCACTTCCCCGGCACCGGCATCAATGACAACCTCGCCGACAAAGCCAAGAAGCTCGGCATCCCGGTGTGGAAATTCGGCGGCGCGTAAGCGCCGCCGCATCGGGCACCTGCTAAACGGCCAAGCCTATGGCATAACGCAACGAATGCAGCGACTGAAGCCACTCCCGAAACCGGCACGTTCGGACGCCGTTCTCGCTGCGGTTTTCCTGGAGAATGCCACCGTGAAGGCTGCAGCCGCCGAATGGGCGGCGGATCAAGGATTCGACAATCAAGCCCTTCATGCGATTGCAATTGCCATCGAACTCCTCCTCAAATCCTATCTGCTTAACGTCGCGACCGATGATGTTTGGAACCGCGCGAACATCGGGCACGATCTCGCCAAGGCACTCCATTATTCGGCTCAAGCCGGCTTGGTGCCTCCTTCACGCATCGAGTGGATTATCAGCCACCTCCATCCGCATTTTCAGCGTGGCGGGTTTCAGCGCGAGCCGTCGAGGAAATGGCCACCAGGCTTTGCGGATGACGCAGGTGAGGTCGCACGGCAGCTCGCGCAGACAGTACGGCTTCACCAACGTCACGGCCACATCGACTCGGCTTCCAGCCCGGAGAAGACCACTCCCCGCTGAATGGCGCTGGTCCTTGGTCCAGCCGATGGCCTGACGCCATCAACCCGTAAAGGGTCGGACTACGCATAGCGTGCCGCCGCGCCGGCGTTGCCTGCGCGGTGATTGCGGCCATCGGCCGAACACATCGGGCGCCTGTCAGCGGGGGGATGGTCCTCCGCTCGAAACAGGAGCCGGATCGATGTCCTTCCCCGACGCACACGCCTTCGCCTTCAGCCTCGCCACCACGCTGATGGCCGTCATCGTCATCTTCCGCGCGGGCGACGGCACTCTCTCGGTGACACCCGCAAACGAATACGACGGCGACGTCTCGGAGATCGTCCACGAGGTCGATCCCTTCGCGCCATGACGGCGCGCCACCCTTCCAGGCGACGCGGAGACCCCTGCGGTTTCCGCTCCCGACGGAGCACAGCTTTTGCTATGCTCCCGAATGCGCCGTGGTGGTGGTGGAAGGCGCGACCGTCAGAATTTGCTCTTTCGGAGACACCACCATGATTATCCTCGGCATTGTCCTATCCTTCGCAGCCATCGGCATCTTGTGCTGGTTGCTGTTCACGCTCGCGGTGTTCGCACTGCCATTCTTCGCGGGCGTGACCGCCGGCACCTGGGCCTATGACACTGGCGCGGGCTGGCTCGGCGCCATCCTTATCGGCATGCTCGGCGCCGGCCTGACGTTGGGCGTGGGGCAGCTCTTGCTTGGAATTGTCCGCCCGCTCTGGGCACGCCTGCTGATCGCGCTGGCATTTGTCGCACCCGCGGCGATCGCCGGCTTCCACGCCACGCATGGCATCGTGAAACACACCATGCCGTCGGAGACCTGGCAGCTCGTGTTCTCCGTCATCGGTGCGGTCGCGGTCGGCGTCACCGCGTTCGCGCGCGTCGCTGGGATGGCAAGCACCGGCCCGTCCAGCCAGGGCATTGCACCAGCCTGACACCACGACGGAACCGTCGCCGGGACGACCAGTCGGGGGTTTCAGCCCTCAGCGTTGTGCAGTTGGAGAGGGAGCCGCGTCACCGGAACCTGACTGAAGCCCATCGTGCGGCCGCCTCAACAGCGCCCGGATTTCTGCTCGGCGCCTCTGTGCGCGGGAACGGTGCAACACGAAGTCGAGGGCGTCATCTCCACTGGCCGACTTCGAAACGAAAGCTCGACCCTCGCCTGTACAAGGGGAGGACGGGTCGCAGATGATCTTCAGCTTGCGCCGTCTGCTGGTTGCGACCGGGTCGCCATGATCTTCCGTTCCTGATTGTCTCCAGACCGCTCCGAACGGCCTCTCCAATGGCCTGATCTGACCGAAGGACGGCTGCGCCTCGACCGCCTATGCCGCAACGGCGCGTCCCGACTTTCTTCCCCTGCCGGCCAAGGCCGTCATTCCTCGCGAAACAACAAAGTCGTTCCTGCCATCCTCCGCGTTGCTCCGGTCGCAAGCGATGCGGCGTCGGTCGCCTCCGGCCTGTCGATCGCCATCGAGGCCGCAATGGAGCGGTCCCGAAAACGAAACGGAGACTTACAATGGCGACCATCGGCACCTTCAAGAAGACCGGCTCGAACGAGTTCACCGGCGAAATCGTAACCCTCAGCGTCCAAGCCAAGGGCGTGCGCATCGTCCCCGACACCCGCGCCACCGGCGAGAACGCCCCCAGCCACCGGGTTCTGGTCGGCCGCGCGGAAATCGGCGCCGCCTGGTCCAAGCGCTCCAACGAGGGCCGCGACTATCTGGGCCTCAAGCTCGACGATCCGAGCTTCAACGCCCCCATCTACGCCAACCTCTTCGACGACGAGGACGGCGACACCCACTCGCTGATCTGGTCCCGCCCGACCCGCCGCGGCGACTGAGCCCCGAGCAAGGCCCCGGCCGAACAGGCCGGGGCCTTTCCACTGCTAGCGCGAATCACTTCGGCCGCCCGGCGAGGGCACCGCCAGCCCTGAGACGCCGATTACCCTCGCAATGGGCGCAAAGAACGACTATTATAGTCGTAGTTCTGGCAAGCGTGTGTCCGTCGGTGGGAGGTGATCATGCATGATCACCGCCCGACAATCGCGGGCCGCGCGCGCGTTGCTGGGGTGGACACAGGAGACGCTCGCTGACAAGGCCCGGACATCGCTAACCGCGCTCAAGCGCCTTGAGTCCGAAAGTGGATTAGAGGTGTACGAGTCGACGCGCGATCAGGTGCGAAGGGCGCTTGAAACAGCCGGTATCGTCCTGCTTTCCACCGACAAGGGCGAAGGAGTGCTGCTGCTCCATGAGCGGGACGACCGGCCGACGAGGCGTTAGCAGCGCCGTGATCGCGTGGCGCACACCATCCATCGCACGTTGTCACAGTAATGCCGGGCACGAGTGTTAACGAATGCTTTCCGCGCGAATATAGTCGCCTGATGGAATCCGCGATGCCGCCGTTTCTCGATGCGCCTCCGATCAGCCAGACCCTCACGGCCTATGACCGCGAGCATATGGTTCTCTATCTGCGCCTGCTCGATTCCTCGCGCGACGGAGCTGATTGGCGCGAAGCCGTCCAGATTCTCTTTGGCCTCGATACGGCACGTGAGCCGCAGCGGTGCCGCCAGGTCCATGACACGCATCTCGCCCGCGCGCAGTGGATGACCGAGCACGGCTATCGAGACTTGGTCCGCTCCGCACAGTGATCGCCGCGATGCCGTTTCGGCACCACCCTTTGCCGGCCCTCTGACTTCCACTGAACAACCCAGCCGGGAATCCTGACTCTCCCACAAATTCAAAGACTAGGGAGGATCGCGATGACACCAGATGCTTCCGGCTGGCGTTCATCGGAACGCTATGCGCACGTCGCCGACATGACCGCGTCCGACGTCGCGTGGGAATGGCTGCGCCGCAACGAAACCTACGACAGGGATTTTCAAGCGCTCGGCGACAGCGAAAGTGATCTGCGCACGCTGACCGACGGGATCGGGCAGCGGTGGGGGTTGCGATTTCCCCGTAGACCCGATGCAGGCACCTCCCGAAGCGCAGGTGATCTGGCTTCCCCAGGAAGACACAAGCGCCATCGTTCTTGGCCCACCTCCGGATATTCCGTCCGCAAGCGCTGATCCCCAACCGACGATCGACGCCGCCGTAAGCGTCGATGTCGGCAGCGAGACCCATCTGGTTCTCGATCTCGGAAACGGTCAGCGCGTAGCGCTTGTTCATCCGTCCGAGACACGACCCGCCAAATCTCTTGGCGCCTTCATCCCGCTCGGCCTGGAAGGCTTCGACCGGCTCCAATCGGTCGCCCGCTTGCTCTCCGCCCTCCATGGCCGCGCCATACCGCCCGACACCCGACTGACACGGCAGCAACGTGCTCGGCTGTGCCGGATGCTGCAGGCCTTCGACGGTCATCGCGCGGGCGCGACCCAGCAAGAAATTGCGCAGGTCATATTTCGGATCGGCGCTCTCGGTCGCGACGACTGGCAGGCATCTTCCGCCCGCCACGCCACCAAAGCCCTGCTTCGAGATGCCCGCGCGATGATGGTGGGTGGGTATCGCACGTTGCTTCGTCATCGGCGGCAACTTTAGCCGATCTCCATCCGACTCTTGGTGGGCGAATTTAGGCCCCCCTGAATTCGCCCTGCATCTCGCCGGCCCTGCTTCGCCAACGTGGCCTTCGTTACCCGCCGCTTCCCGGCGGCCCCAACGAACCCACGGAGGCCCTCCCATGCGACCTGATCTCGCCGTTCTCCCGCCGCGCTACCTGCGCACCAAGGAAGCCGCCGAATTCCTCAGCCTATCGGCCCGCACCCTCGAAAAGCATCGGACTTACGGAACGGGTCCGGCCTATCGCAAGCTCGGCGGTCGCGTCGTTTATGCGGTCGACGATCTTGAGGCCTGGGCCGAGCGCGGCGCCGTCACCTCCACCTCCGATCCGCGCGGCAGCGTGCTTCCGGCCAAGCGCCATACGCCTGCGCCGCCGGCACATGCCGGACGATACGCGCGCTGATCGCCCCCGGATTCCCGAATGGCGGCGCGACACCAGTCCCTCTCGGAGCGCGGGCAGCTCGATCTGTTCCGTGCGCTCCCCGGCGAGTTCGCAGCACGAGACGCACAGGATCTCATGGCCTATCCGTTTTTCTCCCTCTCCAAATCGCACCGCGTCGCGCCGATCGACTTCGCCGCCGGCAATGTGTCGATCCGCGTCGAGGCCGTGCCCGATCACGGCATGGCGACCATTTGGGACGCCGACATCCTGATCTGGGCGGCGAGCCAGATCGTCGAGGCGCGTGACGCCGGCCTGCGCACGTCGCGCCTGATGGTCGCCACGCCCTATGAAATTCTCAAATTCATCGGCCGCGGCACGTCCTTACGCGACTATCAGCGCTTGAAGGCCGCGCTCGATCGTCTGCAATCCACGACGGTCTGCACCTCGATCCGCCAATCCGCCGAGGGCCGGCGTCATCGCTTCTCGTGGATCAACGAGTGGAAGGAGCGCACCAACCGCAACGGCAAGCCGGACGGGATCGAGATGATCGTCCCGGACTGGTTTTATCAGGCCGTTCTCGACGATGCGCTCGTGCTGACGATCGACCGGGCCTATTTCGATCTCACAGGCGGGCTCGATCGCTGGCTCTATCGCCTGGTGCGCAAGCACGGCGGGCGCCAGCGCAATGGCTGGCGATTCGACTTTCGCCACCTCCACCAGAAATCCGGCGCGTTGTCACCGTACAAACGCTTCGCCTTCGAGCTGCGCGACATCATCCGTCGCCAGCCGCTTCCCGGCTACACGCTGTTCCTCGAGATCGAGGCCGGCGGCCGAACGTTGCTCGCTTTCGAGCGGACGCCGCCCTGTGGAAAAGCTGTGAAAGGCTTCGTGCCATCGGGAACCCGAAAGCGCGTGCCATCAGGAACCGGCCCCTCGTGCCAACGGGAACCGAAACACGGCCTAACCCACGACAGCAGAACCGAAAATCGCCTCGCTAACTTAGAATCTAACAGAGAATCTAACTTTGAAGAGCGCGCGCGAGAGGTGGAAAACCTCGTCCGGCAGGCCGCGAACGCGCTAAGCGCCGCTGGCAAGCGGCGCACCAGCAGCGCCGCTCTTACCAACGCTGGCGCGGCGAGAAACGGGACCTCCGGCCCTCCGCAGCTTCCCTTCGGTCCACGCCCGGGAGGCCGCCGATGATCGTGGCCTTCCTCAACCAGAAGGGCGGCGTCGGCAAGACGACGCTGGCGCTGCACCTAGCCGGCGAATGGGCCGGTAGGGGAAAGCGGGTCACGCTCGTCGATGCGGACCCCCAGGGTTCGGCGCTCGACTGGTCGCAGCAACGCGCCCGCGAGCACGCGCCGCGCCTGTTCGGCGTCGTCGGCCTGGCGCGCGACACGCTCCACCGTGAGGCGCCCGAGCTGGCGCGCGATGTCGATCATGTGGTGATCGACGGGCCGCCGCGCGTCGCCGGGCTGATGCGATCCGCGCTGCTCGCCGCCGACCTCGTGCTGATCCCCGTGCAGCCGTCGCCGCTCGATGGTTGGGCCTCGGCCGAGATGCTGGCGCTCCTGTCGGAGGCGCGCATCTATCGGCCGGAGCTTCGCGCTCGCTTCGTCCTCAATCGCTGCGGCGCGCGCACCGTGATCGCCCGCGAGACGGCCGAGACGCTCGCCGACCACGATCCGCCAGTGCTGCGCACGGCGATCGGACAGCGCGTCATCTACGCCGACGCCGCGCAATCGGGCCGGCTCGCTTTCGAGATCGACGACGACGGACCCGCCGCGCGCGAGATCGCGGCGCTCGTCACCGAGCTCGAAAGGATCTCACCATGAGCGAGCGATCCGAACGGCGCGGCTTTGCGGCACGTCCGACCAATCAAGAGGCCTGGATCAAGGCCGCAGATGCCACCGCGCCGCGCGCGCCGGACGATGAAGCCTTCACCGCCCGCATGACGATCGACGTCACGCCCGCCTTACGTGGACGGATCAAGATCGCTGCCTTCCGGCGCGGCGTTACCGTTGCCGACATGCTGCGCGAGATGCTCGCGCGCGAATTCCCACACATCGAAGGAGACCCCTCATGACCGGCGCCGCGGCCCCCCGCGCGCGCGGCGGCCCGACGCCGACCGCACGCCACCAAGACAATCTCACCCATGTCGAACTGACCTGGGTTGAGAAGAAGATCGAGAACTGGATCCGCTTCGGCACGCACGCCCACGAACAGATTCTCGATCGCCGTCGGCGTGTCCTGTCTTTTCGCCCCGGCGCGGTCTTCGCCTTCGTGCGCTGGGCCTCGAATGACTTCGGAACGATCATCTCGCGCATCGACGTCGTGCGCTCGGTTGCGCGCGGCGAGACGTACCAGACGCTGCCTTTCGTTCGTCCTGGCGGCGAAATCCTGCTGAAGGTCGAGAGCTGGCCCAGGGTCGAGCGCGTGCTGCAGGCGATCGACGCCATCGAGCGCATCGGCATCGATCCCGAAGCGGTTTCGCCCGATCATTGGCGTCACGTCCACAACCGGCTCGCTGCTGGACACGAGCCGCGCACCTACACGCTCGACCATCATCGCGCATTCCTGCTGCGCCGAAAGGCCGAGTCGTGAGCCGCGCCGGACTTCTCCTGGCGACGACGCTCGCCGCGCTCAGCGTCGGCTATCCCGGCCTCACGCCGATGCCCATCAAGCTGATCTGGAACGCATCGGCGAGCGCGCCCATCGGGTTCTATTCGATCGACTTCGACGGGCCGCTCGACGTTACCGATCTCGTTGCGGTCGATGCGCCCGAGCCGCTCGCGACATTCCTCGCCGAGCGCGGCTACCTGCCCAAGGGCGTGCCGCTGATGAAGCGCATCCTCGCCGTCTCCGGGCAGACCGTTTGCCGTTCGAACCTCACTATCACCGTCGATGGTGTGGAGGTCGGTGCGGCACTGGAGCGCGATCGCGCAGGCCGCGATCTTCCCGTCTGGCAAGGCTGCCGCCGGGTCCAGACTGGCGAAGTCTTCCTCATGAACTGGCAGGTCCGCGACAGCCTCGACGGCCGCTACTTCGGCCTGATCTCGACCGACCAGATCATCGGCCGTGCCGTCCCACTGTGGACCGATGAAGACGGCACCGGCCGCTTCGAATGGCGTGCGCCGACACGCTGACCGCCTTCCCATTCGGCGGGAGCGGTGCTCGCCGATGGCTGTCCCAATCCCCACCGCGAAGGAGACTGACATGCCCCAGATTGGCGAATTCACGCGCGACGAGACCGGCTTCGTCGGGCATCTGACGACGCTGGTTTTGAACCAGGACGTCATAATCATCGCAGCCGAACCGACCGAGGTTGAGAACGCACCGCAGTATCGCGTGCATGTCTTCGACGGCATGAACAATGAGCCGGGCGCGGAGATCGGCGCCGGATGGAAACGCTCCGGAGAGAAGGCCGGCGAATACGTCGCGCTGCTGATCGACGATCCGACATTCCCGCACCCGATCCGCGCCAACATGTTCCGCGACGACGATGGCGGCTCGGCCTGGTCGCTGCATTGGTCGCGTCCGCGCGATCGCGGCGAGAAGGACTGAGCGATGCTTGGCTCTCGTCAACCGAGGAGCCGTTCGATTGCGTCCGGGCCGCGCTGCGCTGCCCGGCGCATGGCTCTCCTCCTCCTTTCCGGCCTTAGCCTCGCGAGCATCATGCCGGCGATCACGATGGCGCAGGACTTGGGCGCCGATCGACCGTCGCCACGCGATCCCTATGGCGATCATATCGCCGAGGCTTCGCGGCGCTTCGGCGTTCCGATCGCATGGATCAGGGCGGGGATGCGTGCCGAAAGTGCAGGCGATCCACGCGCCCTTTCGCCGAAGGGCGCGATGGGCCTGATGCAGATCATGCCGCCCACTTGGGCAGGCTTGCGCCTTCGCCACCGTCTCGGCGCTGATCCTTATGATCCGCATGACAACATCATCGCCGGCGCCGGCTACATCCGCGAGCTGTTCGATCGCTACGGATCGCCCGGCTGGATCGCGGCCTACAATGCCGGTCCTGGTCGTTACGAGGACTCGCTGAAGGGCCGGGCGCTGCCCGCGGAAACGCGCGCCTATGTCGCCATCGTCGCGCCGTCGGTGACCAGCGGCGATGCGACTTGGCCGATCGTGGCCGCCGCGGCCGATGCACTCGCCTGGACACGCGCGCCGCTGTTCATCGCGCAAGCTGAGCGCATATCGATACCCGTTCCCGTACCGGCCGAGCGCGCTTCCGATGCCGCGATGACGACATCGTCCGTGCGCGATGTTTCCGCCATCGAGCCGCAGTCGGGCGGGCTGTTTGTCCCGCGTTCGGGCCAAAGGAATGCGCCATGAGCAGCCCGGTTCCTGATCGCACGATAGCGTGCTCAAGCGCGTCATGGTGTGCGTTGAGGGTAGAGGCAGGCAACACGACCGGACGATGGCAGGATAAAAGGCCGCGAGGTGCGGCTTGGGTCGGTTGTGGTTTTTCAATAGGTTATGAGGCGATTTCGCGATGTGCGGGATTTCCCCGCACCTCACGACTACGCCGATTTTCCTGCGATTTCCTGTGCTTGGCGCGATGTGCGAGGCATCAGCCATGACCGGCGACAGTGATTTCCGCATCCGGCCGGGCCGCATCCGCTCGACCCGTGCGCAGCAGGCTCGTCCCTTCATCGCGCAGGCTCTCGCCGCGGCGAAGAAGGCCGGGGCCGGCGTCTCACGCTCCGGCCGGATCGTGTCCGGCAACCGCTCGCGCTTCGGGCGGGGCCAGCGTGCGAGCATCCAGGCGAACCGGCTGCTCACCGCGCGAACGCGCGGCGCTGTCATCAAGGCGCGCGTCGTGCGCCAGACATCGCGCTCGGCGCCGCTCGCGACCCACCTCAATTATCTGCGCCGCGAAGGCGTGACCCGCGATGGGGAGAAGGCCCATCTCTTCGGTCCCGGGGGCGACGACGCCGATCCGAAGGCCTTTGCGGAACGGTGCCAGGACGACCGCCACCATTTCCGGTTCATCGTCTCGCCCGACGATGCGCCCGACATGGCCGACCTGCGGTCCTTCACCCGCGATCTCGTCACGCAGATGGAAAAGGATCTCGACACCCGCCTCGATTGGGTGGCGGTCGACCACTGGAACACCGAGCATCCCCATGTCCACCTGATCGTGCGCGGGGTCCGTGACGACGGGCAGGACCTCGTCATCTCACGCGACTACATCAAGGAAGGAATGCGCGACCGCGCGCGTGACCTCATCACGCAGGAATTAGGGCCGCGCACCGACCTCGACATCCAGCGCAGCCTGAAACGCCAGGTCGATGCCGAGCGCTTCACGCAGCTTGACCGCCAGCTTATCCGCGATGGCCATGCCACGGGCGTCATCGAGACGGCGATCGATCCGAACGTCCGGCTCGACGAATTTCATGCGCTGAAGGTCGGACGGCTCCGCAAGCTGGAAACACTCGGCCTCGCCGAGCAGGTCGGCCCCGGTCAATGGGCGATCGACACGAAGGCCGAGGCGACTCTGCGTGAACTCGGCGAGCGCGGCGACATCATCAAACGCATGCACCGGGCTTTGACGGATCGCGGCATCGAACGCGGCTCGGCGGGCTATGTGCTCGCGGCCGAAAGCCTCGATGCGCCCGTGATCGGCCGATTGGTCGATCGCGGTCTTGATGACGAGCTGAAGGGCTCCGCCTACGCCGTGGTCGACGGCGTCGACGGCCGCACCCATCACATCAAGCTGCCCGATCTCGAAGCCGCCGGTGACAGCGCGGCGGGTTCGATCGTCGAGTTGCGTGCGTTCGATGATGCACAGGGACAGCGCCGGGTCGCAATCGCCGTCCGCTCCGATCTCGATATCGATCGTCAGGTCACGGCAACCGGCGCGACTTGGCTCGATCGGCAGAACATCGCGCGCGAACCTGCCGCCCTGTCCGAGGCCGGCTTCGGCGCCGAGGTACGGCAGGCGCTGGATCGACGCGCGGATCATCTGGTCGGACAGGGCTTCGGCGAGCGACACGGCCAGCGTGTCACCTTCAATCGCGGGCTGATCGACACGCTGCGCCGTCGCGAGCTGGAAGCGGCCGGCGAAAAACTCTCCGCCGAAACAGGCCAGCCGTTCAATCGCGCGGGAAGCGGCGAGTATGTTGCCGGCACCTACCGCCAGCGTTTGGCACTCGCCTCCGGCCGCTTTGCCATGCTGGACGACGGCCTCGGCTTCCAACTCGTGCCCTGGTCACCCTCTCTGGAAAAGCACCTCGGCAAGCATGTTTCCGGCGTCGCCCGCGATGATGGCGGCATCGACTGGAGCTTTGGCCGCAAACGAGGGCTCGGCCTCTAACCTCTCTCCGAAAGGACCGTTCCAATGTCCGCCACGAAGATCCTATGGGGCCAGATCCTCACCGTTTTCCTGATCGTCCTCGCCACCACTTGGGGCGCAACGGAATGGGTGGCTTGGCGATTGGCGTTCCAGCCGGAGTTGGGCGCGCCGTGGTTCACGCTGTTCGGCTTTCCTTTCTATCTGCCACCCTCCTTCTTCTGGTGGTGGTACGGCTTCGACGCCTACGCACCCGCGATCTTCGTCGAAGGCGCTTTCATCGCGGCGTCCGGTGGCTTCATCTCGATCGCCGTCGCCATCGGCATGTCGGTCTGGCGTGCACGCGAGGCCAAGAAGGTCGAGACCTATGGCTCGGCGCGTTGGGCCGAGAAGAAGGAGGTGGAGACGGCCGGCCCTCTCGGTCCCGATGGTGTCGTGCTGGGACGCTACGAGCACGCTTATCTGCGCCATGATGGGCCTGAACATGTTCTGTGCTTCGCGCCCACCCGAAGCGGCAAGGGTGTTGGCCTCGTTGTGCCCTCGCTGTTGACCTGGCCGGGCTCGGCGATTGTTCACGACATCAAGGGCGAGAACTGGCAGCTCACCGCCGGCTTCCGCGCCAGGCACGGCCGCGTGCTGCTCTTTGACCCGACCAACACAAAATCCGCTGCCTACAATCCTCTGCTCGAGGTGCGCCGCGGCGAATGGGAGGTTCGCGACGTCCAGAACATCGCCGACATCCTGGTCGACCCAGAAGGGTCGTTGGACAAGCGGAACCATTGGGAAAAGACGAGCCATGCGCTGCTAGTCGGCGCGATCCTCCACGTCCTCTATGCGGAAAAGGACAAGACTCTGGCCGGCGTCGCGGCGTTCCTCTCTGATCCGAAGCGACCAATTGAATCCACCCTCGATGCGATGATGAAGACGGCGCATCTCGGCGACGCCGGACCGCATCCCGTGATCGCCAGCGCCGCACGCGAGCTCCTCAACAAATCCGACAACGAACGC
>RXJC01000409.1 GCA_003963435.1 Bradyrhizobiaceae bacterium | reverse complement strand
TGCCCCATTCCGGAACTGAACGATAGTTGATGGTGTGGTCGGCACCGAGCGCCCTGGCGCGATCGAGCTTGTCGTCGCTTGACGACGTCACGATCACGCTTGCACCGGCGAGCTTTGCGAATTGCAGGGCAAAGATAGAGACACCGCCGGTGCCCTGCACCAGCACGGTATCGCCGGGTTTTACTCGTGCTTCTTCGAACAGCGCGCGCCAGGCGGTGAGCCCGGCGCAGGGCAGCGTCGCAGCCTCTTTGAACGACAGATGCGAAGGCATGCGGCTGACGCCCTCGGCGTCGAGCACTATCACCTCCTGCAGCACGCCGGGCCGCGTGCCGCCGAGCGCGTAACGGCGACTGGCCGCCGAGACCTGTCCGTCGATCCAGGACTGGAAGAACATCGGACAGACGCGATCTCCGGCCGTCAAGCGAGTGACGCCCTCGCCGACGGCGATGACCTCCCCCGCCCCGTCCGAGAACGGGATCAGCGGCAATCGCGTGACGCCGCCCTTGCCCTGTATGGTGAGCAGATCGCGATAGTTGAGCGATGCCGCCTTCATCCGCACAGCCACCTGACCCGGCCCGGGCGTCGGCTCCGGCAGATCAGCCAGCTCCATCCCCTCGATCGACCAGTCGCGCGCGACCTGCCAGGCTTTCATGGAAGATGCTCCGTCTCAGGTGCCAAAGCTCTTCTGCACCGCCTTGTCCAACGTCTCGCCGCCGACGAAGCGCTGGCGCAGCTCACGCTTGAGCAGCTTGCCGCTCGGATTCTTCGGCAAGGCATCGACGAAAATGACGCGCTTGGGCACCTTGAAATGCGCCATCTGGCCGGCGCAGTGCTTGATGACGGATTCCTCGTCGAGCGTCTCGCCGCTCTTGACCACGACGATGGCGGTGACCGCCTCGATCCAGCGCGGGTCGGGCAGGCCGACGACGGCGACCTCCGACACGGCGGGGATGCGGTAGACCATCTCCTCGACCTCGCGGCTCGCGACATTCTCGCCGCCGGTCTTGATCATGTCCTTGACGCGATCGACCACGGTGATGTGGCCCTCCTCGTCGACGGTGGCGAGGTCGCCGGAGTGAAACCAGCCGCCCGAAAACGCGGCCGCAGTCTTGACCGGATCGTTGTAATAGCCGGAGAGCAGATGCGGCGAGCGGTGCACGATCTCGCCGACCTCACCGACCCTGACGTCCTCCATGCCATTATTGACCACGCGCGTCTCGACATTGAGCACGGGCTTGCCGGCCGAGCCCGCCTTGCGCAGCTGGTCCTCCGGCCGCAGCACGGTCGCGAGCGGCGCGATCTCGGTCTGGCCGTAGAAGTTCCAGAATTTGACATTGGGCAGGCGGCGCTGCAGCTCGAGCAGCACTTCGACGGGCATGATGGAGGCGCCGTAATAGCCCTTCTGCAGCGTTGACAGATCGGTCTTGTCGAAATTCGGCGAGCGCAGCATCGCGATCCAGATCGTCGGCGGCGCGAAGAAGGATGTGATCTTGTGCGCCTGGATCAGTGCCAGGATGTTGTCGGCCGTCGGCTTGCCGGTGATCACGCCGGAGGCGCCGAGATAGATCTGCGGTCCGAGGAAGACGTCGAGCTGGGCGCAATGATAGAGCGGCAACGCGTGCAGGAACTTGTCCTCCACGCTCATGCCGCCGTCGATGATGCAGCTGACATACTGCCACATCACTGCTTCATGGGTCAGCATCGCGCCCTTGGGCAGCGATTCCGTGCCTGACGTGTAGACGATCTGGGCGAGATCACGGCTGTCGACCGACGCTTCCAGGAACGAGCCGTCGGCATGAAGCAGATCGTCGAAGCTGGTGAGGCCCGCCGGCGCGGTCGCGGGATCCTCGCCCGGCAGCCAGATCATCTTCTCGACGGCACAGTCCTTGGCGCTGGCAGCCTTCGCCGGTTCGACAAAGTCGGGTCCGGTCGCGAGCAGCTTGGCGCCGGAGCTCTTCAGGATGAAATTGATCTCGTCCGGATTGAGCATGAAGTTGATCGGCACCAGCACGGCGCCGATACGGGCCACCGCGAAACGGAGCGCGGCGAAGGCGTGCGAATTGCGCGAGAGCACCGCGATGCGATCCCCCTTGTTGACGCCGAGACCGAGCAGACCGCGGCCGAGCCGGTTGCAGATCGCGTCCATCTCGGCGAAGGTCCAGCTCACGCTGCCGCAGCTCACCGCGAGCTTGTTCGGCTCGCGGCCCGCCGAGCGGCGCAGCAGATCGCCGATGGAATGCTCGCGGGCTTTCGCGATGGTGGCTGCGGTGTCGGCGGTCATGTCTTCCCCCTGAATCTTTGCCTTGCGTGAATGGCGACCGAAGCACTCGTCGGCCCGCCGCATTCAAACGTATTTGCGTTTCTGCGAACGTAGTCGGCGCGATTGGCTGCGTCAAATCAACCGGCCGGCGCGACGCCAACACGCAAGAATTGACCTTCCGAAGCGGCAAACCTGGTTCCGTGCACCGACTATAATTTTGGGGGAAATGCCATGTGCCGGATTATGTGCGCCGCATTTGCGGCCGCACTCGCTGCGTTTGCTGTCGACCCTTCTCATGCCCAGCAGGCGCCGCTCAAGATCGGGGTGCTCTCCGATTTCTCGTCCGTCTATTCCGACATCGGCGGCATGGGGAATGTCGAGGCCACCAAGATGGCGATCGAGGATTTCGGCGGCCAGATGTTCGGCAAGCCGATCGACATGGTCTCGGCCGACGTGCTCAACAAGCCCGACGTCGCCTCCACCATCGCCCGCAAATGGTGGGAGACCGAGGGCGTCGACATGATCATCGACCTGCCGACCTCGGCCACAGCGCTCGCGGTGATGGAGCTGTCGAAGCAGTACGAGAAGATCATGATCGTGACGGATGCGGCCAGCTCCGACATCACCGGAAAATCCTGCTCGCCCTACACGGCGCACTGGACCTACGACACCTACGCCAACGCCCACACGGTCGGCAGCGCCATCGTCAAGAACGGCGGCGACACCTGGTTCTTCCTGACCGCCGACTACGTGTTCGGCCATTCGGTCGAGCGTGACACGGGCGACGTGGTGAAGGCCGCGGGCGGCAAAGTGCTCGGCAGCGTCAAGCATCCGCTCAACACCGCCGATTTCTCCTCGTTCCTGCTCCAGGCCCAGGCTTCCAAGGCCAAGATCATCGGCCTCGCCAACGGCGGCGGCGACACCATCAACGCCATCAAGCAGGCCGGCGAGTTCGGCATCGTCGCCGGCGGCCAGAACCTAGCTGCGATCGTGATGTTCATCTCCGACGTGCACAGCCTGGGACTTAAGCTGGCGCAAGGGCTGATCATCACGGAGGCCTATTACTGGGATCTCAACGACAAGACCCGCGCCTTCGGCAAGCGCTTCCTGGAACGCGTCAAGCGCATGCCGACGATGAACCAGGCCGCGACCTACAGCGCGACTCTGCACTACCTCAAGGCCGTCCAGGCTGCCGGCACCCGCGACACCAAGACGGTGATGGCCAAGATGCGCGAGCTGCCGGTGAAGGATGCCTTCACCGACAACGGCGTGCTGCGCGAGGACGGCCGCATGGTGCACAGCATGTACCTGTTCCAGGTGAAAAAGCCGGAGGAATCGAAGGCGCCGTGGGATTACTACAAGCTGCTTGCCGAAGTGCCCGCCGACCAGGCGTTTCGCCCGCTCAAGGACGGCGGCTGCCCGCTGGTGAAATGAGACGGCCCGGGTCGAGCCGACATTAGTAGTCCGTTCAGCAAGCCTCGCTCGTCCACCTGTCCCATCAGGGCGGACGAGCGGCAGTGCCGAGGCGCAGCCCAAAACAGAGGCAGGGACGTCTCGCGCGGGCGTCTGATCTGCATCAAGTTGCGGTGCAAAATTTGGCTGCAATGTTGACGCCGCCCTCCCCCGCGCAATCCGCGGGCCGGGCCTACGTGTCTCAACAGTGGGCGCCGCCTCACGGCGTTTTGAACCGATGAACTTCACTTCAGGTCGCGTCATCGCCGCGATCGCCGTCCTCGTTGCAGGAGGCGGCTATTACTATTGGCAGCACCGCGATACCAACACGCTGCCGGCAGGCTTCGCCCGCGGCAACGGTCGCATCGAAGCGGTCGAAATCGACATCGCCACCAAGACGCCGGGACGGATTCGCGAGATCCTGGTCGGTGAAGGCGACTTCGTCCGCGCGGGCCAGGTTCTGGCACGCATGGACACCGAGCAGTTGCAGGCGCAGCGCCGCCAGGCCGAAGCGCAGCTGCAGCGCGCCTCCATCAACGTCGAGACCGCAAAGAGCCTGGTGAACCAGCGCGAGGCCGAGCGCAAGGCTGCGGAGGCCGTGGTCGACCAGCGGGTCGCCCAGCTCGACAGCACGAGCCGCAAGCTCGATCGCTCCGAACAATTGATCAAGACGAGCGCAGTGTCACAGCAGGTCCTCGACGACGACCGCTCGGCCAACGCCACCGCAAAGGCGGCGCTCGCCGCGTCCCACGCCCAAGTCGCGGCATCCGAGGCCGCGATCAGCTCCGCCCGCGCCATGGTGATCGACGCCGGCGCTTCGGTCGACGCCGCCAAGGCCGCGATCGAAAGCATCAATGCCGACCTCAACGACAGCGTGCTGAAGGCGCCACGCGACGGCCGCGTGCAGTACCGCGTGTCGCAGCCCGGCGAGGTGCTCGCCGCCGGCGGCCGCGTCCTCAACATGGTCGACCTTGGCGACGTCTACATGACGTTCTTCCTGCCGACGGCCGACGCCGGCCGCGTCGCGATCGGCGCCGAGGTCCGCCTCGTGCTCGACGCCATCCCGCAATACGTAATCCCGGCCAAGGCCACCTTCGTCGCCGACGTTGCCCAATTCACCCCCAAGACGGTCGAGACCGAGGAGGAACGCCAGAAGCTGATGTTCCGCATCAAGGCGCATATCGCGCCGGACCTGCTGCGCCAGCACATCGAGCATGTGAAGACCGGCCTGCCCGGCATGGCCTATGTGCAGCTAGATCCGGCCGCGCAATGGCCCGCCAATCTCAACGTCAAGCTGACGAGATGAGCACGACGGCCGCAGTCGAGCGACCTGCCGGGCGCGGCAGCGTGGTGCGTCTCGAAGACGTGAGCCTGAGCTACGGCAAGACGCGCGCACTGGATGCCATCACGCTCGACTTGCCGTCCGGCTGCATGGTCGGATTGATCGGCCCCGACGGTGTCGGCAAATCCAGCCTGTTCTCGCTGATCGCCGGGGCCCGCGCGATCCAACAGGGGCGTGTCCACGTGCTCGGCGGCGACATGGCGAGTGCGCGCCATCGCCGCAACGTGTGCCCCGACATCGCCTACATGCCGCAGGGTCTCGGCAAGAACCTGTACCCGACGTTGTCGGTGTTCGAGAACATCGACTTCTTCGGCCGCCTGTTCGGACATGACAAGGCGGAGCGAACCAGACGGATCGCCGACCTGCTGCGCGACACCGGTCTGGCGCCCTTCGCCGACCGGCCGGCCGCAAAGCTGTCCGGCGGCATGAAGCAGAAGGTCGGCCTATGTTGCGCCCTGATCCATGATCCCGAGCTCTTGATCCTGGACGAGCCGACCACCGGTGTCGATCCGCTGTCGCGGCGCCAGTTCTGGGAACTGATCGCCTCGATCCGCGCCAGCCGGCCCGGCATGAGCGTGATCGTCTCGACCGCCTATATGGAAGAGGCGGCGCAGTTCGATTTTCTGATCGCGATGAACGCGGGCCGCGTGCTGGCCGCCGGAACGCCCGCCGAGCTGAAGCAGCAGACCGGGGCCGATACGCTCGACGAGGCCTTCATCCGCCTCTTGCCCGAGGCCGATCGCGGCGACCATACCAAAGTGGTGATCCCGCCGCGGAGCGACGACCATGAGGAGATCGCGATCGAGGCCGATCACCTGACCCGGCGGTTCAACGGCTTCGTGGCTGTCGACGACGTCAGCTTCCGGATCAGGAAGGGCGAGATTTTCGGCTTCCTCGGCTCCAACGGATGCGGCAAGACCACGACCATGAAGATGCTGACCGGCCTCCTGCCGGTGAGCGAGGGCACCGCACGGCTGTTCGGCAACACCATCGATGCCGGCGACATGTCGGTGCGGCGGCGCATCGGCTACATGTCGCAAGGCTTCTCGCTCTATTCGGAGCTCACGGTCGCACAAAATCTCGATCTCCATGCGCGCCTGTTCGAGCTGCCGGCGGAGACCATCGCCCCGCGCATCAGCGAGATGATTACTCGGTTCGATCTTGCCGACGTCACCGATGCCCTGCCCGATACGCTGCCGCTCGGGCTGCGGCAGCGATTGTCGCTGGCGGTCGCGATGATTCACGCCCCCGACATCCTCATCCTCGACGAGCCGACCTCCGGCGTCGATCCGGTCGCGCGCGACCGCTTCTGGCAGATTCTCGCCGAGCTCTCACGCAAGGACAACGTCACCATCTTCGTCTCGACCCATTTCATGAACGAGGCCGAGCGCTGCGACCGGGTCTCGCTGATGCATTCCGGCAAGGTGCTGACGTCGGACACGCCTGCCGCCATCGTGGCCGTGCGCGGCACCACCACGCTGGAGCAGGCCTTCATCTCCTACCTGGAAGAGGCGATCGCCGACGCTCCGGATGCCGACAGCCAGCCGGCAGCCGCACCGGCTGCGCCGGCCGAGACAAAGGCGACGCCGCACAGGCGCGGCATGACCTTCAACCCGACCCGCATGCTCGCCTATTCCCGGCGCGAGGCGCTCGAGCTGCGGCGCGATCCGATCCGCGCCACGCTCGCGATCCTCGGCAGCGTGCTGCTGCTGTTCGTGCTCGGCTATGGCATCAGCATGGACGTCGAGAACCTGACCTTCGCCGTGCTCGATCGTGACGACAGCGCGATCAGCCGCGACTACAGCCTGCAGATCGCGGGGTCGCGCTATTTCACCGAGAAGTCGCCGATCATCGACTACGCCGATCTCGACCGCCGCATGCGTGCCGGCGAGATCGGCCTCGCCATCGAGCTGCCGCCGGGCTTTGGCCGCGACGTCAGCCGCGGCCGCCACGTCGAGATCGGCGCCTGGGTCGACGGCGCCAATCCGACCCGCGCCGAAACGCTGCGTTCCTATGCCCAGGCGATCCACGCCACCTGGCTCGCGCAAAAGGGCCGCGAGCTCTACGGCGAAGCGGCCATCGCGGGCTCCTACCAGCTCCAGCTGCGCTACCGCTACAATCCGGACGTCCGGAGCGTCGTCGCGATGGCGCCCGGCATCATCCCATTGCTCCTGATCATGATCCCTGCCGTGCTCGCCGCGCTCGCGGTCGTGCGCGAGAAGGAGCTCGGCTCGATCGTCAATTTCTACGTGACGCCGGTAACGCGGCTGGAGTTCCTGCTCGGCACCCAGCTGCCCTACGTGGTGCTGGCCTTTGCCAACTTCCTGCTGCTGGTCGGCTTCGCGCTCACCGTCTTCCGCGTCCCCTTCACCGGCAGCTTCCCGACCTATGCAGTTGCCGCGCTGCTCTATGTCACGGCGACCACCGGTATCGGCCTGGTGATCTCGGCCTTCATGAAGAGCCAGATCGCCGCGCTGTTCGGCACCGTGCTGATCACGCTGATTCCCGCGATCCAGTATTCCGGC
>RXJC01000192.1 GCA_003963435.1 Bradyrhizobiaceae bacterium | reverse complement strand
CGCGATGGTGACCGGCCTGATCCCGCTTCTGACCGCGACCGGCGCGGGCGCCGCCAGCCGCTTCTCGATCGGGCTGGTCGTTGTGGCCGGCATGTCGATCGGCACGCTGTTCACGCTGTTCGTGCTGCCCGCGGTCTACGTGGTGTTGGCGACCGACCATCGCGCGGTGGCCGATTCCGAGCGGAACAAGCAGGTCAACGAGCTCGACCTCGGGACCAAGGCGCTGCGGCCGACCTGAGGCCGAAAGCACTGAAATGCAAAGCGGCAATGGCGATCGCCATTGCCGCTTTTTTGTTGCCCCGTGCTAGACTGGAACCCGCGCGCTGTTGCGCGGGAGCAGGGAAGGCATCATGAGGCGGCGCGAATTCCTGAGCGGGCTGGGCGGCGCAGTGCTGCTGGGGGCGCGCCAGGCTACGGCCGAGGCCCGGACCTACCGGCTCGGCACGCTGACGCCGATTGCTCCGATCACGGAGGCAAGTCCCCGCGGCAAGACCCTGGTCAAGGCGCTCAGCGAACGTGGATTCAACCTCGGCCGGAATCTGACATTGGAGGCGCGCGGTGCAGCTGGCGATGTCACGAGGCTCCCCGCGCTGGTCACCGAGCTGAAGGCCAAAGGCGTCGATGCCATCGTGGTCGTCGGCTATCCGACGGCAATGGCCGCCAAAGCCGCCGCCATTCCCACCGTGGCGGCCAGCGGTATCGGCGATCCCGTCGAAACCCGGCTGATCGAGAGCCTGGCGCATCCCGGCGGCAATATCACAGGGATTTCGGACGTGGCGGCGACGCTCAGCGCCAAGCGATTGTCGCTGCTCAAGGAGATGTCACCGAAGCTGAACAAGATTGCGATGCTCTGGAACAAGGACGATCTGGGCATGACCATGCGCTACCAGGCGTCGGCAAAGGCCGCCCAGGCGCTTGGGGTCACCGTACAGGCGCTTGGCGTCCGCGAGCCCGACGACTTCGAAGAGGCCTTTTCCGTGATGAAGGGCGATTTGCCGGACGGCATCCTGATGGTGGCCGACGCGCTGACCATTCTCAACCGCAAGCGAGTCTTCGAGTTTGCCGCCGAGCGGAAACTGCCGGCAATCTACGAGAATGACGAGCTCGTCCGCGACGGCGGACTGATGTCGTACGGACCCGACCTGTCGGAGTCCTTCGAGCGTGCAGCTGCCCTGGCCGCCCGCATTTTCAACGGGGCGAACCCCGCTGACCTGCCGTTCGAGCAGCCGACCCGCTATCCCCTGGCGCTCAACCTCAAGACGGCGAAGGCGACCGGGCTTGAAATTCCGCCGACCTTGCTGGCTCTGGCCGATGAAGTCGTTGAGTAGCATGCCGCACTGCGGCAAGAGACAAGCTTCGGCCTTCTTGCTAGGTTCCGTGGAATGACCATTTCCCTCCATCCCGATGCGCCGCAAGGACGAGCGCTGCCCGGTCGGGCAGCGGACGGTGCGCCGTCGGGTGAGGGGGCGAGGCCGGGAATTCGCACGCGGCTGTTCACCAAATATGTTGCGCTGTTCGTGGCCGTCGTCGCCATCGCGCTGCTGGCCAACGGCCTGTTCGAGGTCTTGTTCTACTATCGCGAGCACAAGGCTTCGCTGATCCGGGTCCAGCACGAGCAAGCCGAGGCGGCTGCGGCCAAGATCGGCCAGTTCGTCAAGGAGATCGAGAGCCAGCTCGGCTGGACCACGCAGTTGCCGTGGTCGGCGGGGTCGATCGAGCAGCGCCGGTTCGATGCGCTGCGGCTGCTGCGCCAGGTGCCTGCCATCACCGAGCTTGCCCAGGTCGATTCGACCGGCAAGGAACGGTTGCGGGTCTCGCGGCTGGCGATGGACGCGATCGAGAGCGGGATCGACCTGTCCAGTGATCCGAAGTTCACCGAGGCCGTCGCGCACAAGGTCTATTACGGGCCGGTCTATTTCCGCCGGGAGTCCGAACCCTACATGACGCTGGCGCTGGCCGGCACGCGCAAGGACGCAGGGGTCAGCATCGCCGAGGTCAATCTCAAGCTGATCTGGGACGTCGTCTCCCAGATCAAGGTCGGCGAGCATGGGCATGCCTACGTGGTGGGGCCCGAGGGCCGCCTGATCGCGCATCCCGATATCAGTCTCGTCCTGCGCAATACCGACATGTCCGGTCTTGCTCAGGTGCGCGCCGCGCAGGCTGCCGGCGGCACGATGCAGGATGCCCTGGAGGAAGCCCGCAACATCCAGGGCCAGAAGGTCCTGACCGCCTCGGCGCCGATCGAGCCGCTGCACTGGACCATGTTCGTCGAGCTGCCGGTCGAGGAGGCCTATGCTTCGCTCTACGCCTCGCTGCAGCGCCTTGCGATCGTGCTGCTCGGGGCGTCGATCTTCGCCGTGCTTGCGGGAATATTCCTGGCGCGCCGCATGGTCGGGCCGATCCAGGCGCTGCGCAGCGGCGCCGAAAGGATCGGCGGCGGCGACTTCTCGCAACGCATCTCGATCAAGACCGGCGACGAGCTCGAAGGGCTTGCCGACCAGTTCAACGAGATGGGCGCGCGCCTGCAGGAATCTTACGCGGACCTCGAGAACAAGGTGGAACGGCGAACAGCGGAATTGAGCGAGTCCTTGCAGCAGCAGACGGCGACCGCCGATGTGCTGAAGGTGATCAGCCGCTCGGCATTCGATCTGCAAACCGTGCTGAACACGCTTGTCGGATCGGCGGCCCGCTTGTGTGACGCCGACGAGGGGACGATCTTTCGGCCTCGCGATGGCGCCTTCTATCTGGCGGCAAGCTGCGGGCTCGATGCGGAGCAGGAAAACAAGCTTCGTACATTCGCTTCCGTACCCGAACGCGGAAGCGTGGTCGGGCGCACGCTGCTTGACGCCAGGACTGTTCATGTCCCGGACGTGCAAGCCGACCCGGAATATGCACCCTCGACCGCGCGAAGGCGATCCAACGTGCGTACGATGCTCGGCGTGCCCCTGCTTCGAGAAGGATCGCCGATAGGCGTGTTCGTCTTGACGCGACATATGGTGCGCCCCTTCAGCGCGAAGCAAATCGAGTTGGCCACCACGTTTGCAGACCAAGCCCTTATCGCGATCGAGAATGTCCGGCTGTTCGAAGAGGTTCAGGAACGCACGACAGAGCTGTCGCGATCCCTCGACGATCTGCGCACCGCGCAGGACCGCCTGGTACAGACCGAGAAGCTCGCTTCCCTCGGCCAGCTCACCGCCGGCATCGCCCACGAGATCAAGAACCCGCTCAACTTCGTCAACAATTTCTCCGCTCTCTCGACCGAGCTGATCGACGAGCTCAACGAGGTGCTCGAAGCGGCAAGCCTCGACGGCAAGACCAAGCAGGAGGTCGACGAGCTCACCCACATGCTCAAGGGCAACCTTGAGAAGGTGGTGCAGCACGGCAAGCGTGCCGATTCCATCGTCAGGAACATGCTGCTGCATTCGCGCGAGGGGTCCGGCGAGCATCGCGCCGTCGACATCAACGCGGTCGTGGAGGAAAGTCTCAATCTGGCCTATCACGGCGCGCGCGCCGAACGGCCGTCGTTCAATGTCACGCTCGAACGCGCGCTCGATCCTGCCGCCGGCATGGTCGACATCTATCC
Organism: Bradyrhizobiaceae bacterium; assembly: GCA_003963435.1. Classification (GTDB taxonomy): domain Bacteria; phylum Pseudomonadota; class Alphaproteobacteria; order Rhizobiales; family Xanthobacteraceae; genus Bradyrhizobium. The sequence continues at coordinate 7,350 of RXJC01000192.1, read as the reverse complement.
GCAGGAAATTACGCGCGTCTTGCTCAACCTGATCTCGAACGGTTTCTATGCTACGGCCAAGCGCAAGGAGAGCGCGGGCGAGGCCTTCGAGCCCACCTTGAGCGCGGCGACGAAGAACCTCCGCGACAGGGTCGAGATCCGGATCCGCGACAACGGCACGGGAATTCCGCCCCACGTGAAGGAGAAGATGTTCAATCCCTTCTTCACCACCAAGCCGGCCGGCGAGGGTACCGGCCTCGGCCTGTCCATGAGCCACGATATCGTCGTGAAGCAGCACGGCGGCACCATCGACGTGAACACCGAGCCCGGTGCATTCACCGAATTCATCATCACCCTGCCGCGCACGATGGCGGCGGGCGGCACTTCCGGAGGCAAGTCGTGAACGTTTACATCCTGGTGGTCGATGACGAGCCCGACGTCGAGGCGCTGTTCCGCCAGCAGTTCCGGCGCGAGCTGCGTGCCGGCCGCTTCCAGATGGAGTTCGCCTGCTCCGGGCCCGATGCGCTCAAGCGCGCGGCCGAAGTTCGCGATCCCTCGCTGATCCTGATCCTGTCGGACATCAACATGCCCGGCATGAGCGGGCTCGACATGCTGCCGAAGGTGCGCGCCGCACATCCCGACGTTCCCGTGATCATGATCACGGCCTATGGCGACGCCGAGACGCGGCGGAAGGCGATCGAGCGCGGCGCCGTCGGGCTTCTCACCAAGCCGATCGATTTCGCGCTGCTGCGGCAGGAGATCGACACGAGGCTCGAGCAAGCGGCATGAGTGCGACCATTCTCTTCGTCGACGACGAGCCGGATCTCGAGGCGCTGGTCCTGCAAAAGTTCCGCAGGCAGATTCGCGACGGAGAGGTCACGATCTTGTTCGCGCGCGACGGTCTCGAGGCGCTGGCTTCGCTCGAGCAGAATCCGCATGTCGACATGGTGGTCTCCGACATCAACATGCCCCGGATGGACGGGCTTTCGTTGCTGGCGAAGCTGCAGGAAGCCGAGGACAAGAAGTCAACCGTCATCGTCTCCGCTTATGGCGACATGAGCAACATCCGAACCGCCATGAACCGCGGCGCGTTCGACTTCCTCACCAAGCCGATCGACTTCACGGATCTGGAAACCACGATCGCAAAGACCATCCGCCATATCGAGATGCTGCGCGAGGTGCGGCGGCGCCAGATGGAAGCCGAGCGCGCGCATGCCGCGCTCTCGCGCTTCTTCTCGCCCGAGATCGCAAGGCGCCTGGCGGCGGTTGTCGGCAGTGACGGGATGGAAGTGCAGTGGCGCGACGTCGCCACCCTCTTCACCGACATCACCGGCTTCACCTCGCTCGTCGAGACCGCGCCGACGCAGACGCTCGGCCAGCTCCTCAACGAATATGTCGGCGGCATGACCGAGATCGTCTTCGCCCATGAGGGGACGGTCGCGAAGATCATCGGCGATGCGATTCAGGTGCTTTTCAATGCGCCCGGCGACCAACCGGACTATGCGACGCGCGCGGTCGCTTGCGCGCATGCACTCGACAGCTGGGCGCAGGACTTTTCCGCGCGCTGGAAGGCGAAAGGGGTGAATTTCGGGGCCACGCGCATCGGTGCCCATGCTGGTCCGGCGCTCGTCGGCAATTTCGGCGGCAACCGGTTCTTCGACTACACGGCCTATGGCGACACCATCAATACGGCGGCCCGACTGGAGGCCGCCAACAAGCATCTGGGGACGCGCATCTGCGTCAGCGCCAGCGTCGCCGAGGCGGCTGAGAATTTTCAAGGGCGCCCCGTGGGTGAGCTGATGCTGCGCGGGCGAAGCGAGCCGTTGCGTGCGTTCGAGCCGCTGCCTCCGGCCAAATACGAAGCCCCGGAAACGGCGCTGTATGCGGAGGCTTTCGCCAAGATGGCGGCCGGTGACGCCGGCGCGATGCCGGCCTTTGCTGCGCTCGTCGGCATGCATGCCGAGGATGCCCTGGCCGGCTTTCACTTAAAGCGGCTGCTCAACGGCGCCAAGGGCATCCGCATCCAGCTTGAATAGGAGTTCGTCATGGTTCGTGAATTCTCTGCCGGCAATTACCGCTTCATTCCATCGGTGTTTCAGTATTCCGCGGGCGCCGCTGCGGATGACAGCTACGAGATCGAGCGCGTCCGCTTCGACCGCCTGGTGCCGCTCGCGGAAGGCTTTGCGCTCGCTGCAAGGTTCATCCAGGAGGCTGGTCGTCCGCTGACGGCGTTCTGCGCCTGCGAGCTGCGTTCGCCGGCGGCCTTCAGCGAGGAAGGCTTTCGCGCGTTCAACCTGCACTACGTGAAGACGCTGTCCGAATGGGGCATCTTCGACGGCACCACCAATCCGGTGGCGCGCAGCAATGTCTGTCCCGAGATCGACCCACCGTCCGAGCCTTCGTTCTATGCGTTCTCGTTCACCCGTCCGACGCGGTCGAAGGCGCCGTCCTTCGTGATCGCCGGCGGTGCCGAGGCACGCGAGGGCAGCGGCACCTATGTCGAGCGCACCGTGCGCTATCGTGATCTCAGCCCGGAGGGGCTGCGTGAGAAGGTGCGCTTCACCACCTCGCAGATGGAGCACCGGATGGCGGCATTTGGTTTTGGCTGGAAGGACACGACCGGCGTGCAGGCCTATTCCGTGCATGACTTCCATCACGCGCTCGCCGACGAGCTGGTGCGTCCCGGCGCGCTACGCTCCGGCCTGACCTGGCATTTCGCCCGGCCGCCGGTGGTCGATCTCGAATTCGAGATGGATTGCCGCCGCGTGTTGCGGGAAGTCGTGATTTAAGTAGGCGCTTCGCTACCTCTGCCTCGGATCGAGCGCGTCGCGCAGGCCGTCGCCGAGCAGGTTCAGCGACAGCACGACGAGGAAGATCGCTAAGCCCGGCCAGATCGCCATCCACGGCGCCTGGGTCAGGAAACGCTGCGCGGCGTTGAGCATGCTGCCCCAGGACGGGGCCGGCGGCTGCTGGCCAAGGCCGAGGAACGACAGCGCGGCTTCGGCGATGATCGCGGCGGCGATCGAGAGCGTCGCCTGCACCAGCAGCGCCGGAAGAATGTTCGGCAGGATATGCGCGAGCGCAATCCGCCACGGCGGATTGCCCAGCGCGCGCGCCGCCTCGACATAGTCCTCGGCCTTGACGACGAGCACCTGGCCGCGGGTGAGGCGGATGAAGATCGGCGTCGCCGAGATGCCGATCGCGATCATGGCATTGCCGAGGCTCGGCCCGAGGAAAGCCGCGAGCGCGATCGCCAGGATCAGGAAAGGGCAGGCCAGCATCGCGTCTGTGATCCGGCTGATCAGCGCATCGACGAATCCGCCGCGATAGCCGGCGAGCAGACCGAGCGGCACGCCGATGCCGAGCGCGATCGCAACCGAGATGAGCCCCGCGAGCAGCGAGGTCCGCGCGCCGTAGACGACCCGGCTGAGAATGTCGCGGCCGAGCTCGTCGGTGCCGAACCAGTGCGCCGCGGTGGGCGGCTTGCGCACCAGGCTCCAGCTCGTGGCGATGGGATCGTAGGGCACGATGAGCGGAGCCAGCACGGCGAGTGCGATGAACATCGTGAGCACGACGAGCCCGAACACGGCCGCCTTGCGCTTGAACAGCCGCCGGCGCGCGCGGCGGGCCGGGCTGTCCAGCTCGTCGGCGTGCGTCAGGGGGCTCGACAGCGCGGCCTCGGTCATGGATCTAGCCCCGAAGCCGCGGATTGACGAGGATGTAGGCGATGTCGGCCACGAGATTCAGCGTGATGTAGATGGTGGCCGTCACCAGCACCACGCCTTGCACCACGGCATAATCGCGGTTGAACACGGCATCCACGATCAGCTTGCCGAAGCCGGGAATGGAGAAGATCTGCTCGGTCAGGACCGCGCCGGACAGCAGCGTGCCGAGCTCGAGCGCGCCGAGCGTGATGACGGGCGTCAGCGCATTGCGCATGGCGTGCTTCAGGATCACCGAGCGCTCCAACAGCCCCTTGGCGCGCGCGGTGCGGACGTAGTCGCTTTCCAGCACCTGCAGCATGGCGCTGCGCGTATGCCGCATCAGGACCGCGGCGATGGCATTGCCCAGCACGAAGGCCGGCATGATGGTGGCAGCGAGGCTCGCGCGCCAGTTCTCGGTGAGCGGCACGTAGCCGGAGGCCGGCAGCCAGCCCAGCTCGATCGAGAACAGGAAGATCAGCATGATCCCGAGCCAGAAATTCGGCGTCGAGATGCCCCACAGCGCAAACAGGTTCGCGCCGTAGTCCCAGGCCGATCCTTTCTTGACGGCCGCGACGATGCCGGCGGGAATGCCGATCAGGAAAGCGATCAGGATCGCCATCGAGCCGAGCTGCAGCGTCACCGGCAGCTTCTGAGCGATCAGCTCGCGCACCGGCATCTTGTTGCGCAGCGACTCGCCGAAATCGCCGGAGAGCACGCCCCTGATCCAGTAGGCATACTGTACCGGGACGGGCTGATCGAGCCGGTACTGGTGGCGGATCTGCTCGATCACCGCGGGGTCGCGCTCTTCGCCCGCCATCACCAGCGCGGGATCGCCCGGCAGCAATTGCTGCAGCGAGAAGATCAGCACCGAGACGAAGAACAACGTCGGCACGATCTGCGCAAGGCGGCGGGCGAGGAAGTTCAGCATTCTCGCATCGTCACTTCAGCTTCAGCCCGATGACGCGAACGAGGCCGTCGGGCATCTGCTTGTAGCCTTCGAGCCTGGTCGTGTGCGCGATGATGATGCGGCGATGGTAGAGATAGAGCAGCGGCTCCTCGTCCTGGACCAGCTTGGCGAGCGTCTCATAGCTGGCCTTGCGCTTGGCGGCGTCGGTCGCCAGCCGCGCGTTCTCCAGTGCCTTGTCGGCCTGCGGGTTGTTCCACGCGCCGTAATTCTGCGGCGCGCCGGAATGCAGGAACACGAAGGTGTTGCCGTCGGGATCGACGCGGCCGCTCCAGGCGAGCATGTAGGCCTGGTAGTCGCCGGCTTCCGCCTGCTTCAGTCCGGTTGCGAATTCGGTGAGGCGGATCTTCATGTCGAACCCGGCTTCCGCCGCCATCGACTGAATCACCTGCGCCGGCGTCTCGGTCTCCGCGCCCTTCGGTACGAGGAAATCGACGCTCACCGGCGGCGTCACGCCGGCCTCCTTCAGCAGCGCCTTGGCCTTCTCGACGTTGCGCGGACGGACCGGGAGCGACTTCTGATAGTAGGGATGGTCGGGATTGACCCATTGATTGCCGACCTGGAACTCGCCGTTGAACACGACCTGGTTGAGGGCCTCGCGGTCGATGGAGAGGTCGAGCGCCTGCCGCACCTTGGCGGACTGGCTGAGCGGGCCCTTGGCCTTGTCCTTGCCGATGTTGAGCGTGATGCCCTGATAGCCGAGCTCGATGGCGGTCGCGACCTTCAACCGCGAATCCGCGCGCACGTCCTTCAGATCAGTGGCGAGCACGCGCTCGATCAGGTCGAGCCCGCCGGACTTCAGGTTCGCCAGCCGCACGGTGGCATCGACGATCGGCTGGAACACGATCTTGTCGATGAAGACGTTGTCCTTGTTCCAATAGTCCGCGAACTTCTCGAACACGATGCGGTCCTGCTGCACGCGCTCGACGAATTTGTAGGGGCCGGCGCAGACCGGGCGCAGGCCGAACTTGTCGCCGGCCTCTTTCGCCGCCTTCGGCGACATCATCATGCCGGCGCGGTCGGTGAGCTGGGCGAGCAGCGGCGAGAACGGCGACTTCAGGACCAGCTTGATCGTGAGGGGATCGACCACTTCGACGTGATCGACCGAGGCCAGCTCCGGCTTGCGGAACGAGCCGGGGAAAGTGAGATGCCGCTCCAGCGAGAACTTGGCGGCCTCGGCATCGAACGGCTCGCCGTCGTGGAATTTCACGCCGGGGCGGAGCTTGATGACGAGGCCCTTGCCGTCGTCGACGGTTTCGCTCGATAGCGCCAGCTGCGGCACGATGTTGAGCTTCTCGTCGATGTCGAACAGCTTGTCGCAGAATGCGGAGAACACGATGCGGCCGACATAGGTGCGCGCCATCGTGGGATCGAGGATATCGGGGTCCTCGGCGAGGCCGATGCGAAGCGTGGTCTGGGCCTGCGCGGCTCCGATCGACAACAGGACGGCGGCGGCCGTTGCGGCCAGGCGAAACATCTTCATCGAACAATCCCCATTGCTTCGGCTATCTCGGTGTGGACGCGGTGTCTTGTATACCAACCCCGGCAAGGCTCCCGCCTTCCGTCTTTCGGCTGAAGGCCGCGACCAATTTCGCGAGCGCCGGCGAAAACCCGCCGGCGGCCGGCAGAATGGCGTCGGCGGACGGCAGCTCCGCCGTGCGGTGACAGGCGGTGGCGTGGCCGGTGCCGTCGGCCAGGAGCTGCGGCGCTTCGCTGCGGCAGCGCTCGATCACGAAGGGGCAGCGGGTGTGGAAGCGGCAGCCCGCGGGCGGATTGAGCGCGCTCGGGATCTCGCCCTCGAGCAGCACCGTCGTTCGCTTCGCCTTCGGCTGCGGCAGCGGGATCGCGGACAACAGTGCCCGGCTATAGGGATGGCGCGGCGAGGCGAACAGCGCGTCGGCTTCCGCGGTCTCGACGATCTGGCCGAGATTCATCACCGCCACGTGGTCGGCGATGTGCTTGACCACGGCGAGGTCGTGCGAGACGAAGATGTAGGCGAGGCCGAGCCGGTCCTGCAGCTCGCGCAGCAGATTGAGAATCTGCGAGCGGATCGAGACGTCGAGCGCCGAGACCGGCTCGTCGCAGATGATCAGCTTCGGCTCGACCGCGAGCGCGCGGGCGATGGCGATGCGCTGGCGCTGGCCGCCGGAGAATTCGTGCGGGTAGCGCCGCGCCAGCCGTGACTCGAGGCCGACCAGGCGCAGTAGCTCCGCAACGCGCGCGCGCCGCTGTGCCGGCGGTACGAGATCGTGCAGCGCCAGCGGCTCGGTCAGGATCTGGCCGACCGTCATGCGCGGATTGAGCGAGGCGTAGGGGTCCTGGAAGATGATCTGCGCCTCACGACGGAATTTTCGCAAGCCGCCGGCATCCAGCGCGAGCAGGTCGCGGCCATTGAAGCGCACCGTACCCGCGTCCGGTTCGATCAGCCGCAGCACAAGGCGGCTGACGGTGGATTTGCCGCAACCGGATTCGCCGACCAGTGCCAGCGTCTTTCCGGCCTCGAGCGAGAAGGACACGCCGTCGACCGCCTTGACGTGCGCCAGCGGCCGGCCGAGCAGCGAGCGCTCGGCGACGAAATGCTTGACCAGGCCGTCGACCTCGAGCAGCGCCATCATGACACCAGACGTTCGAGCGGCGCGCGGATGCAGCGCGAGAGGTGGCCGGGGCTGACCTCGATCAATGGCGGCGGCGCCTTGGTGCAGG
>RXJC01000307.1 GCA_003963435.1 Bradyrhizobiaceae bacterium | reverse complement strand
TGCTTGAAGCAGCGCTTCGAGAACAGCACGGCCTGCTGCATCAGCCCGGTATCGGCGAGCAGATTGAGCTCGTCGATCACGGCGTGGGCCTCGTCGCGGGCGCGCGCGTGCACCATGCAGAAGAGGTTGTAGGGCCAGACCTGCCGCCGGCGCGGACGCTGGTAACAGAGCGTCACGCCGGGATGACGGGCGAAGGTCGCCGCGACATCGTCGATCATCTCGTCCGGAATGTTCCAGACCGCCATCGCATTCGACCGGAAGCCGAGCTTGTCATGACGCACCACGCAGCCGAACCGCGTCACCACGCCGGCGGCGACCAGGTGCTCCAGCCGCGCGATGACCTCGTCCTGGCCGAGCGCGAGCTGATCGGCGACCGCAAGATAGGGATGCTCGACCAGCGGCAGCCCGTTCTCGATCGCGGCGAGAATGCGCTGGTCGCGCGGATCGGGACGATAGTCCCCCGCAGCCGGCGCCTTGCGCTTCTGCGCGCGCGGCTCGCGCAACGAGAAGCCGAGGCCGAGATGATAGGCCTGCACCATCGGCAGATCCACGACGGGCAGCCCCGTCTGCACCTCGATCCTGCCGATGGTGTCGGTGATCGCCTGCGCGCCTCCGCCGGCGATGACGAACCAAAGGTTCAGATCGTGCTCGCGCTCGTAATTGTGCGTGACCAGCGGCTCGCGGCTGACGATCTCCGCGACCCGCTCGAGCCGTTCGGGCGGGACCTGCAGCGCGGCCAGCGTGCTCGCGCCCACCGTATTGGGACGGACCACGGCGCCGACCCGGGAGATCAGATCGTGCGCCCGCATGCGGCGGAACACGCCGATCGTCGCCTGCTCGTCGAGCGCGGCGGAGCGGCCGACGATCGCGAACGGCTTTTCGACAAGCGGAAAATCGTGCTGCCAGCGATCGATCAGGGCGAGTTCGACGGTGCTTGGCGTCATTGTCCGATCCTCGTCGCGCGCGCGGTGAAGAAGATTCCGGACGGCTTTTGCGCCGGGATCTCCGTCTTCTTGGTGAAAGTGGCGGCGTCATAGACGTCGATGCGGTCGGCATCGCGCACCGAGACCCACACCTCGTTGCCGCGCGGGGTGAACTCCATGTGGAGCACGGCCGGGCCCGGCGTCAGCGTGTGAACGACCTTCATCGCTTCGGTATCGACGATCTCGATGGTGTCGTTGAGCGGATGGGCGAAGTTCACCCAGACATGGCGACCGTCGGGCCGGGCCACGGCGAACACCGGCTGACCGTGGGTGGCGATGCGTCCGACCTCGGCAAAGCTGCGAAGATCGACCGCGATCAGTTCGTGATGGCCGACAGCGGGAAGCAGCAGCTTGTCGCCCGTCGCGCCCCACCCTTCCAGATGCGGCATCTTGTAGACCGGCAGCGCCTCCTGACCGCGGCCGTAGCCGTCGAGGATGCGCTCGGCCTTCAGCTGCTCGCGCCAGGTGTCGACATGGACGACGCCGTCCTCGCCGAACAGGCCCGCAAGATAATGGCGGCCGTCGGGCGTGACGTTGCCGTCATAGGGCAGCTTGCCGACATCGGTCAGGCGGGTGATGGCGGGCGTCTCGACATTGGTGAGATCGGCGATCCAGATCTCGCCGGCGTCGTAGAGCGCCCAGGCGAAGCGTCGTCCCGGCAGATCGACCAGCCCCACCGTCTTCGAGGCCTTGCCGCCGGCACCGATCGCCGGGATGTTGGCGACGGGATCGAGCGTCCGGGCGTCGAACACCTTCACTCCGCCCGGCTCGTAATTCGAGACCGCGATCAGCGCGCCATCGTCGGAGATGGCGCCGCCGATCGAATTGCCTGCCTGCACGATACGCCCCGCGATCGTGCTGGTGAGCATGTCGACCTTGGTCAGGCCGCCATCGCGGCCGAAGACGTAGGCGTAGCGCTGGTCCGGCGAAAACACCGCGGAGGCATGCGAGAGATCGCCGAGACCCTCGACGCGGCCGATCGGCTTGCGTTCGCTGGTATCGACGATCAGCACCGAGCCCGTCGCGCGCTCCACCACGAGGCCGAGATTGCCGGCACCGCGCAGCCCGTCGGCGCGCGCGAGCAGCGGCGTCAGCAGCAACAGGACGAGACACCAGCGCACCACGACCCTCATGGCAGATCTCCCTGCTGCAGGCGCTCCACGATCCAGCGCACGTCGGCTTCGCTCAGCAATGGGCGCCAGGGCGGCATCGGCGTGCCCGGCACGCCGTCCAGCACGATGCTGACGAGCTGCTCGCGGCTCCAGGCGCTCAGATGCTCCGGTGTCAGCGGCTTGCCGAGCCCGCCCTTCAGCGTCAGCCCGTGGCAAGAGCCGCAGTCCTGCCGCACCAGATTGGCAAGCTTGGTGGCGCTGACATTTGCTTGGCCGGCGACGGCCGGCCCGATCGCGACGACCGATGCCAGGGCGACGCTAGGCCACAACTGAAATCGCCTCGCAGATTGCCGCATCGCTCCCCGCGCTCCGTTCCATGGCGATCGCCGCGACCTTTCCGATGATAAAAAGGACGGGACCGCTGAAGGAGACGTCTTTCAGAGCGACCGGAAGCGCCTCCAGCGACGCGCATATTCGGCTCTCCTGCGGCGTCGTACCTTGACACACAACAAAGACCGGCGTGGTTCCCGGCAGCCCCTGCGCGATCAGGTTGCGGACGATCTCGGCGATATTGGCAAGGCCCATATAGACGACGAGCGTCGTGTCGGGATCGGCAAGGCTCTTCCAGTCGAGATCGAGCGGCTCATTGGCCTTGCGATGGCCGGTCACATAACGCACGCCGGAGGCCATCCCGCGATGCGTCAGCGGCATCCGCGCGGCGGCGGCGCAGCCCTGTGCCGCGGTGATCCCGGGCACCACCTCATAGGGAATGCCTGCCAGTTCGAGCTCGGCCGCCTCCTCCGAACCGCGCCCGAAAATGAAGGGATCGCCGCCCTTGAGCCGGACGACGGTGCGGCCGGCGCGCGCCAGGCGGACCAGCATCTCGTTGATCTCTTCCTGCGGCACCGGGTGATGGGCGGCCTGCTTGCCGACATTGATCTGAAGCACGCCATCCGCAATCGTCGACAAAATTTCCGGCGGCACCAGGCGATCGTAGACGACGACGTCGGCCTCGCCGATGGCGCGCACCGCCTTCAGCGTCAGCAGCTCGGGATCGCCGGGACCGGCGCCGACGAGATAGACCTTTCCAACAGCCATGATGCGCTCCGCCGAAACCATCTTCGAAAAGGCTGGCTGGCGCGGCGATCGCTCGCCGCACCAGCCCATGCTTGTCAGTAGACGTCGTTACGCGTGTTGAAGACGTTGAATTTGCCGGTCGGCGTGACCAGCCGCCGGTCACGAATGACCGTCTTCAAGGTCAAGGTCTTGTCGTCGACGACGACGATCGCCGAGTCCTGCGCCTTGTTGTTCCAGACCGAGAACCAGATCTCGGTGCCGTCCTTGTTGAACTCGCCCTGCACCACGCGGCGCGCGCCTTCCGAGATGCCGGACCACTGGCCGATCGGCAGCACCTTGTAGGTCGGCTTCTCATTGGCGAGGTCCTTGATCTTGAACACCGCAACGGACGAGGAGATCTCGGCGTCCGTGTTCAGGGGCGTGTCGACGTAGAGGTTCTCCGACTTCGGATGCGTCTTGATGAAGAGCGATCCGCCGCCCTGCCCGTCGACCGTCTGCACGACCTTCCAGGCGAACTGCTTATGCTTCTCGGGATCGGTGCCGATGAAGGAGATCTGCTCGCTGCCGAGATGGCTCGTCGCCCACACCGGTCCGAACTTCGGATGCTCGAGATTGGCACCGCGTCCGGGATGCGGGGTCTGGCCGCCGGTTTCGACGACGCCGACCAGCTTGTCCTCCTTGGTGTCGACGATCGCGACCTTGTGGCGGGCGTTCGCCGCGACCAGGAAGTAGCGGCCGGTCTTGTCGAAGCCGCCGTCATGCAGGAAGCGCTCGGCCTCGATCGATGTCACTTTCAGGTTCTTGAGATCCTGATAGTTGACGAGCAGGACCTGGCCGGTCTCCTTGACGTTGACGACGAATTCCGGCTTGAAGTGCGAGGCCACGATGGAGGCCACCCGCGGCTCCGGGTGATACTCCTGCGTGTCCTCGGTCATGCCGCGGGTCGAGACCACCTTGATCGGCTCGAGCGTCGCGCCGTCCATCAGAACGTATTGCGGCGGCCAGTAGGCTCCGGCGATCGCATACTTGTCCTCGTAGCCCTTGAACTTCGAGGTCTCGACCGAGCGCGCCTCGGTGCCGATCTTCAGCTCGGCGACCGTCTGCGGCGGGTCCATCCAGAGATCGATCAAATTGAGCTTGGAGTCGCGTCCGATGATGTAGAGGTAGCGACCCGACGCCGACATGCGCGAGATGTGCACGGCATAGCCGGACTTGATGATGTGCTCGATCTTCTTGGTGGTACCATCGATCAGCGCAATCTCGCCGGCGTCGCGCAGCGTCACCGAGAACAGATTGTCGATGTCGAGCTTGTTCATCTTCTTGGTCGGCCGCTGCGCCACCGGAACCAGGACCTTCCAGCTCTCCTTCATCTCCTTCATGCCGAACTCCGGCGGCTGCGCCGGCGTATTCAGCAGGTAGCGCGCCATCAGATCGATGTCGGCGGCCTCGAGCTGACCCGAAGTGCCCCAGTTCGGCATGCCGCCGGGCGAGCCGTAGGTGATGAAGTCGCGCAGATAGTCGAAGCCGAGCTTCTTGGTGAGATCCGGCGTCAGCGGCTTGCCTGTCGCGCCCTTGCGCAGCACGCCGTGGCATCCGGCGCAACGTTCGAAATAAATCTGGTTGGCCTTGTCGAACTCGGCCTTGGTGAGGTTGGGATCGCCCGGCTTCGTGCCGGGCTGCTCGGTCGCGCCCTTGCCCAGAACGTCCAGGCTCGGCTGGTATTGGCCGCCCGGCGTGGTCTTGTGCTGCTCGATATCGGCAGGTTTCGGCGTCGGAGCCTGCTGCTGCGCGTAGCCGGCCGTCGTCGCACTCAGAAGCAAAAGGCTCGCGGCGGCTACGCCGCCCGCAAGCCTTGGAAACAGGGAAGCTCGGCCTCGCATTACATTCCTCCAGCATGAGAATCCGATGGGAGCCTTATGCAGGGAATTCGAGGAGTCCTCCTTGACCGCGGTTAATCGCAACATTGATCCACCTCAATGCGCGCTGCCAACAACGCTGCCTGATCCCCGGCATGCGATCGTCCGGAACCATCTTCGCCGCTGCACGGCAGGCCCTGTACGCACTGGCGATGCTGGCGTTGATGTTTTGCAGCGCAAACGCGGCCGACCTCAACGTCGCCGCGAAATTCTTCCCCGAGCCCGTCACGATCGACCGAGCCGACGGCAAGCCCCCGGCCGCAATGGTGCGAGCCGCGGACGGACGCGTGCTCGGCTACGCCTTCTCCAGCCTCGATGTCTCCGGCTCCGTCGGCTATGCGGGCCGGCCGCTCGACATCGTCGCGGCGGTGACGCCAGAGGGCATCGTCGCCGGCGCCGAGATCGTTGCGCATGAGGAACCGATCCTCGTGATCGGAATTCCCCGCGATGCGCTCGCCGCCTATGTCGCCGATTTCCGCGGCTTCGACGTGCGCGGCGGCACCGCGCTCAAACCCGCCAATGAGTCCGCGCGCGGACCGCACGCCGTCGCCGGCGCGACCATCACGAGCACCGTGATTCGCGATGCGATCGTGCGTTCGGCACGCGCCGTGATGCGCAGCCGGACCAATGCGCCGGAGCGGGCTGCGCGGCTCGACCGCGAGACGCTGCGGCGGTCATCATGGTCCTCGCTCCTCGCCGAGGGCGCGGTGCAGCGACGACTGGTGAGCCGTGGCGAAGCGGCAAAGCTGCTGGGGACGCGGGACAACGAACCCGACAAGCCCTTCATCGACCTCTGGATGGCGCTCGCCACGCCGCCGCCGATTGGAGAGAGCCTGCTCGGCCAGCGCATTTACGAGAGCGAGACGGGGAAGATCGGTCCCGACGACGATCTGGTTCTGATCGGCGCTTCCGGACTCTATTCGTTCAAGGGCACGGAATGGCGCCAGTCTGGGACCTTCACCCGGATCGAGATCGTGCAGGGTTCACGCACGCTGCGTCTCAAGCCCGCCGATCACACCGCGGTCGAGTCGTTGCACGCCGCCGGCGCGCCGGAGTTGCGCGAGATCGCCGTGTTCCGCATTACCAAGGCGAGCGGCTTCGATTCGACCAAGCCATTCCGGCTCGACGTCGATCTCGGCGCCGGCGCCGCTGCTGGCGGTCCGGCCGTGATCTCGCTCGAATATCGCATTCCCGACCGCTACCTGATCGCCGCGCCTAGCGAGCCGGCCGCCGCGTCGAACACCGCCGCACCGGCCCCGGTGCAGACGGTGTGGCAGGAGATCTGGTGGGCGCGACGCTACGAGATCGGCGTGCTCGGCGCGATGCTGACGGTGCTCGCCGCCATCCTCATCTTCCAGGACAGCGTGACGGCCCATGGCATGTTCTATTATCGACTGCGCACGGGTTATCTGCTGCTGACGCTGGTGTTCCTCGGCTTCATCGCCAATGCGCAGCTCTCGGTCGTCAACGTCCTGACCTTCATCCACGCCCTGCTCTCCGGCTTCCGCTGGGAGCTGTTCCTGCTCGATCCCCTGGTATTCCTGCTCTGGAGCTTCGTCGCCTTCAGCATGCTGTTCTGGGGCCGCGGCGTGTTCTGCGGCTGGCTGTGCCCGTTCGGCACATTGCAGGAGCTGACCAATCAGCTCGCGCGCCAGCTTGGCATCAAGCAGGTCGAGATTCCGTTCGGGCTGCACGAGCGGCTGTGGATGATCAAATATGTCTTCTTCGTCGCGATCCTCGCGATCTCGCTGCGCTCGATCCTGACCGCCTTCCAGCTCGCCGAGGTCGAGCCGTTTAAGACCGCAATTACCATGAAGTTCATGCGCGAATGGCCGTTCGGCGTCTATGCCGGATTGCTGCTGCTCGCTGGCCTGTTCGTCGAGCGCTTCTACTGCCGCTATCTCTGCCCGCTCGGCGCCGCACTCGCGATCCCCGCGCGGATGCGGATGTTCGAATGGCTCAAGCGCTACCGGGAATGCGGCGCGGAATGTCATGTCTGCGCCCGGCGCTGCACCGTGCAGGCGATTCATCCGCTCGGCCAGATCAACCCCAACGAATGCATCTATTGCCTGAAGTGCCAGGCCAATTATTTCGACCAGGACGTCTGCCTCCATCTGAAGAAGCGCGCGCAGCGGCGCCAGCCGCTGCCGCAAGCTCCGTCCCAGCCGTCGTGAGGAGACACGATGCTCCCTGATCATCCGACACGGCGCCGCGCCATCACGATCCTCGCATCTGCTGCTGCGGTCGCCATCGCGGGTCCCACCAGTCCGGCCCGGGCCGATTTCGAATGGCGCGGCACGGCGATGGGCGCGGACGCGCGGATCCTGTTCAGCGATATCGAGCCCGGCAAAGCAAAAGGCATCGCCACGCTGGTCGAGGCGGAGATCGATCGTCTGGAACTTGCGCTGAGCTTGTTTCAAGCCAGCTCGGAGCTTTCCAGGCTCAATCGTGACGGCGCGCTCGCCGCGCCGTCCGGCGATTTGCGTCGCGCCGTTGCGCTGGCGCTGGAAGTCGCAGACATCACGAACGGCCTGTTCGACCCGACCGTGCAGGCGCTGTGGGAAGCTCATGTCGATTGGTTCGCAGACAAGAGCCACATCGGCCTGCCGCCGCAAGCCGTCATCGCTCGCGCGAGGCAAGCTGTCGACTGGCGGAGCGTCCGGATCGAGCCGGATTCCATTCACCTCGGCGACAACCAGCGTCTGACGCTGAATGGTCTCGGCCAGGGTTACATCACCGACCGCGTGGCCGAACTGCTGGCGGCGAAGGGATTCACCAACATCCTGGTCGATCTCGGGGAGATCCGGGCGCTCGCTCCGCGCCACGACGGATCACCATGGCTGATCGCGCGCCGTGACGCTGACCCGCTGCGCCTGGCGGGAGGCGCCCTCGCCACCTCCGAAGGCTCGGGCTGCGTGCTCGGCGCCTCGGGCGCGGCGCATCATTTGTTCGATCCGCGCAGCGGCCGCAGTGCCGCGCATTGGCGAACCATCACCGTGCACCATCGCTCGGCCGCAATGGCCGACGCGTTGTCGACGGCGCTCTCCATCGCGTCTGCAGAAGAGATTCGGCAGCTGCTACCACGGCTGAGCGGCGCAGCGATCTGGGCCGCCGATCCGGCCGGACGCCGCTCAAGCTGGATCGCCGGCCGCTGCGACGGCATCGTCGGCTAAGCGACGATGCGCGCCGATCCGCCGGTCGGACGTGAGCTATTTAGTCTTGCCGTCGGCGTCGTATTGCTTGAGATAGGCCCAGAGATTCTTCGCTTCGGCCTCGTTCTTGATGCCGGCGAAGGCCATCTTGGTGTTGGGCACCTTGGCCTTGGGATCCCTGATGTAGTCGAGGAAGTTCGCCTCGTCCCAGGTAATGCCGGAATTCTTGTTTGCGTCCGAATAATTGTAGCCGGCAACCGATCCAGATTTGCGGCCATCAAGACCATTGAGCACCGGGCCGACCTTGTTCTTCGCGGTCGCACCCACATCGTGACAGCTGGCGCACTTCTTAAAGGCGGTGGCGCCCGCCGTGACATCCTGCGCGCCAGCGGCGCTGCTCGAAGCCACAGCGACTGCAATTGCAATCAAAATACGCCTCATGTCGTCGTCTCCTGTTCTGAGTGAATCTGGTCGGGCTACGGCTCGGATGCGCCGGCGCGGATCGTAAAGACGGAGACCGGCGTTTGCCGGGTTTGGAAGCATGAAGTTCATGCCGGCACGCTCTTCATCTCGGGCCGGATCGCACGTGGCGCGGACGGCCCGGGACACATCATCCTGGGTTTCACGGGACAGCGCGCACTGATCCGGTCGCAGGCCACGAGCTTGCAGAGCTCCGCCATCTCGCGCACCGCCACGTTTGAGGCGCGCACATCGACCCCTACCGTACGCAGCTTGGCGAACACACGCGAGAGCGACTCCGGCTTGAGGCCCAGCCTGCCGGCGATCAACGATTTGTCGTATGGCAGCGTGATGGTGCATGGCCCCTTGGTCCGGGGCGCAAGCGAGGCGAGAAACTCGGCCACGCGCTGCGTGGCGCTCTGCGCCATCAATTGCTCGATCTGCTGAACCATGCGGTGCAGATGTTGCGAGGTCGATGCGATCATCGCGATCGCAACGTCAGGCATCTGACGAATGCAGGCGATGACGTGGTCGGCCGGAATCACCATCACGCGGGCCGGCGTGACCGCGCTGGCGGTAGCAGGATAGCGGCCAGACGTGAACGTCATCGCCTCCGCCAAGCTCTCACCCCTGGTGAGCACGTTGAGCACGGCCTCGTCGCCGGCGGGAGTGATCCGGTACAGCTTGATCCAGCCATCCATGACGATAAAGAAAGCCTCGGCCGGCTCGCCCTGACGAAACAGCGTATGACCGGGACGGAGATTGAAGATACTGGCTGGCCCCAGCAAGACCGCGAGCGCCTGCGGCTCGAGCCCGCTGAAGACCGGTATTTCCGAGGCGATCTCAAGATCAACCCAGTGGGCGCCATCATCGTCTCATCCCTGATGTTTGATCTTTCACCGAGGGGCTGTCTGGCGCTCCGTCAAAATTCGATCGGCGCGTCGGAACACCCGCCATGCAACAATCGACCTATTTCGATGCACGGCTCTTTGTGGGAGCGCAAACTCCCGTGCGTTCGCAATAAATCGGCGGCTAAAGCATGATGTGATGAGGCTCGACCGCTGCAACCACTGAAATGTGCTCCCTCTCTCCCCCGCGGGAGAGAGAGCGAACTACGGTGCTACGCGGCCGGCAACGCGAACGAAAACGTCGCGCCGCCCTCCGGCCCATATCCTGCGGCCAGCTCGCCACCGTGCTCGCGCACGATGCCATAGCTGATCCAAAGGCCGAGCCCGGTCCCCTCGCCGACCCGCTTGGTCGTGAAGAACGGCTCGAAGATGTGGCTGATGTGGTCCTTGTCGATTCCCGGTCCGTTGTCGGAGATCCGGAACAGGATTTCGTTGCCCTTGCGCGCCGCCGACACCACCAGCCGCGGCGATTCCGTGCCGCGCATCGCGTCGATCGCGTTCTCCACAAGATTGACGATCACCTGGTGTAATTGCCCCTCATTGCCGGAGACCCAGAGCTCCGGCTCGATCTCCATTTGCAGGTCGATGCGTACCTGCTTGGTGCGCACGGCCCACAGCACCGCGGTGTTGATGAGCCGCTCGATGTCGACGCGCGCGACCTCACCAAGCTTGCTGAAGGACAGCCGGCGCAGATTCTTCACAATCTCGCTGATCCGCACCGCGCCTTCCAGGGTACCTTCGATCAGCGGACCGAAATCCTCCAGGATCTCGTCGATGCGCAGGCTCCGCCGCTCGGCCGCAAGGTCGTCCCCTTTGGCCTCGCCGTGAACCGCATCGAGATAGGCAGCGATCGCGGTGCGATAGCGCATCAGGGTGTGGACGTTGCCATAGACGAAGCTGATGGGATTGTTCAGCTCATGCGCGACGCCGGCGACGAGCCGACCGAGGCTCGCCATCTTCTCCTGCTCGACCAGCTGCCGCTGGGCGCGTTGCAGCTCCTGATGCGCCTTGTGCAGCTCCTCATAGGCGCGGCGAAGCTCGCCGATCGGACGTCCCGTCAGCACCACGCCAATGAAGCGGCCGCGATGATCATGGCGGGGCGATGCGTTGATCGCGAACAGATCCGAGCTGCCGCCCTCGCGCGAAAACCGCAGCTCGCCGTCGACGACGTCGGAGGCGCTGCGCGGCTTCAGGAGCGGGACCAGCTTGGCCTTGTCCTGGATATCGATGACGTCGGCGATGTTCCGGCCGACGATGTCGGCGACGTTGCAGCCGAGCATGTGCTGGAAGGCGGAATTGACCTGCTGCACCAGCCCTTTCGCATCGCAGACGATGAGGATGTCGGATACGGATTCGATGACGTTGGTGACGAAGGCCTGCGCTTCCTCCAGCTCCGCGTTCTTGTGCTCGAGGTCGACTTCGTAGCGCAGCAGGTCGGAATAGACCTCATCCATCTTGCGGATGACTTCGATCCAGGCGCCCTCGCGCTCATGATCGAGCTCCATCGCGCCGCGCTTGCTGATCAATTTGAGCAGCGTTTCCGGCTCGCCGGCTTCAGGGGGGTGCGTCACCTCAGGCATTCTTCCTCAAATCATACCTGGACAGCTTGTTCCTGAGCCCGACGCGCGACAGCCCAAGCTCGTTGGCGACCCGGCTGATATTGCCTTCATACCGCTCCAGCGTGCTGATGATAACCGCCTTCTCCAGATCTTCCACCTTGTCCTTGAGGGTCGCCGAGCCGTTCAGCTTGCCAGGGACCGCGGCCACCGGCTGCTTGCCGTTGCGCCGGCCCAGCAGCGGCGGGGCCTGCAATTCATCTGCATCCGCGAGCACCACCATGCGCTGGATCTCGTTCTGCAGCTCGCGGACATTGCCGGGCCAATGGTACTTGGCGAACGCCTCGAGCGCGGACGCCGCAAAGCGCAGGCCCGGCCGGTTGAAGGAGGTCTTCACCGACGACAGCACCCCTTCGGCGATCAATGAGACATCCATCGGGCGCTCGCGCAAGGCCGGCATGTGGACGGGAAATGCCGCGAGGCGATAATAGAGATCGCGCCGGAAGCGACCCGCCTCGACTTCGGCTTCGAGATCCCGGTTGGTCGCGGCCACCACACGGACGTCGACCTTGCGCACGCGTTGCGCGCCGAGGGGGCGGATCTCGCTCTCCTGCAGCACGCGCAGGAGCTTGACCTGGAATGCCGGCGAGGTCTCGCCGATCTCGTCGAGGAAGATGGTGCCGCCGTCGGCGACCTCGAACAGGCCGATCCTGTCCTGATAGGCGCCGGTGAAGGCGCCCTTCTTGCAGCCGAACAGCTCGCTTTCGAGCAGTTCGTCCGGCAACGCGCCGCAGTTCTCGACGACGAAAGCCTTGTTGGCGCGCGCCGAGCCGTAGTGAATGGCGCGCGCGAGCAGCTCCTTACCGGTCCCGGACTCGCCGGTGATCAGCACCGAGATGTCGTAGTCGGCGGCGCGCTTGCCGAGCTCGATCACCTTGTGCATCGGGCTTTCGGAGGAGTGCACGATGCGGTCGAAATCATAGAGCTGCTTGGCAACCCCGCGCTTGACGGAGACGACCTTCTTGATGTGCCCCGGCGTCGCCTTGACGTCTACGCCGGCGGTTTCCGTCTCCTTCTGGAGGCGATAGAGCTGCACCGCCTCCTTGACGATGTCGACCAGCCGCTCCGGCTGCCAGGGCTTTGTGATGTATTGATAGATGCCGGCCTCGTTGAGGCCGGCAATGATGTCCTCGGAATCGGAATAGCCGGAGATGATCATCCGTACCGGATCGGGCCACAGCTCCCGCACGCGTTTCAGGAAGCTCACACCCGATTCATGCGGCATGCGCTGGTCGCAGAGGATGGCGTGGACGATCTCGCCCTCCAGCAGCTTCTCCGCGTCGGCCGCGTTGCCGGCACAGAGCACCTCGAAATCCTGCCTGAGAACGCGCCGCAGCGCTTCCTGCGACCGGACTTCGTCGTCGACGACGAGAATAGTTCCCAGAACGCTCATGAGGGCACCACCATGGCTCTGGGCCGCCCGGTCGTCCGCCGCGAGCGATGATTGGCGATGGTCAGCGGCGTGCGCGATTTCGGCACCTTGTGGATGAAGTTGTAGCGGGCGACGTGGTAGCTCGGATCGAAGCCGTAGAAATTGAGCCTCATCCGCCTCAGCTCCTCGTCGCGATAGGCCTGCAGCGGCTTCTCGGCCTCGTCCGCCGCACGGCACCTTTTCTTGTCAGTGAGGCGCGCTGCAAAGGCTTGATCCGAACCCATGGCAGCAGCGCGTTTCAAGAGACTTTCGCGCGTAAGCTCTGCGTTTGCCAGGATGCGGTCGACGATCCCGAGGCGCTGCGCCTCGGCGACACCGATCGGCAGCCGGCACTGTGTGATCCGGGTCGCATTCTCGGCGCCCGCGCGGCGCGGCAACAGATAGGTCCAATATTCGGAACCGAACAGATTGCCCATGTCCTTGTAGTGAGGATTGAGCACGATCTGGTCGCTGGCCCAGACCTCGTCGGCGGCCAGGCTCAGAAACACGCCGCCCGCGCCCGCGTTACCGCGAATGACCGATATCACCAGCCGGTCCGTGGTCTCGATGATGGCACGCGCCAGATCGTCAATGGCGTTGATGTTGCGCCAGGATTCATCGGCGGCGCTGTCGGCGGCCTCGATCTCGGCCAGGTGAATGCCGTTCGACCAATAATCGAAACCGCCGGTCAGAAGCAGCACCTTGGTCGGGCGCGCCAATGCGGCCCGGTAGGCATCGAGCAGCGCTTCGCAGTCAGACGTCGCCATGGCGCCGTTGTAGAAGGAGAACTGCAGCTCGCCGACCTCGCCATGCTCGCGATATTGAATCGGAGCATAGCCGCAATTCGGCCGCCGCGGCAGGTTCACGGCTTGCTCGGCAAAAACCTTTGCCGCGGATCTCTTCAGGCTCTTCGGTGCAAGCTGCCGCACATGGCCGATCCAGACCGCGCCATCAACTGTCGCACGGGCCAAGGCTCCGTCGCATTGCGCCACGACTGTGCCGGGCACGCCAGAGATATCTCGCGCTTCATGAGCGTCAAACAGCCGTACGTCCTGGAAGAACAGGCTGTCGACCAGGCCCGGCATGCCGTCGGCGCTGTTGATCTTGCGCAGCACGGTCTCGGTCGTGTCCTGCTGCCAGTCGATCGCCCGGTCCGACTGGCGACAGGGCCCGCGCACGCGAATGCGCGAATCGTCTTCACGCATCGGCTGCGGCGTCGGACGCCCCTCTTCGATCGCAGCGATGGCCTCCAGCACCGCTTCGACCGCACCTTGCGTCACTTCGTTGCGGTACACGCTGGATTTTGCGGCGCGCCGCATCGGGAACGTGCGGAACGCCCAGACCGGACCGGCATCGAACGCGCCGTCCGCCTGCAGCACGGTGACGCCCCACTCGGCCGCTCCTTCGAGAATCGCCCAATCGAGCGCCGCCGGGCCACGGTCGCCGGGCGGACCGGGATGCACGATCAGGCAGCGCACATTGCGCCAGACGTCTTCGGGGATCGCCCGCTTGAGGAACGGCGCGATCACGAGGTCCGGCTGGTAAAGCCCCACGCTTTCCCGCGTGACGTCGGCGTGGATGTCGAGCTCGACCGAGACCTCGTGGCCGCGCTCGCGCAATTCGACATGGAGCCGCTGCGTCAGGCTGTTGAAGGAATGCGATAGCAGCAGGATGCGCATGATGATCGCTCAACAAATCCGCGGCAATTGCTCGCCCGACAGCCAAT
>RXJC01000116.1 GCA_003963435.1 Bradyrhizobiaceae bacterium | reverse complement strand
TTCGGCTTCGCCTACGAGGTGACCGCAGCCGCCCCCGAACACGTCGGCGCCTGTCGAGCGGGGATGGTCCCCGCCGCAAGACGGGAGCCTTTCGATGTCGCACAATCTCACCCTCGCTCAGAACCACGCCTTCGATCTGGCCCGCACGCTGATGGTGCCAGTCATTCTTTTCCAGGCTGAGAGCGAATTCGGCGTGATGGTCTCCAGCGAATACGACGGCGACCAAGACGCCATCGTCCATGATTATGATCCCTGGGAGATTATGAGCAGTTCTGACTGAGGACGCCTGTGAGAGCGCAGCCTAGCTCGGGATCGGGCTGCGCATAATCACAGCGACTGGAGGAAGGCCATGAGTTGGTCCGGTGGGCGATACCGCGCCGGTGTAGTGGCGATCGGCTGGAGCCGGCTCAATGCCTCCTCCTTCATGGCGAGGTCCGCCTCCATGTAGATATGCGTCGTGCTCGGGTGCTCGTGGCCGAGCCACAGTGCGATAACGGTGATATCCACGCCTGACTGCAGCAGGTGCATCGCCGTCGTATGGCGGATCGTGTGGGGCGAGATCGCCCGTTCGGCAAGGGCAGGAAGCTTGTGCGCCGCCTGCGCAACCGCCTGTGCGAGTCGCTGAGTCACGCTCGAGCGTGACAGTCGTCTGCCTGCGCTACTCGGGAACAGATACCCCTGCGGGCCGGCGTCCGGCAGGTGGCGACGCCACTGTCGGAGAGTCGCGGCGGTCGCCTTCCAGAGCGGAACGCTTCGTCGCTTTCTTCCCTTGCCATGGAGGTGTGCCACTGGCGAGACGTCCAGCACCACGTCACCGACCCGCAGGCCGATCGCTTCGGATACTCTGGCGCCAGTGTTGTAGAGGAGCGTGAACAGCGCCTGATCGCGCCGCCCGGCCCATGTCGCGCAGTCCGGTGCCGCGATAATCGCATCCATTTCGGGCCGGGACAGGACACCGAGTACGACTTTGTCGTGACGCTTCTGCGGGACGGCAAGGCTGCGCTCGATGACCGCAAGCGCGGTCAGATCCTCGTGGGCGGCGAACTTCAGGAAGGAACGGATCGCCGACAGGCGCGCGTTACGGCTACGCACGCTGTTCTTTCGCTCGCGCTCGAGGTGATCGAGGAAGGAGAGGATTAGCGTCGCGTTCAGGTCGGTGAGGGCGAGGTCGGTCGGAGCTTTGCCGATCGCCTTCACCGAGAAGGCCAGCAGCAGCTTGAACGTGTCGCGGTAGGCCGCGACTGTGCTGGGACTGACCGCTCGCTGCTGGCGAAGATAATCGACGAAGAAGCGCTGGAGGAGTATCGGGAACGAGGGGATCATGTCAGTCATGACACACCTCCCTGAACTGAAGTGCGAGTGCCTCGAAGCGGCCTCCGGCAAGCGCCATGAGCTCGGGCACAGCCTGCAAGTACCAGTAGGTGTCGCCGAGATTGACGTGGCCGACGTAAGTCGAGAGCGCCAGCATTGCGTTGTCGATGTCTGCACCTTCGGTCTGCCAGAGCATCAGCCGTCGGCAGATAAAGGTGTGCCGCAGATCGTGGATACGGATGAACCGATGGCCCCCGCGGGGCACGATGCCGACGTCTGCCGTCATTCGGAGCCATGCGCGGCGCACGGCCCGGTAGCCCAGAGCCTCGCCGTTGCGCTCGTCGAGGAATAACGGTGCGGAATGGTCGGTCGGGCCGAGCCTCGCTCGCGTGCGCAGGTAATCTCGCAAAGCCGCTGTCGCGGTCGGGTGCAACGGTACCATGCGTGTCCTCTCGAACTTGGAGTGCTTTACCGTGACCCGGGTTGCAGCCTCATCGAGACTGCCACACTGGAGACTCAACGCCTCGGAGATGCGGAGGCCCGTCGCGGCGAGCAGGCCAAGTACCGTTGGAAGTGTGGCCGGACCGGCACCGAACACGGGCGGAAGGGCACGCGCGGCTGCGATGATCCTGTCCACTTCGGCCGGCGTGAAGATGTGTGGCGGCACGCGGCGCTTCGAACGCCCGAAGGGCGAGCCTTCGGGGAACGCGGTTCCTGATTCGGCGTCAGTCAGGTGACGCGCGAATGGTCGGAGTACGTTGAGTCGCTGCGCCCAAGTGAAGGGATCGGCATGCATCGCCTGCTCCTTCGCCCAGCGCAGCACAATAGCGGAGGTAAGCGGACCTTCGTGGCCGCTTGCGTCGACGAAGCGGGCGAAGGCCAGCGTGAGGCTACCCGACCGGTCAAGCACGAATCCGAGCCGGCGGCGCTCGGCGAGGTAGGCCTCGGCGCGCGCGAGCATTGTCACAGGGGCGCTCATGCGATCGCTCCCGGCCAGGGCAGCGCGACGGCCGACAGCCGCGCGACATCGACCCGCGCGTAGCCTGCTGAGGTGACGATGCTGCGGTGACGTAGAACGTCAGCGATCTGCTTCATTGGCACGCCGTTGTTGACCAACCGGCTTGCAAGCGTGTGGCGGAGAATGTGAACGCGACTCCGGTCCCAACCGAGCCGAGCGTAGGCGGCGTGGAGTGTCTTCTGCACGACACGTCTACCAACCGGTTCGCCGAGGGGCGCGACATGGCGGACGAACACCTCGCGTCGGGTCGTCGCGGGTCGCTCGTTGAGGATATAATCGACGATCGCTTCGCCGGTCGGAGGCGAGAGCGGAAGTATGTCGGATCGCCGAGCCTTACCGGCGGGAACCCTTATGACGCCTTCGTCCCATCCGATGTCATCAAGGGTCAGCCGGATAACCTCGCTCGAACGCAGGCCAAGATCGGCCAGGCAGCGCACTATGGCGTAGCCTCGTCGACGTGACGGACAAGGCCGGTCAAAGGCCGAGAACAGCTGCTCGACATCGGCTGCCGACAGGGCCTCCGGGAGCTCGGCATCCCGCCAGAATGCGGGGCGCGGCACCGCTTTGTGGAGATGAGCAACGTCGTCGCCGAGCAGTGCGCGATAACGGAGATAGCAGCGGACTGCCCCACCCATGACACGGATCGTGCTGGTGCTCCAGCCGGCATCACCGAGTACGAAGGCGCGAACGGCATTGGATGTGAGCGCACCTAACTCGATAGGTCCTGTGCCAAACTGTTCCCGGAGCAACCGCCGGACGATGCGGCGACGGTGATCACGCGTGCCCTGCGTCAGTCCCCAAATCTCGTTCATCCTAGCGTCGAAAAGGGCGAGTTCCACTTCGATCGCATCGGGCACTGGTGCCGCGACAATGTTGTGCGCGCGCAGCACGCGGAGCAAGTTGTTAAGCGCCGCCCTGTTGAGGATGAGACCGCGCGGGACCGGATGTCCACACGAACAGGTAGTCAGGTGATCGGTGAGGAAGCGGCCGATCCGAGTCTCGTCGATGTCGCCTGGTCCTGCGCCCTCACTGCGCAACCAGTCGCCGAAGTGAAGAGCTGAGGCGGTATATCGACGGCGACGCTTAGCTCCGTAGCGACCGCGGACAAGATAGTCGGTATAGCGGCCCATGATGGGCCAGAGAACATTGTCCGGATCTTCAGTCCTGAGTTGAAGGCGTAGAGGTGCGGGCATGCTCAATCTCCGTTGTTGGGAGTTCGAGCAGGGCTCCGGATTATGTGCAGTTCAACCGGAATGTGCCGAGTGACAGGCTCAGCACATCAAGGAGTTAGACGCAGGCGACAGTCCTTAGCTGTCCATAATCTCCCAGGGATCATAATCATGGTTATGCTCAGATCCGCATAACCATGAATACGACCCCTGGTGCCCGGCTCACTAGCCGGGGTGACCGGCTGCCGCTGGCGCCATGCCGGCTGCAAGGGAAGCTAATGCCGCGCCCAGCTATCTGACAAATTCGACAGCTTGTCCGCGCGCCCTTGCTCCCGGCAGGCTTCGCGGCCGGTCGGGGATGTGCCGCAAGGCTAGGAACAGGTGAGACCAACAGAAGGGGCCGGACGTCGCCTGCGCGACGCCGGTGCAAACAATGGACAAGAGAGAAATTGAAGAGCTGCGCGAAAAGGTTGGCTGCGCAGCCCTGCTGGAGAAAGACGGCTGGAAGGTCGACGTCAAGGAAAGCACCCGCCGCGCAATCAAATTTCGGCGCGACGGCAACATCGTCATCGTCATTCACGAAGGCCGCGGCTGGTTCGATCCCCTGTCGCCCGCGAAAGGGGACGTGTTTTCGCTTGCCGAACACCTCGGCGCCGACGGTTTCGTCGAGGCATGTGACCGTGTTGCGGGTATGGTTGGCTTCGTCCCTAGCGCACCAGCGTGGCAGCACCCGGCAAGGCCCAAAGCCCTTGCGTCCATCGTAGAGCGGTGGAGACATCGCTTCAGGCCGCGCCCCGGCTCGCCAGCCTGGCGCTATCTTACCGGCGAGCGCGGACTGCCGGCGGACATCGTGAAGCAGGCGGTCACTAGCGATCGCTTGCGAGAGGGCCCCCAAGGCAGCATGTGGGCGGCGCATACCGATTCTGCTGGGGTGCTCACAGGCTGGGAGGAGCGTGGACCGGCATGGCGGGGCTTCGCCACGGACGGCGGCAAGGAGCTGTTTCGCTTCGGGTCGGAGGAGTGCGAGCGGATCTGCATCACCGAGGCGGCCATAGATGCCATGAGCCTCGCCGCGATCGAGGTCCTGCGCCCTGACACCCTTTATGTCAGTACCGGCGGCGGTTGGTCGCCCGCGACCGATGACGCCATTCGTGGTCTCGCCAAGCGCGCCAACGCTTGGCTCGTGGCCGCAACCGACAACAATCGGCAAGGCGACATCTACGCCGACCGTGTTCGTGCCATCGCCGCGGATGCAAGTGCGCGGTATGCCCGATTGCGGCCGTGCGCCGGCGACTGGAATGAGGATTTAAGGGCCTGACGGCTAACTGTTGATGTGGTTCGTACGGGCGACGCGCAGGCTGCGTGGTAACGCCGCGAAGGACTCCGCACGAGTGCCTCTCTGATGCCTCGGCGTTGAGCGAAGGGAAAGGCGATCGAACAATCAGGGAGGGAAAACAAAATGGGAATGAGGCGCTGCCGCATGCCCGGCCGTCGCGTCAAGGGTGAAGCTTCGCCCGCGTTCCGCGGCCCTTGACCCGCCGGACCTTCGATGCGGCCGGCGAGGAGGTGTGATGAAGGACTGAAGGGACGAAGAGGTCAGACGGATCGCTCGCGCTGTCAGTCCGGCTAGGCCAAAAGGAGCCGCCCATGCACACCTCCCCCACTATCCGCAAAGTCTTCGAAGGCGTTGCGACGCGCCATGAGATGCACCGCTTGTTCAACCGCCATCGTGGTGACCCCGCGATGGCCGAAGGTGAAGGCCAGCATCTCTTCGCCGGTGAGTGGTTTGAGATCAACGAGCGGGAGCACGACTACATGCTCGAGATCCTGCCGCCGCTGTTCATGCGCGCCGACATGTTCGCGATGCGCGAATTCATGACGGGCGGCGTCACCAGCATCTTCTTCGCGCTTGCCATCGACGGAAGGCGGCGCTGGTTCCATGGCTATTGCGATCTTACCGATCGGCTGTCGCCGGAGCGCATGAAGGCGGCGATCATCGAGCGCGAGTCACGGCCCGTGCGCGCGATGACGCGCGACGAGCGGCTCGAGCACATCTGGTCGAGCACGCATGACGATTATCGCGGCTATGCCGGTGAGCGCTGGCCGCTGGCCATGCGGGGCCGCCGCACCGTACTCGTCTATGCCGGCGAGAAGGGCACAGTCCTGAAGCTGCTCGACGACCTCACTGAGGCAGAGATCGCGGCCAAGCTGCCGGTGCAGTTCCGCCATCTGTCGGAGACGGTCGCGGCCTAGCCCGACCTCCCCTCCCCGCGGCAGCCCGGCCTCGCTCCGGGCGTCGCATTTCAGCACCGGCTAGGTGCCGGTCCACTCATCAACTCCCGCAACGTCGTGCCGTCCGTCGCAGCCTCGCGCCGGCGGCCGGCGGCGCGCGCCCAACTGGAGGACATTTCCCATGGCGCATGACGATCCTTTCACACTCGATCTCTTCAGCAATACCGCCCTTTCATCCAGCCTCGGCCTTGGCGTCACGGCCTTCGCGGCCGATTTCGGTGGCGCTGACGACCATGAGGATGACCCGCCGCCGTCGACGCCGGCCTCGGCAGCGCCGGCGGTCGGATCGGCGTGGCGCTCAGAGTCCGGTCCCCGCAAGCGCGGCGACAATTTCTATCTTCCCGGCGAGCGCGGCCTTGCAAAGGGCTGGAAGCAGCGCGCCCGCGACAGCATCGCCGCAGTTCGGCTCGCCGCACAGATCGAGGCCGCGCAACGGCCCGCGACGGTCGAGGAGCAGCGGCAACTGATCCGCTTTACCGGCTTCGGCGCCTCAGAGCTCGCCAATGGCGTTTTCCGCCGACCCGGCGAAGCCAAATTCGCGAAGGGCTGGGACGAGATCGGGGCCGACCTGCAGGATGCGGTTGATGAGGCTGACTACGCTTCGCTGGCACGCTGTACGCAGTATGCCCATTTCACGCCGGAGTTCATCGTCCGGGCGATGTGGGCGGGTTTGCTGCGCCTCGGCTGGCGCGGCGGCCGCGTGCTCGAGCCCGGCATCGGCACCGGCATGTTTCCGGCGCTGATGCCGCCGGTTCTGCACGAGGTCTCCCACGTCACCGGCGTCGAGCTCGATCCCGTCACAGCGCGCATCGCGCGGCTATTGCACCCCCGGGCGCAGATCGTCACCAGCGATTTCGCGCGCACCGAGCTGCCGGCGCGGTTCGACCTCGTGATCGGCAATCCGCCCTTCTCCGATCGCACCGTCCGCTCTGACCGCGCGCTGCGCTCGCACGGTCTGCGGCTCCACGACTATTTCATCGTCAAGGCGATAAAGCTGTTGAAGCCGGGCGGGCTTGCCGCCTTCGTCACGTCGCACGGCACGATGGATAAGGCGGATGGCTCGGCGCGCGCGCTGATCGCGAAGCACGCCGATCTCCTCGGTGCCATCCGTCTGCCGGAGGGTAGCTTCCGCGCCGATGCCGGCACCGACGTCGTGGTCGACATCCTGTTCTTCCGGCGGCGCAAGCACGGCGAGGCAGAAGGCGACCTCTCGTGGCTTGAGCTCGACGAGGTGCGCCCGGCGACCGAGGACGAGGGCGCAATCCGGGTCAACCGCTGGTTCGCGTGCCATCGCCGCCTTGTGCTCGGCGCGCACGCGCTGACCTCCGGCCCGTTTGGCGAGACCTACACCTGTCTGCCGAGTGACGGCGAGGACCTCGCGACCGCGCTGGACGACGCGATTGGCCTCCTTCCGGTCGCAATCTATGACGGCGAACCGGAGGTGATCGACCCTGACGACGAGTGCGAGGCCGTGCCGGCGAAGTCGGAGAGCTCGGCGAGCCTCACAGCGCGCGAGGGCAGCTATCTGCTCGATAGCCGGCATGGCTTGATGCAGATCCTTGACGGCCGGCCAGTCGCCGTCACGGTGCGCAAGGGCCGCAGCACCGCCGGCATTCCAGAGAAGCACGCCCGGATCATCCAGAAGCTGATCCCGATCCGCGACGCCGTCCGCGAGGTGCTGAAGTGTCAGGAGCTCGATCGGCCATGGAAGGACGCGCAGGTCAAGTTGCGTGTCGTGTGGTCGAACTTCGTGCGCGCCTTCGGGCCGATCAACACGACCGTCGTGTCGACGGCCGAGGACGACGAGACCGGCGAGGTCCGCGAAACGCACCGCCGGCCGAACCTCCAGCCATTCCTGGACGATCCGGACTGCTGGCTGGTGGCCTCGATCGAAGACTACGACCTCGAGTCCGATACGGCGAAGCCGGGTCCGATCTTCACCGAGCGGGTGATCGCTCCGCCGGCGCCGCCCGTCATCACCAGCGCCGCCGACGCGCTGGCCGTCGTTCTCAACGAGCGCGGCCATGTCGACCCCGACCACATCGCGGAGCTCGTGCACCGCGACGCGGACGGCGTCATCGCCGAACTCGGCAGCGCCATCTTCCGCGATCCCAGCGGCGGGTCGTGGCAGACCGCCGACGCCTATCTGTCGGGTGCTGTGCGCGACAAGTTGAAGATTGCGAAAGCGGCGGCTGCGCTTGACCCTGCCTATGCACGCAACGTGACCGCCCTGCGCGAGGTGCAGCCTGCCGACCTCCGGCCCTCGGACATCACCGCACGCCTTGGCGCGCCGTGGATTCCCGCCGCCGACATTGTCGCCTTCGTCAGGGAAACGGTGGGCGCGGAGATCAGGATTCACCACATGCCGGAACTGGCGTCGTGGACTGTGGAGGCCCGGCAGCTCGGCTGGATGGCCGCTGGCACGTCGGAATGGGGCACGGAGCGGCGGCACGCCGGGCAGCTTCTCTCTGATGCGCTCAACTCCTCGGTCCCGCAGATCTTCGACACCGTCAAAGACGGCGACAGCGAGCGTCGGGTCCTCAACGTCGTTGACACCGAGGCGGCGAAAGAGAAGCTCTCGAGGATCAAGACCGCCTTTCAGAACTGGATCTGGTCCGATCCGGATCGGACCGACCGGCTGGCGCGGGTCTACAATGACCGCTTCAACAACATTGTGCCGCGTGCCTTCGACGGCTCGCATCTGAAATTGCCGGGCGCCTCGGGCGCCTTCGTTCTCTACGAACATCAGAAGCGCGGCATCTGGCGCATCATCGCCTCGGGCGCGACCTACCTCGCCCACGCCGTCGGCGCCGGCAAGACGATGACGATGGCGGCCGCGATCATGGAACAGCGGCGTCTCGGCCTGATCGCCAAGGCCATGCTTGTCGTTCCCGGCCATTGCCTGGCGCAGGCGGCGCGCGAGTTCCTGGCGC
>RXJC01000717.1:7826-9243 GCA_003963435.1 Bradyrhizobiaceae bacterium | reverse complement strand
GTCGATCAGCTTGTCCATCTCCGCCGACTTGTAGCTCATGGTGTTGAAGACGGAATTGTTGCCGTGATAGCACCAGTAGAAGAAGTATTCGGGGTAATCGAGCCAGCCCGAGAACACGTTGGTGAAGAGCGGCATCTCCTTCTTGTTCAGCTCGGTGCGCCAGTTGGCGCCGGGCACCTTGTTGATGGTGGTCTTGATGCCGATCTGGGCGAGGCTCTCCTGCACCAGCACGCAGAGGGGCTCGTTGACGCCGGCGAAGTTGAGGTCGAACGAGATCGTGGTCTCGAAGCCGTTCGCGTAGCCGGCCTCGGCGAGTAGCGCCTTCGCCTTCTCCATGTCGGTATTGTACTTGTGCGGCTGCGGCCAGGCGACCTCGGTCGGCTTGTCCTTCGCCGCGCCGAACATCGGATTGGCGAGGCCGAACATCACCGCGTCCATGATCTTCTGGTAGGGCAGCGCATAGGCGACGGCCTGGCGCACCTTCAGATTGTCGAAGGGCGGCTTGGTGACGTTCATGCCGATATACTGGATGCCGTTGGAAAACGGCAGCGACACCACGTTGAGCTTGCCGTTGGCCTTCATCTCCTGAAAGTCCTTGTTCGGCAGCTCGTAGGAGATGTCGGCGTCGCCGCGCTCCAGCAGCGCGCGGCGGTTGCCGGCCTGCGGCACCATGCGCCAGATCACGCGCTTGATCTTCGGCAGCGGACCGCAGACCCAGTCGTCGTTGCGCTCCATGACGACTTCGGTGCCGGCGGTCCACTTCGTCACCTTGTAGGCGCCGGAGCCGGCGGTCTGCTGCTTGGTGAATTCGAGACCCCAGGGATCCTTCTCGCTGGCGTGCTTCTTCACCAGCTCGGAGTTGACGATGCAGGGCACGATCACGGCGAGATCGGGAATCGTCAGCCTGTCCTTCTTCAGGAAGTCGACGCGCACGGTGTAGTCGTCGATCACCACGAACTGCTCGGGCTTGGTGAGCGAGCCCGCGCTCATCTGGAAGGTCGGAAAGCCGCCGACGCTGACGGCACGGTCGAGCGACCATTTCACGTCCTTGGCGGTGACCGGCGTGCCGTCGTGGAATTTGGCGTTCTTGCGCAGCTTGAAGGTGACCGACTTGTCGTCGATCTTGAAGTCCTCGGCGAGCTCGCCCTTGAACTTGTCGCGGTCGTAATAGGGCACGCCGCCCGGACCGCTCTTCATCTCGTGGCTGATCAGGCGGTCGTAGCAATTCCAGGACACCTCATAGCCGGGCACGTTGGTGCCGACGCCGTGGATGTCGAGATTGTTGGGTCCGCCTTCCGAGACGATCAGCAGCGTCTCCGAGCGAGCGTCGGCATAGGCGGTGGAGACCACGGACGGCATGGCGGGAAGCGCCGCTCCGGCGGCCAACCCGGACACGGACTTGAGGAAATCGCGGCGC
>RXJC01000717.1:0-7776 GCA_003963435.1 Bradyrhizobiaceae bacterium | reverse complement strand
GCGGCGCTTCATGAAATCGCTCCAACACAAAGGTTTTTGGTTGGAGCCGGATTCGCAAGGTTTGTGCCAAGGCTTAAGGGGCGTTTACGATTGATATAAGTAATTGGAAAAACTTATATTATTCAGCTTTTGCCTGAGGACGGCCTTTCGGGCTTACCCCTGGCATTGCATACAAAGATGCTCTTTTGCTTATTTTATGAGCTATAATATGTGATCGCCCGCCTTGTGAGCACGGCGGAGATTCCGGGGCGATGCGCAGCATCGCACCCGGAATGACGGAGAGACGGGCGCTCACCCCGGCCAGATCAGCTCCTGCAACTCGACCAGATCGGCGGCCTTGTCTTGCCAGCCCTCGATGCAGATGTGCGCGTTGAGGTCGCTGGCGCGGTGCAGCAGCATCAGCGCAAGCAGCCGGCGCTTGAGCGCAAAGTCCGGCTTCGCATAGCCAAAGCCTTCGAGCAGGCTCTTCACCCGACCCGGCCGGCCCGCCGCCATGAAGGCGCTGGGGCCGAGCAGATCATAGTCGCGCCATCCCGCCAGCACGTCGCCGAAGTCGAACAGGCCGGCAAGCGACCATCGGCCACCGTCACCGGCGAGCAGGAAGTTCTCAGGAATGTATTCGCCGATCAGGATCACCGGCGGCGCGTCCATCGGAATGAGCGTTTCCGCATCGCGCAGGAGATCGTCGAGACCGGCGAGAAATTTTGGCGCAAGGCCGAGGCGGGTGTGCCGTGCCCTGCAGCCCTGGATCTGCCGGCGCATGAAATCATCCCAGCGCGGCTCGATCGTCGCGAGCGGGCCGAGCGGGGCGCGCTGCACGCTGGCAATGGTCTCCCCGATCTGGCGCAGCAGGCGCTCTTTCTGGTGTTCCGGCAGAGAAGGCCACACCTCCGAGCCAAGCGTGCCTGATAGCCGCGTGATGACGAGATAGGGCCAGCCGTCACGCTCCCCTTCCGCGACGATCTCGGGGATGGGGAGATCGAGACGGTCTTTCAGTTGTGTCAGCGATCCGCGCTCGGAGACGAATTGGGCGCGCAAGAGCGGCGGGAAGATTTTCAGGATCAGCGTCTCGCCGAGACCGACCACGTGATTGGTGCCGGTCGAGAACACATGCGGCGCGCTAACATCGAGACCGTGGCCTCGCGCGATGTCGAGCGCGATCGGAAGCCAACGCGGCGCATCGGAGCGGAAGGCGCGGAAGCTTTCGGCGTCGGTGAAGTGAGGGAGTGTCATCGACCTTGCACGCTAAATGAGTTTGGGCTCGTCATGCCCGGGCTTGTCCCGGCCATGACGCTGTGGAGAAAGCCTGCGTCTCTACCGGTCCGGGCTTGCGCGCTCGAATTGTCGCAACAGCTTGTTGCCGCGCTCGACGGCGGAATCCAGCGCGGCTTGCGCGCTCTTCTGGCCGGCAAAGGCCTGCTCCAGCTCGTCCTCGATGGCGCCGCGGATCAGGACGAAGGAGCCGAGCCGGATTCCCTTCGAATTCTCTGTCGGCGGATGCAGCGTAATCTCGTCGAACGAGATCGCCGCGCCCGGATTGCGCTCGTAAAAACCTTGCGACTTGGTCAGCTCAAAGGCAGCACGGGTGATCGGGAGGTACCCGGTGTTCTGGTGCCAGGCGGCCTGCACGCCGGGTTGCGACAGATAGGCGAAGAACCGCGCCACGCCCTTGTATTCCTCGCGCGGGCGGTCGCGCAGCACCCATAGCGTGGCGCCGCCGATGATCGAGTTCTGCGGCGCGTCCTTCACGTCGGGCCAGTACGGCATCATGCCGTAGCCGATTTCGAATTTCGAGTTCGCCTTGATGTCGGCGCGCGTCGCCGACGAGCCGATGAAGATGCCGCATTCGCCCTTCTGGAAGCGCGGCTCGGCGGACTGGCCGCGGCCGCTATAGTCGAACACCTTGCTCTTCTGCCATTCGGCAAGCTGGGCGACGTGACGCACCAGCGTCGGATTGTTGATGGTCAATTCCGCATCCAGCCCGGCGAAGCCGTTCGCCCGGGTGGCCAGCGGCAGATTGTGGAAGGCAGAGAAATTCTCGACATGGATCCAGGACGGCCACGACGTGGTGAAGCCGCACGCAGCGCCCTTGTCGCGCAGGCGCTTTGCGGCCGCGCCGAGCTCGGGCCAGGTCTTCGGCGGCGCCTCCGGATCAAGGCCGGCGTCCCGGAACATGGTCTTGTTGTAATAGAGGATCGGCGTTGAGGAGTTGAACGGGAACGACAACAGATTGCCGGCCGCGTCGGTGTAATAGCCGGAGACCGCCGGCAGATAGTCAGCGAGCGAGAACGGCTCGCCCTGGTCCCGCATCAAGGTGAACACCGGGTAGATCGCGCCCTTGGCCGCGGTCATGGTGGCGGTGGCGACCTCGTTGACCTGGACGATCGCGGGCTGGCTGCGCGAGCGGAAGGCGAAGATCGCAGCCGTCACCGTCTCGGTATAGTTGCCCTTGTAGGCCGGCACGATGCGGTAATCGGACTGCGAGGCGTTGAAGTCGGACGCGAGCTTTTCGAGCTGCTTGCCGAGTTCGCCGGACATGGCGTGCCACCACGCGATGTCGGTGGCGGCGTGCACCGGCAGGGCCCAGGAGAGAGCCGCGAAGACGGCGGCGATTCGCAAAACGCGTGAGGCTGACATCACGATGGTTCTTTCCGGGCCGCTCGGCAAAAGGCGGCCGCCCTGCTTAAGGCGCAGCAATGGCGGTTTCAACCGGGAATGAGCAGCGGCCGCGCCGCACAATCGGCCCGAGGGCACCCGTCAGGATGGCCTTCCCTTTACCATCTGCTAGATTGCATTGAACCTTTTCCTTCCGCCATGGACTCCACCACTGAGGGGTTGAGTGTGCCTGTGCTGAACCGTGCCGAACTCTCGCGGACCGGGGTGATCTTCGTCGCGCTTCTGCTCGCCGCAGTCTCGATGGGCATGCGCGCGACGGGCGCGGTTGCGCGCGAATTTCGCGCCGCCGACACCCAGACCGAGGATTACCCGACCGTCCAGGCGTTGCGCTACATGGGCGCCCTGATCGCCGAACGCACCCAGGGCCGCCACGAGATCAAGGTGTTCCACTCCCGCCAGCTCGGCGAGGAGAAGGAGACCATCGAGCAGACCCGGGCCGGCGCCATCGACCTCAACCGGACCAACGTGGCGCTGATCGGCAATTTCGTGCCGGCGATGAACGTGCTCGCGATGCCGTTCCTGTTCCGCTCCATCGAGCACATGCAGAAGGTGCTGGACGGGCCTGTCGGCAGCGAGATCCTGAACAGTTTCGAGCCCTACGGTTTCGTCGGGCTCTGCTTCTACGATTCCGGCGCGCGGTCGATCTACAACGGTGTCCGCCCGGTGAGGAGTCTTGCGGACCTCAGGGGATTGCGGATCCGGGTGCAGCAGTCGGAGTTGATGAGCCAGATGATCCGCGCGCTCGGCGCCGAGCCGGTCGAGCTGCCCTATGGGCAGGTGCTCACCGGGCTCGCCAACCATCTGATCGACGGCGCTGAAAACAACTGGCCATCTTTCGTGACCACGGACCATTACAAGCATGCCGGCAACTACACCCTCACCGAGCACACGATGAGCCCCGAGGTGCTGGTGATCTCGCTGAAGGCCTGGCAGAGCCTGTCGCCGGAGGACCAGAAGATCTTCCGGGAAGCGGCGCAGCGCTCCAGCCGGTTCATGCGCGAGAAATGGCGCGACCTCGAGGAGCAGTCGCAGCGCAAGGCGGAGGAGGCCGGCGTCACCATCGTCAGGGACATCGATCGCAAGCCGTTCGAGGACGCCATGGCTCCGATCTACGCCAAGGTCGCGCGCGATCCCGCCGCCGCCGCGCTGATCGAACGCATTCGCAAGGTGGAGTGAGCCGCGTTGGCCGCGCTTGGACATCACGAGCACGCGGAACGGCCGCCCGGCCCGGTCGGGCGGCTGCGCGCGCGTCTCGTCGGCGTGCTGCGGGCGGTGCCGATCCGCTGGCGCATCCTGTCGATCGCGGCGCTGAACTCCGCCGTCGTGGTGGTGCTGGTGGCGATGATCTGGAACGGCGCGCAGGTGCTGGGCTCGGCCTGGGACGACGTCCGCCAGGTGCGCGAGTCCGACCGCATCCTGGCGCTGCTGGAAAGTGAGACCGGACGGCTGCACAATCTGATCCACCGCTACATCAACCAGCCGAGCCCGGACCTGTTCGCCGAGATCCTGCTGCTGCGCGAGGCGGTGCTGGGCACGCTGGCCAACCGCGCCGCCAAGGACCCGATGCTGTCGGGCTCGGTCGAGGAGCTGGAGCGCACCACCGAGCGCTTCCTCAACGGTTTCGGCGAGCTGCGCAGCGTGCAGGCCACCATCGCCAAGACCTATGAGGAGCAGGTGCAGGGCCCGGCCCGGGACATGGCGGGCCTCTACTCCATCATCGAAGGCGCCACCGGCCACCGCGACGCGCTGATCTGGCCCTCGCTCGGAAAATCCCGCGAGGCCTTCACCGCGATGTTGGTGGCGGCCAATTCCTATTACCTGTCGCTGTCGACGGGCGCGGCCGACGACGCGCGCCGCAACACCGAGACGATCGAGAAGACCATCCCCGTGATGATCGATCTCGCCGACAACGACCTGCAGAAGATGGCGCTGCAACGGCTGGGGGCCCGCACCGCCGCGCTGCGCGCGGGCTTTGCAAAGCTCTCCGAGCAGCTTGCAAGCCGCACCGAGCTCCTGCGCAACAGCATCGACGCCAGCCAGGCCGAGGCGATCGGCGCCATCGACGACCTCTCCACCAAGATGCGCCAGCGCGAGCAGAAGGCGCAGGAGACGTTTGACCGCACGCTGGCCGACATCTCGCGACGGGTGCTGTCGATCGCGGTGATCTTCCTCGGCATCATCCTCACCGCCGGCGTGATGATCGCGCTGTCGATCCGGCTGCCGCTGCAGCAGATCATGACCGCGATGCGCGCGATCACGCTCGGCGACCTCGACCGCGAGGTGCAGGGCACCAAGGCCCGCGACGAGGTCGGCGCCATGGCGCGCGCGGTGGAGGTGTTCCGCGAGAACGCGATCGCCAAGCGCCAGACCGAGGACGAGCTGCGCGCATCCAAGGAGAAAGCCGAAAGCGCGCTGCTCGAGCTCAATACTGCGCAGCAGAATTTGATCGACGCCGAACGGCTGGCGGCGCTCGGCGGCCTCGTCGCCGGCGTCGCGCACGAGGTCAACAACCCGATCGGCATCAGCCTCACCGTGGCCTCGAGCTTTGCCCGGCGCACCGAGATCTTCGAGGCCCAGCTCAAGGGCGACGGCGGCCTGCGCCGCTCGCAGCTGGAGGAGTTCGTGCAGTCCTCGCGCGACGCCTCGCAGCAGCTCGTCGCCAATTTGCAGCGCGCCGGCGAGCTGATCCAGTCGTTCAAGCAGGTCGCGGTCGACCGCTCCCATGCCGAGCGGCGGCAATTCAGCTTGAGCGAGGCCACCGACCAGATCATTGCCAGCCTCCGCCCGGTCCTGAAGCGCTCGCCGATCACGCTGCAGGTCGACGTGCCCGAGGGGCTGCTGCTCGACGGCTATCCGGGCTCCTATGGCCAGATCCTGACCAACCTCTTCCTCAACGCCGCCAACCACGCCTTCGCCGACGGGCGCGCCGGCACCATCATCATCTCGGCCCGGCCGCGCGGCACCGAGGACATCGAGATCATCTTCACCGACGACGGGGCCGGCATGACCCCCGACGTGCAGCGCCAGGCCTTTGACCCTTTCTTTACCACCCGGCGCAATGAAGGCGGCACGGGACTTGGGCTGCATATCGTCTATAACCTCGTCACCCAGCAGCTCGGCGGCCGCATGATGCTGGAATCCAAGCTGGGACAAGGCACTACTTTTCGCATTATCATGCCCCGGGTCGCCAAGGGCGGCGCGCAAAGCACAGAAAGTGACGGGACTTCTCAATGGCCGAACAGGACGATGTCCTCCACCTGATCGACGATACCGGTACCGCGTCGGAGGATAGCAACGCCCGGAAGTGGAAGATTGCCGTCATCGACGACGATCCGGCGGTGCATGACGGCACCCGCTTTGCGCTCTCGGACTACAGCCTGAACGGCCAGAGCCTCGAGATCCTCTCGGCCTATTCCGCGGCGGAAGGCCGCAAGCTGATGGCCGAGCACGGCGACATCGCCGCCGTGCTGCTCGACGTCATCATGGAGACCGACGTCGCCGGCCTCGAGCTGGTCGAGTTCATCCGCAACGAGATCAAGAACGAGACCGTGCGCATCATCCTGCGCACCGGCCAGCCCGGGCAGGCGCCGGAGCGGCGCGTGATCGTGCAGTACGACATCAACGACTACAAGGCCAAGACCGAGCTCACGGCCGATAAGCTGTTCACCTCGCTGACCGCGGCGCTGCGATCCTACCAGCAGCTCGAGCGCATGGTGCAGACGCGGCGCGGGCTCGAGATCATCATCGACGCGGCCTCCACGCTGTACGACTTCAAGTCGATGCAGCGGCTGGCCGAGGGCGTGCTGACCCAGCTCGCTTCGCTGCTCAACGTCGATTGCGCCGGCATCCTGGTGCTGCGCGACAATGGCGGCATCGACCCCGAGCTTTCGGTGCTCGCCGGAAGCGGCTGCTACAGCCGCTTCATCGGCTCGACGTCGTCGAAGGCGCTCGATCCCGAGCTGCGCGAGATGGTGGAGGCCGCGTTCCAGCGCCGCAAGAACGAATTCGCCGACCACCGCAGCGTGATCTACTTGCGCACCGGATCCGGCCGCGAGGTCGTGGTGCTGCTGCAGGCCGAGCGCGAATTGTCCGAGACCGACCGCTCGCTGGTCGAGATCTTCTCGAGCCGGCTCTCGATCGCCTTCGACAACGTGATCCTCTATCAGCAGCTGCAGGACGCCAACACCCAGCTTGAGGACCGCGTCGCCCAGCGCACCCGCGCACTGATGCAGGCCAACCGCCGCCTCTCCGCGCAATGGCTGCGGCTGCAGCGCGCCAACGGCTTCAAGAACGAGATCTTGGGCACCGTCGCGCACGATCTGAAGAACCCGCTCGGCGTCATTCTCGGCCGCACCGAGATGCTGAAGGAGCTGATCTCGACCGGCGCCTCGCAAGGCGGCGTGGTCGCCCAGGTCGACCACATCCGCGACGCCACCAAGCGCCTGACCACGATGGTCGACCATCTGATCTCGGACGCGATGGCCGACGCCTTCGACATCACCATCCGCCGCGAGCCGGTCGACGTCGCCTTGCTGGTCAAGGAGGTCGCCGAGGCCAACCAGCCGCTCGCCGTCAACAAGCAGCAGACGATCAGCGTCAGCGCGCCGCCCAACATCGTCACCATGTGCGACACCGACCGCATCCGCGAGGCGATCGACAACCTCATCAGCAACGCCATCAAGTACTCGCCGATCGGCGGCAAGATCGACGTCGCCGTCAGCCATGAGGGCGGCGACACCATCGTGCGCGTCAGCGACGAGGGCGCCGGCCTGTCGCCGGAGGATCTCGGCCGCCTGTTCGGCCGCTTCCAGCGGCTGTCGGCCAAGCCGACCGCCGGCGAAAGCTCGACCGGGCTCGGGCTCTCCATCGTCAAGCGGATCGTGGACATGCATGGCGGCGAGGTGACCGCCGACAGCGAGGGGCCCGGCAAGGGCTCGACCTTCACCATCACCCTCCCCGCGACCGAAATGCCGTGACCGAGAGACCATGACCCAAAGCCAGCACATCATGATCGTCGACGACGAAGCCCCGGCCCGGGAGATGGTCGGCGATTATCTCAAGATGCACGGCTTCAATGTGACGCTGTGCGACGGCGGCAAG
>RXJC01000240.1 GCA_003963435.1 Bradyrhizobiaceae bacterium | reverse complement strand
TTGGGATCCTTCGGCCAGGCATGCACCGGCGGTCCGCCGGCGGGAAGGTCGGCCGCGGTGATCAGCTTTCCCTCCTTGTCGCCTTCGGAGAAGACGAGCACATCGCCCTTCTGAGGCCGCTCGTCGGAACCGGGCGCATCCTCGTCCGCGCGCGCATGCGCGGCACAACCGAGGCAGGCGGTGGTCGCGATCGCGCCGAGCAGAACCGCCCGCCGCGTTCGCTCACCCCACGCTTCGGCGTTTGGTTCCGTGGAGCTCTCGGACGATGAGGAATTGGTCGTGAACGATGCGCGGGACATGTCCACAAGCAGGCGCTGGAACTCTGCCGAAAACAAGGCGGAGAATTGGCACCGCAGTGCATCAATATGGCTTTGCTCGCTTTGATTGAACGAGGATAAACGTATTCAAACGCGTTTTCGCAAAATCAACGTCATGCCGCGCGATCGGCATGATGATTTTGCAGATCAGACCGATGATGTCGGAATTGGTGCAGCGCTCTATCGATCGCGCTGCGCAAAACGCACCGCGATACGTTTGCACACTCTGCAGGCGTCAGGACCTCAGCACGTGACGCGGCGCGGCGATCGAGCCGGCGACGGTCGCCGACGCCATCTCGAAACTGTCGGCGATGCGGCGCGCCTTGTCGATGAACAGGCTGGCGGCCGGCGGCGGGCAGACCTCGCGCGCAGTCTGCTCGAACAGGTCGAGCCAGCGGTCGAAATGGCCGCCGACCAGGCTCAGCGGCAGATGCGCCCGCATCGGCGAGCCGTGATAACGGCCGCTCATCAGCACGACCGAGGACCAGAAATCTTTGAGCTTGGCGAGATGCTCGTCCCAGTTCTGCACGACGCCGAACACCGGCCCCAGCAGGGCATCTTCGCGCACGCGTCCGTAGAAGCGGGTGATGAGTTCCCCGATCATCTCCTCCGTAATCCCGGTGCGCTCGATCGCATCCTGGGTCAGCAAGTTCCGCCGCGCGGCCGCAGCTTCCCGCTCGGCCTTCAGTCGATCCGACATGTCCTTCGTTATCCGTTCCGTTGTTCTGTTCCCGCAGGTCGCCCGCTCAACATTGTCGGGCCAATTGCGCGCGTCGTCTTTGTCGCAGCGCAAAGTGCGGAATCCGGCGGCGGACGCCAAGGCCCGCCGCCGACGCCCTGATCAGGCGCTGTAAGTGTAGAAGCCCTGCCCGGTCTTGCGGCCGAGATGGCCGGCATCGACCATTTCTTTCAGCAGCGGCGCTGGCCGATATTTGGGGTCGTTGAAGCCCTTGTAAAAGACCTCCATCACCGAAAGCATGGTGTCGAGCCCGACGAGATCGGCCAGAGCCAGCGGTCCGATCGGATGGTTGCAGCCGAGCTTCATGCCGGCGTCGATCTCTTCCGCCGTCGCGATCCCCTCCTGAAGCGCGAAGATCGCCTCGTTGATCATCGGGCACAGGATGCGGTTGACGGCGAAGCCCGGGCTGTTCTTGGCGGTGATCGCCACCTTGCCGACGCGCTTGGCGAAATCGAGCGCCTTGGCATGGGTGTCGTCGGAGGTCTGCAGGCCGCGGATCAGCTCCAGCAGCGCCATCACCGGAACCGGGTTGAAGAAGTGCATGCCGATGAAGCGGTCCGGACGGTCGGTCGCGGCGGCGAGCTTGGTGATCGAGATCGACGAAGTGTTGGTGGCGACCAGCGTGCGCGGCGACAGGCCGGCGCAGAGGTCCTTCAGGATCTTGACCTTGAGCTCCTCGTTCTCGGTCGCGGCCTCGATGACGAGGTCGCAGTCCGACAGCTTCGCCCGATCGGTGGTGCCGGTGATGCGCTTGAGCGCCGCCTCGCGATCGGCCGCCGACATCTTCTCTTTCTTGACCAGGCGCTCGAGGCTGCCGCCGACGGTCGAAAGCCCGCGGTTCACAGCCGCATCGGAAATATCGACCATCACGACGGAGAGCCCGGCCGCCGCGCAGACCTGCGCGATGCCGTTCCCCATGGTCCCTGCCCCGATGATGCCAACGGTCTGGATCATTGCCTCATATCCTTCATCCTTGCGGCCCAAGCCACGAGGGGCCCGGCCCATTGTTCCCGCGTCAGGGTCTAGCACCGCCATTGGGCTGGCGCGACCCGATCCTGTTCCTCCATAAAGTATCCGTGGACGGAATAAAGCCGGTCCGGCCCCGCCGCGGCAGGATTTGCGCTCTTCCAGCCCGAATTGGCGAATTTCGTCCCCGGGAGGGCCAATGAACGCGGTCCCCTTGTCACCTCGACCTCGCCCATCGCAACCCCTTGATTGTGGTGCCCGCAACCGCCAGAACCGGTGCAGATGCCATCGGAGGATGTGCAGGGGGGGGGACCGGGCGCGCCGCCGAGGTGGGGCGGAGCCGTCGGGCCGCTGGGGTGAACGATTGATGGACGTGATCAGGATCACCGGCATCGCGCCGGCGCAACAGCGTCAGGCCGGATGAACGACTTCGCGCAATCCATCGCCGCCGCCTTCACGCTCATCGGCGAAGCCGACGCCGAGCTGCTCGGCATCGTCGCATTGTCGGTGCGCGTCAGCCTGACCGCGAGCATCATTGCCCTCTTGATCGGCGCACCGATCGGCGCCCTGCTCGCGATCTCCCGTTTCCGCGGGCGTCAGGTGATCATCGTGCTGACCAATGCGCTGCTCGGCCTTCCGCCGGTCGTGGTCGGGCTCGCGCTCTACCTGCTGCTGTCACGGTCCGGCCCGTTCGGGCCGGCCGGACTGTTGTTCACGCCGGCCGCCATGGTGATCGCGCAGACGCTGCTCGCCACCCCGATCGTGGTGGCGCTGGTGCACCGGCCCGCGAGCCTGCTCTGGGCGGAGTATGGCGACCTCGCACGGATCGACGGACTGTCCGCCCTCCGCAGCATGGCGCTGCTGTTCGCGCTCGGCCGGACCTCGCTGCTGACGGCGTTTCTCGCGGCGTTCGGGCGCGCCATCGCCGAGGTTGGTGCCATCATCATCGTCGGCGGCAACATCCGCGGCTTCACCCGCACGATGACGACCGCAATCGCGCTGGAGACCAGCAAGGGCGATCTGCCGCTGGCGCTCGGGCTCGGGCTGATCCTGCTCGCGCTCAGCGTTGCGGTATCGACCGTCGCCTTCGTGCTAGTGGGACGCGTTGGGGAAAAATAGCTGCTCGCCGCCGACCTTGTAGCCGGCGATCGCCTCCTGCCCCTTCGACGAGACCAGCCAGTCGATGAAGGCCTGGCCGTCCTTCGCCTTCACGTTGGAGTGCTTCTCGGGGTTCACCAGCATGACGCCGTATTGGTTGAACAGCCGCTTGTCCCCTTCGGTCAGGATGGCGAGCTCGCCGCGGTTCTTGAACGACAGCCAGGTGCCGCGGTCCGACAGCAGATAGGCATTCGACGACGAGGCCATGTTCAGCGCCGGGCCCATGCCCTGACCGATCTCCCGGTACCAATTGTCCTTGCTTGCACTGAGATCGACACCCGCCTCTTTCCACAGCCTCAGCTCGGCCGCGTGCGTGCCGGACTTGTCGCCGCGCGAAATGAACGGCGCCTTGGCCGCCGCGATCTTGCGCAACGCATCCGTGACGTCCTTTCCGCCGGCGATCTTCGCGGGATCGCTCTTCGGGCCGATGATGACGAAGTCGTTGTACATGACGTCGAAGCGCTTCACGCCCTGCCCTTCCGCCATGAACTTGTCTTCGGCGGCCCTGTCGTGGAC
The DNA here is from genome assembly GCA_003963435.1 of Bradyrhizobiaceae bacterium. Taxonomy (GTDB): domain Bacteria; phylum Pseudomonadota; class Alphaproteobacteria; order Rhizobiales; family Xanthobacteraceae; genus Bradyrhizobium. The sequence goes on along the minus strand of RXJC01000240.1, from coordinate 8,164 downwards.
GAACACCACGTCGGCATCACCGCGCCGTCCGATATCCAGCGCCTGACCGGTGCCCACCGCGACGACCTTCACGCCGATGCCTTCGGCCTTCGTGAACAGCGGCAGCAGATGGCCGAACAGACCCGATTGTTCCGTCGAGGTGGTCGAGGCCACCGTGATGGTGCGATCCTGCGCGAACGCGATGGTGGGCCACAGCAGAGCCGCTCCGATGGTGGCAATCTTCCTCATGCGTCGTTCCCTCAGCCAAACAATGACAGTCCTGAATAGCCCCTGTCGACGACAACGGGAACCCCGACGTTAGACAGCGCAGAGTTGAACGGATGGCCGCAAGGCGGCAGGAATGTCGTTGGCGCAAGCGGGACGTCGGACCATCATCGCGAGGCCCGCCACCAAGGGCAGGACGACCGGACGTGCGTCGAACACGCAGAACGAGGCCAGCGACAGCAAGGGTGCGCAGCACCCCTCAGCCGGCGGCACCAACACCAACAACATGGGCAGTCAGGCCGGCGGCGGCGCGGGCTCCGGCAAATGGTCGGAAGATCGAAAGCCTCGGGGGCGGATCACCGTCCCTCCCACAGGCCGGGCCCCGGTCACGTCGGCCGGTGATTTCGCGGACTTCACGAGACGATCAACGCGGGACGGCGAAGACTTCATCCCTCACCACCGCATCCGTGAGCATGTAGATGTTCTGCAATTGATCTCACCTAGATTGACAGGGGTGTGACGGCCGGGGCAGTTTTTCACATTGCTGACGAATCAGCGATTGCCTCACGCCGAGTACCTCTTGGACAACTCCTAGTGCTTTCGAGACTGATATCGTTGCTGCGCCGTATCCCGGCGGTGAAATGGGCATTCACCCGGCTTCGGCCCGCGGCGCATGGCGGCAGCGTTGACGCCACAGCAACCGCCGCAGACGTCTCGCCGGTCATCGCCGAAGCCACTGCAGCCCAAGACGTCGCGGCCGAAGACGTCGCATCCAAAGACGTCGCGGAAACCGCCACAGCGGACAGCGCTGAGATCAGCACGGTTTCGGTGCGCGCTGAGGCCGAGATGGCGGCCGCAGCTCCCTCTGCCCAGAATGATACCGCGATCTCCATCATCGCGGAGAGCCCGCCTGCGGCGCCGACCGATGCCGGCGTCAGCGAGGATTCCTCTCGGCAGATATCGTCCGACACCGAGCCGGTCGTCGCGGCCGAGGCTTCGGCCGCCGAGATCGAAACCGCGGCAGAACATGCTCCCGAACCCGCCATCAGCAACGATCCTGCGATGGAGGTTTCGACCGAGGCCGAGCCCAGCGAGGTGGAGCTGATCGCGGTCGAAGCCGTCAGCGAACCGGTCGAGGCCGCCGAACTCATCAGCGACAGCGATCCGCTTCCATCCGAGGGTGAGCCCGTCGTCACGGCGGAGACATCGCCGCCACCCGTCGACGTCGAGAATGCTCCGCTTGATGCCCCTGCCATCGTCGTCGACCACGATCATTCCCTTGACGTCATCGTGGACGTTGAGCCGGCCGTAAGCGAGCCGTGTGCCACATCTGCTGACGCCGAAGTTTTGGCACCAACTTCTGAGAACCATTGCGACAGCGCTCCCTCGCCCGGCGAGGCGGTCGCCATCGAACCGGTCGCTGTGGAGATTGCTGCGCCTGTTGCAGCAACGGCCGCGGCCGACGTCTCCACTGAAGCGGCCAGCGTCGTCACCGACATCGCCCCAGCTCCGGCGCTCGTGTCGCCTTCTCCAGAGGTCCGCAGCGCGCCGAAAGTTCGCTCAAGACCCACCGAGCCTGCCGATCGCGCCGCGCTGATCCGGCAGCGCTGGGCGGAAAGCGGGATCAGGATGTGGAATCCGCGGCTTCACGGCACTGGCGAAGCCACGCTGAACATCCAGGGCAGCATCGGGCTGCTGCCGCCCGCGCCCGGCGAGACGATGCCGCGCTACGACAAGCTGGAATTCAGGATGCTCGGCGGACAGATCGTCTGTGAGGGCGTTATCGTCGAGGCCCCTGCGCAGGCGAGCCACCGCAGTTTCACGCAGCTCGCAGAGCCTGCAAAACCCGAGCGGGCCCGCGAGCCCGCGCGCGAGCGCCAGGCCGCTCTCGCCTGATCCCTTCTCCCGACCGGCGCCGCAATGTGCTAGGCTGGCGTCCCGACATGGGAGACCGCCTATGCGCGCATGCGCTTTGCTTCTGGTCGTGATCGGCGCCTGCGGCGTCTCGCAGATGGCCTTCGCGGGTCAACGCTCCCGTCATGCCGTCGCAACCAGTCCTGCCGGCGAACAGGCCGGGTCCTACAGGGTCGACCGGCTCTCGTCCTCGCGCGGAGAGCGAATCCTCGACACCCCGGGCCAGACCACCGTGCTGACGCGCCAGGTGCTCGACGACATGAACGCGACCAGCCTGAGGGGCGCGCTACGCTCGACCGCCGGCGTGACGATCGGGCGGTAGCGGGGAATGAGGCGCGCCAAGTCGCGCAAAGTGTCGTATGCGACCGCCCGGCCTTCGGGGAAAGGTGCGACAAGACGTTGCGCCGACGCGCATGGTTAGCAGAGCGTAGCGGCGGCCTTTGCCGCCGATAGGCCGGCTTGTGCGCGGCTCCTTATCGTTAACGCGGCCTCACCAATGCACGCGGCCGGAAGCGATGCGGTAGCGCGCAACCTGCGCCGGCCGTTCGGTGCGGGATCGATCTAACGCGCCCTTTACCCGTGCCATGCAAGATCGCCGACGTTTTCTGGGGATCCGGGGCTCGTATTTCAATGCCTGTTGCCGATTTGAAGTCTCATCTTGCCGCCACAATCCGATTGTTTCGCGTTCCGGCCGACAATCCGGATCTGACGCGCGCGCAGTTCGACGCCTTCTCCAAGCAGATCCCGCTGCTCTACTTCATCCTCATGAGCAACACGATCGCCGTTGCCTACACCTATGTGAACGTGGCGCCGGACTGGCTGACGATCATCGTGCCGAGCGTGCTGACGGTTCTCGCAGGCTTGCGGACCTATTGGTGGCTGCGCCAGCGTCACGTGGTGCGCAGCGACGCCGACATCCTGCGCAATCTGCGCGCCACCAACTGGCTGACCTTGCCGATCGGCGCAGGCTTCACCGCGTGGTCGTTCGCGCTCTATCCTTACGGCGATCCCTTCGCCAAGAGCCAGGTCGCTTTCTACATGGCGGTGACGGTGATCGGCTGCATCTTTTCGCTGATGCACCTGCGCTCGGCGGCATTGATCGTGACCCTGGTCGTCGACGTGCCTTACGTGCTGTTCTTCTTCGCCACGGGCGAGCCGACGCTGAAGGCGATCGCCGTCAACAACCTCCTGGTTTCCGGCGCGATGGTGACGGTACTGTTCATCTACTACCGCGACTTCGCCGATCTCGTCGCCAGCCGCAAGTCGCTGCTCGCGCAACAGGCGGCGACGCAGGCGCTCTCGGACGAGAATTTCCGCCTCGCCAATCTCGATTCCCTCACCGAGCTGCCGAACCGCCGCCGCTTCTTCGCCGAGCTGTCGAGCGCCTTTGCCGACGCCGAGCGCAGGCACGTTCGCGTCGCGGTCGGGATCATCGACCTCGACGGGTTCAAGCCGATCAACGACAATTACGGCCACTCCGTCGGCGACCGCGTCCTGATCGAGGCCGGCCGGCGCATCCGCGAGGTGTGCGAGGGCTTTGGCCCGCAGCGCGTGGAATTCGCCCGGCTCGGCGGCGACGAATTCGGCCTCGTCGTCTGCGGCGACCCCGAGGAGGCTGACCTGATCCGGCTTGGCGAACGTATCGGCAGCCAGGTCAAGCTGCCCTACCAGCTCGACACCGCCCATACCGGGCTGTCCTGCTCGATCGGCTTCGCACTGTTCCCGGACTCCGCGACGACGTCGGAAGCGCTCTACGAATGCGCCGACTATTCGCTCTACCACGCCAAGCGTCATCAGCGTGGCCGCACCGTGATCTTCTCGAGCGAGCTCGAGGCCGAGATCCGCAGCCGTGGTGTGATCGAGAACCTCTTGCGCACCTCCGATTTCAGTGCCGAGATGGAGCTGGTGTTCCAGCCGATCGTAGACGCCATGAGCGAGCACACTGCGAGTTTCGAGACGCTGGCGCGCTGGAATAGCCCCCGTCTCGGCTGGGTCTCTCCCGCCGACTTCATTCCCGCCGCCGAGCGCATCGGCCTGATCCGCCCCCTCACGCAGGCGCTGCTGGCGCGCGCGCTCGCCACCGCCAGAACCTGGCCCGACGACATCCGCCTGTCGTTCAACCTCTCCGCCCACGACGTCTGCGCCGCCGAAGGCATCCTGCCGCTGATCTCGATCATCGAGAAGAGCGGCCTGCCGCCCCACCGGATCGATTTCGAGATCACCGAGACCGCCGTCACCTTCGATTTCGCGCGCGCACAGCAGTCGATCGCAACGCTGAAGGCGATGGGTTGCGGCATTTCGCTGGACGATTTCGGCACCGGTTACTCGTCGCTGAGCCACGTGCACCGGCTGCCGCTCGACAAGATCAAGGTCGACCGCAGCTTCGTCGCCGAGATCAACGAGAATCCGGTGAGCCACAAGATCATCAAATCGCTCGCGGGCCTCTGCGACGACATGGAGATCGCCTGCGTCGTCGAAGGCGTCGAAACCCGCGCCCAGCTCGACAGCCTGCGCCGGCTCGGCTGCGATTTCATCCAGGGTTATTATTTCGCAAAGCCCATGCCGGCCGATGCCATTCCCGACTATCTGGGGAACGAGCGCCAGCGCCTCGACGGCGCCGGGGCCAGGGTCGTGGCCTGAGCTCAGCTACGGCGCAAGGCTCGGCAGATCGAGCCCTTTCTCGCGGGCGCAGTCGATCGCGATGTCGTAGCCGGCGTCTGCATGGCGCATGACGCCGCTGGCGGGATCGTTCCAGAGCACGCGCTCGATGCGCTTGCCCGCCTCCGGTGTGCCGTCGGCGACGATCACCATGCCGGCATGCTGCGAATAGCCGATGCCGACGCCGCCGCCGTGGTGCAGCGACACCCAGGTCGCGCCACTGGCGCAGTTGAGCAGTGCGTTAAGCAGCGGCCAGTCGGACACCGCATCCGATCCGTCCTTCATCGCCTCGGTCTCACGGTTGGGGCTCGCCACCGAGCCGCTGTCGAGATGATCGCGGCCGATCACGATCGGCGCCTTCAGCTCGCCGCGCGCCACCATCTCGTTGAAGGCAAGACCCAGGCGATGGCGATCGCCGAGGCCAACCCAGCAGATCCGCGCCGGCAGGCCCTGAAACTTGATGCGTTGCTTCGCCATGTCGAGCCAGTTGTGCAGATGCTTGTCGTTGGGCATCAGCTCCTTGACCTTGGCATCGGTCCTGAAGATGTCCTCGGGATCTCCCGACAACGCGGCCCAGCGGAACGGCCCGACGCCGCGGCAGAACAAGGGGCGGATATAGGCGGGCACGAAGCCCGGAAAATCGAACGCGTTCTTCAGGCCCATGTCCTGCGCCATCTGGCGGATGTTGTTGCCGTAGTCGAGCGTCGGAATGCCCTGCGCGTGGAAATCCAGCATGGCCTGGACGTGCTCGACCATCGAGGTCTTGGAGGCACGCTCCACCGCCTTCGGATCGGAGCCGCGCCTGGCCTCCCACTCGGCGAGGGTCCAGCCCTTCGGCAAGTAGCCGTTGATCGGATCATGCGCGCTGGTCTGGTCGGTGACGATGTCGGGCTTGACGCCGCGGCGCACCAGTTCCGGGAAAATCTCGGCGGCATTGCCGAGCAAGCCGACCGAGACGGCCTTCCTGGTCTTCGCAGCGTCCGCCATCAGCGCGAGCGCCTCGTCGAGCGTTGCGGCCTGGCGATCGAGATAGCCGGTACGCAGACGCATCTCGATGCGGCTGGGCTGGCATTCGACCGCGAGCATCGAAGCCCCTGCCATGGTCGCCGCCAGCGGCTGCGCGCCGCCCATGCCGCCAAGACCTGCAGTCAGAATCCATTTGCCGGCGAGGCTGCCGCCGTAATGGCGACGGCCGACCTCGACGAAGGTCTCGTAGGTGCCCTGCACGATGCCCTGGCTGCCGATATAGATCCAGGACCCCGCCGTCATCTGGCCGTACATCATCAGTCCCTGACGATCGAGCTCGTTGAAATGATCGAGCGTCGCCCAATGCGGCACGATGTTGGAGTTCGCGATCAGCACCCGCGGCGCGTCAGTGTGGGTGCGGAACACGCCGACCGGCTTGCCGGATTGTACCAGCAGCGTCTGGTCGTCTTCGAGCTTGCGCAAGGCCGCGACGATCCGGTCAAAACTCTCCCAATCGCGCGCGGCGCGGCCGATGCCGCCATAGACGACGAGCTCGCTCGGACGCTCCGCCACGTCTGGATCGAGATTGTTCATCAGCATACGAAGCGGCGCTTCCGTCAGCCAGCTCTTGGCGCTGATATCACTGCCGCGGGGGGCGCGAATGGTGCGGTCGTTGTCCAGTCGGCGGTTCATGCGGACACCTCTTCAGGCAAGCTTTGGAAACGGATCGGATGAGAGCGCCGCGATCGCCGCGGCCGGTAATGCGTCGGCCTCGATCAGCGCAGCAGCCTTGGCGAGATCGCCGGCCATGTAGCGATCAGCCCCGAGTGCGGGCACCTGCTCGCGAAGCTTCGCGATGACCGCGACGAGCGGCCTGCTGGTCGCATGCGGAGCGCGCAGCGTGATGCCTTGGGCGGCGACCAGAAGTTCAATGCCCAAAATGGCGGCGAGATTGTCGGCCATGTCGGACAGGCGCCGCGCAGCATGCGCGGCCATCGAGACGTGATCTTCCTGGTTGGCGCTGGTGGGGGTCGAATCGATCGAGCAGGCAGTCGCGCGCTGCTTGTTCTCGGCGTAGAGCGCAGCGGCCGTCACCTCGGCGATCATGAAGCCGGAATTGACGCCGGGATCCGGGGTGAGGAATGGCGGCAGGCCGAAATTCAGCGCGGGATCGACCAGCGTCGCGATGCGCCGCTCGCTGATCGCACCGATCTCGGACAGTGCCAGGGCGATCGCATCGGCGGCAAACGCCACCGGCTCGGCGTGGAAATTGCCGCCGGAGACGATCTCGCCGGTCTCGACCAGCACCAGCGGATTGTCGGTGACGGCGTTAGCTTCGACGATCAGCGTGCGCGCCGCCTGCGCGATCAGGTCGAGCGCCGCGCCCGCGACCTGCGGCTGGCAGCGCAGGCAATAGGGATCCTGCACGCGCTCGTCGCCTTCGAGATGCGACAGGCGGATGTCGCTGCCATCGAGCAGCGCAGTCAGCGTCACGGCTGCGGCGATCTGTCCGGAATGTCCCCGCAACGCCTGGATTTCGGGACGGAACGGCGCCGTCGAGGCCATCGCCGCATCGACCGACAGCGCGCCGGTGACGAGCGCGGCGCGCGCCAGACCAAAGGCGCGCAACACCCCGGAGATCGCGTAAGCGGTCGAGAACTGCGTGCCGTTGATCAGCGCGAGACCTTCCTTGGGACCGAGTGTCAGCGGCGCAAGGCCGGCGGCGGCGAGCGCCTCTCCGCCGGACACGGTCTTGCCGGCAACGATCGCCTGCCCTTCGCCGATCATCACCGCCGCCATATGCGCAAGCGGCGCGAGGTCGCCGGAGGCGCCCACCGAGCCCTGCTGCGGCACCAGAGGGTAGACACCTCGCGCCAACATGGCCTGCAACTGCTCGATCACTTCGCGGAGGTCGCCGGAGGCGCCCACCGAGCCCTGCTGCGGCACCAGAGGGTAGACACCTCGCGCCAACATGGCCTGCAACTGCTCGATCACTTCGCGGCGGACGCCGGAGGCGCCGCGTCCGAGCGAGACGATCTTCAGCGCGATCATCAGGCGGACGATCGGCTCGGGTGTGGGCTGACCGACACCGCAGCAATGCGACACGATTAGGTTGCGCTGGAGCAGCGCGGTCTGGTCGGGCGGAATCCGCTTCGAGGCGAGCTTCCCGAAGCCGGTATTGATGCCGTAGACGGGGACATCGGCCTGTGCAGCCTTCGCGACGATCTCCGCGGCCGCCTCCACGCGCGGCCAGAACGACGGATCGAGCACGACGGGCGCGCCCGCCAGCACGCACGCGAGATCGTCGAGGCTGACCGTTCCCGGCTTGACGACGATCGCTGCGCCCTGCTCCGTCACTGCCCCCTCCACACCCGCCGGTGCAGCGGATTGAAGCCGATGCGGTAGACCAGTTCGGCCGGCC
>RXJC01000535.1:410-15361 GCA_003963435.1 Bradyrhizobiaceae bacterium | reverse complement strand
GCCTCCTGTTGCGCTGTGTCGACGTAAACCATGACGCTGGCGATGGACATGACGTTTCTCCGGTAAAATGCGCATCTGCTCTCTTATCGCTCGACGAACAATCAACGGTTGAGCGAGATCAAGCCGCGGTCCAGCGAGAGCCGCCGCCTCAACGAGGTTGCGTGCCATCGCCTAGTCCTGGAGATGCTTCTCGATTTCGCCGACCGGGTGCTTGGTGAGATCTTTGTCGATTTCGCCCACAATCCGGCGCTTGACATCGTCATGGAAGGCGGACCGAAGCTCTGCCAAAGTCCGCGGCGGTGCGACGACGATCAGCGGCGTCGACTGCTCGCCGCGAATGAGGCGCTCGGCGGCAGCGGCGACCTGCCTCACGAAGCGGCTCTCCTCGAGCTCATGCCAATCGGTGGTCTCGACGGCGCTTCTGTGCGACGAATGCGACGCTTGGCTGACCCTGCCCGGACGATCGCTTCCTTGTGAATGCGCTGGCGGATTTTCGTGCTCAAACACCGCTTCCGTCTTCAAGTTCGGGAACTTCTCGTCCCCTTCGTTGCGCAGGAATAGCGCCCTCCGTCCGTCCCCCACGAACACGACTGCGCGATGCGGGATTCTGACCATTGCAGCCTCCTCGGTGAACACGCCCATTGCTACCGCCCCGTCGACGGAGCCGTTTGATCCGGATCAAGCCGGCGACCGCACGATCCGGCAGGATCATAGCGATTTATGAAACGACATGGAGCCTGTCATGCAAGCACGCGACATCATGGGGTCCCCCGTGGTGACAGTTGGCCCGCACGCCTCCGTCCAGCAGGTCGCGAAGATCCTGCTGGAACGTCGGATCAGCGCGGTTCCGGTGGTCGATCCCGACATCAAGCTTCTCGGCATCGTGAGTGAAGGCGATCTCATGCACCGGGTGGAAAGCGGCACCGAACGCTCCTACTCCTGGTGGCTGCGCCTGTTGACCGGTGACGCCGAACAGGCAGCTGATTACGTCCGATCGCATTCGATCAAGGTGCAAGACATCATGACGCGAGACGTCGCGACCGCCTCGCCCGAGACACCGGTGAACGACATTGCGATGCTTCTTGAGAAGAAGCAGATCAAACGCGTCCCGATCGTCAACAAGGAAGGCCAACTCGTCGGGATCGTCAGTCGATCCAACCTGCTTCAGGCCATCGCGAGCGCCAGGCCGAAGCTCGAAATTTCGCTTCCGGATGCGGCCATCAGGAAGAAATTCTTCGACGAGCTCAAGAAGCAGCCTTGGGCTCATACGCTCAATGTGAATGCCACGGTCCAGGATGGTGTGGTCGATCTCTGGGGCTTCGCGCCGTCACTGGCCGAACGCACGGCTATTCGCGTGGCCGCCGAGGCAATCCCCGGCGTCCAAACCGTCAACGACCACCTGCTTGAAACTCCGGCTTTTATCTATTGATCGCACCGACGCTTGTCAGCGCATCATCAGGCTTTTGCTGCGGCGCCGGTCAATGTCGGAGAACGCCGGCATCTTGACTGGCTTCAACCGAGGCCCGCGCATTACGACGGCAACGGCAACAACGGTATGAAGCTTGACTTGCCTCAAACGCCGAAAACCACGACGTGATCTGCTGTCGGCATGCCCGGGTATATCAGAAGTTTCCTTGAAATCGGATTAGGCGACGTCGGTCTCGTCGGCGGCAAGACCGCGTCGCTTGGCGAACTGTACTCTGCGCTTGCCTCGCAAGGCGTCGCCGTGCCCAACGGCTTTGCGATCACGGCGGATGCCTATCGTGACGCGTTGTCCCGGGACGGCGTCGCAGAGCAGCTTCACCGGCTGCTCGACGGGATCGACAAGAGCAGGATCAGGACGCTCGCCAGCAAAGCCGCTCGAGCTCGCGAAATCATATACGAGGCCATGGACACGCCCCTGCTCCGCGCGCAGGTCGTGGACGCGTATCGGCAGCTCGAGCGCGAGGCCGGAAAAGGGGTTGCCGTCGCCGTGCGAAGCTCCGCGACGGCCGAGGACCTGCCGACGGCGAGCTTTGCAGGCCAGCACGAAAGCTTTCTCAACGTGCGCGGGCCCAAGGACCTGTTCGAGGCTTGCCGGCGTTGCTTTGCCTCGATTTTCACCGATCGCGCGATCTCCTACCGGATCGACAACGGCTTCGATCATTTCAAGGTGGCGCTCTCCGTCGCCGTGATGAAAATGGTGCGGTCCGATCTGGCGGCCAGCGGCGTCGTCTTCACGCTCGACACCGAATCCGGCTTTCGTGACGTCGTCTTCGTCACAGGCTGCTACGGTCTCGGCGAGACCATCGTGCAGGGCCAGGTCGATCCGGATGAATTCTACGTCCACAAGCCCACGCTGAACCAGGGCTACCGCCGCGTGCTGCGACGACGGCTCGGAGCCAAGCAGATCCGCATGATTTACGGCAAGCGTGGCGGCCGGCACGCGACGCTCACGCGCAATGTCCCTGAAGCGGAACGCCGCAAATTCTGCATCTCCGACCAGGAGGTGCTGAGTCTTGCCGAGATCGCGATCCGGATCGAAGCCCACTACTCGCAAAAGGCCGGCGCAGCGATGCCGATGGACATCGAATGGGCCAAGGACGGCGCTGACGGCAAGCTCTACATCATTCAGGCCCGGCCCGAAACGGTCGCCTCGCGGCGCTCCGCGGACGTCTACGAGACATACAATCTGAAGGGACGCGGTCCGGTCATCGTCACCGGCCGCGCGGTGGGCGAGAAAATCGCCTCGGGACGTACACGCCGCGTCCTGACCGCACGCGACCTCGCCGCCTTCAAGCCCGGTGAGATCCTGGTGGCGCCGGCCACCAGCCCGGACTGGGAGCCGGTCATGAAGATCGCGGCCGGCATCATCACCGACAAGGGTGGCCGCACCTGCCACGCCGCCATCGTCGCGCGAGAGCTGGGCATCCCCGCGGTGGTCGGGGCCGCCCTCGCGACCGAAAAGCTCGGGACCGGGACCGAAGTCACGGTCTGCTGCGCCGAAGGCGATGTCGGCAGCGTCTACCAGGGGCGGGTCGAATTCGGCGTGACCCGGACGCCGCTGAGCGAGCTGCGGCAGCCGCGGACAGCCATCATGGTGAATGTCGGCACTCCGGAAATGGCGTTCCGCACGGCGATGCAGCCGCAGGCCGGGGTCGGCCTCGCCCGCATGGAATTCATCATCAGCGAGCATATCGGCGTGCACCCGATGGCATTGCTCAAGCCGGACAAGGTCAAGTCGGCCAAGGCGCGCGCCGAGATCGCGCGCCTGGTGAAGGAGTTCGCGAACCCGGCTGACTTCTTCGTGCAACGACTTTCGGAAGGCGTCGGCACCATCGCCGCGGCCTTCTACCCGAAGCCCGTGATCGTGCGGCTTTCCGATTTCAAGACCAACGAATATGCCAGCCTGATCGGCGGCGAAGGCTTTGAGCCACGGGAAGAGAACCCGATGCTGGGCTTCCGGGGCGCCTCCCGCTACAGCCATCCCGCCTACGCCGAGGGTTTCGCCCTGGAGTGCGCTGCGCTCCGGCGCGTGCGGAAGGAGATGGGTCTCTCCAATCTGCGCGTCATGGTGCCGTTCTGCCGGACCGTCGCGGAAGGCCGGCGCGTGATCGCCACGATGGCGGCCAACGGCCTGACGCGCGGCGAAGACGGTCTCGAGATCTACGTCATGTGCGAGATCCCGAACAACGTCATCCAGATCGACGCGTTTGCGGAATTGTTCGACGGCTTCTCGATCGGCTCCAACGACCTCACCCAGCTCACGCTGGGGGTCGACCGGGATTCCGACATCGTGGCCTTCGATTTCGACGAGCGCGATCCGGGAATGCTGGAGATGTTCCGGCAGGCGGTGGTCGGCGCCAAGCGCAACAATCGCCATATCGGCATTTGCGGCGAGGCGCCTGCAAATTATCCTGAGATCGCGCGCTATTTGACGGGACTGGGCATCGATTCCATCAGCGTCAATCCCGCGAGCGTGTTTCGGACAATGGCCGCTGTGGCCGAGGCCGAGGCCGATCTGCCGAAATCGGACGCGCGACGCCTGACCTCTCTGTAGCGATCAGATTACGGCCGGGACGGCCGCGGCGTGAATGCGTTCTGCCGCCGCGTTGACCCTGGTCATGGTCCTGGTCAGCTCGTCGTAAACCTCGTCCTCGATGGTCACCGTGCCGTAATTCGAATCTTCACCGTCAAATCGTCCTTCCGCCGGCTCGTCGGCATGCTCGAACCAGTGATATCCGACCACATTCGGCTTGCTCAGGGCTGTCACAACGTAGCCCTCGAAAGCTCGGGCGCGCTCCGTTTGGGTCGCCACCCGGGGTCCCCCTCCCTTCGTGTTCGGCAAGCCTGCGTCGTCGCCTCGAAACGAGAATTCGGTGATCAGGCATGGCTTCCCGGCGACGGCATAGGCGTCAATGACCGGACCGGGGTCGAAATCGTAGCAATTGAAGGAGATCACATCGAGATGGCGGCCGGCAGCGGCGATGACGCCTGCCGGTGGCTGATAGCCGAACCGGGATCCGAGCACGAGATGATTGGGATCGACCGCCTTGATGGCCGCGACACACAGTTCGAAATATCTGTCGGCCACGACAGCCACGAAAGCATCGCAATCTGCCGAGAAGGCTTCGCGCGCGGGATCTGCCAGGTTGGCCTTGGTTTCGATCGCGTCGTTCAGGACCCCAGGACGAAGCCTGACGAAAGGTGCCGCGACATGTTCGATCCTGCCGAGCTCCTGCCAGGAGCGCGCTTGAGTGCGCCAGACCGCATTGAACTGAGCAAACTCTCGATAGCGCGCCTGCAGTCCTGCGATGGCGGCATCCCGGCCGGGTCGACGAGACGGCAGGTTCAGGAACAGCGTCAGAAGCTCGTCGGTATTGCGCCAGTCGGGCGACCAGTAGAGTTCGTTGTCGATGAAGGTCCCGAGCAGGCCCGGATCGTTGCGGCGATGCCGGCAACGCTGATCGGCGCTCGCGCGGATATGCGCTTCGAATTCGGGATCGAAGACATCAGGGAAGACCTGATCGCGCCGGTGCAGGCGGAAGGACGCGCCGAGCTCCGCGACCGGCGTGGTTGCCAGCAGGTGCGATCCCGAACTCGCCACGAGCTCGTCTGACCAGCAGCCGACCGTGTTGAAGGCCCAGCTTGCCAACCGGTCAGACACGGCAGCGCGCCAGGTCTGCAGGCTGCCGTATTTGGCCCGGCAGGCCTCGGCATAGGGCACGCGCTCGGTGCCGCCAATGCGTTCCTGGTCGAAGCGGATCGTATTGACCCCCTTCGAGAGAAAGCGACCGCCGTCGGGATCGACAAGCCAGAATACGCCATTGCGCTCGGCAACGCGAAAGTAGCCGCTTCCGCTGAGGTCGCCGTCAACGACCCCGCCCCATCTGGTTCTTTGCAACTGCAGCCCCCGGCACCGGTCTTGGGATATCGATCCTTCGCACGGCTGCGCCGGAACTTGTTGAGCTATCTCAATACCGCCCGGAGTCAGTCTGACTACCAATGTCACAACCATCACGGTCGGTTGGAGCAAGCAGGTCGTTCATGTCGACAACGCAACGGGCGAATACCACGAGCCTGCGCCCGGATTTCATCTGGGGCGTTTCCACCTCGAGCTTCCAGATCGAGGGGGCGACGCGGGAGGACGGCCGGGGGCTCAGCGTCTGGGATACCTACTGCCAGAGCGGTGCCATCAAGAATCACGACACCGGTGATGTCGCGTGTGACCATTATCATCGCTATCGCGAGGATGTCGGCCTGATGAAGGCCCTGGGCGTGCAGGCTTACCGGTTCTCCGTGGCCTGGCCGCGCGTGCTGCCGCAAGGGAGCGGCTCCGCCAACGAGGCCGGCCTGGCATTCTACGACCGCCTGATCGACGCGCTCCTGGCCGCCGGCATCGAGCCATGGCTGTGCCTGTACCATTGGGACCTGCCCCAGGCCCTGGAGGAGCGGGGCGGCTGGCTCAACCGGGAGTCCACGGCGTGGTTCGCCGACTACGCGGCTTTGGCAGCCAGGCGCTTCGGCGACCGGGTCAAGCGCTTCGCGACATTCAACGAACCGTCGATCTTCACCCTCTTCGGCCGCTCGCTCGGCAAGCGGGATCGCGGAAGCGAGGACGAGCTCCACCGCATGATCCACCACGTCAATCTCGCGCATGGGGCGGCCGTGGATGTGCTGCGCGCAAGCGTCGCCGGCGCCTCGATCGGATGCATTCACAATCGGCAGCCCTGCCGTCCCTCCAGCGGAAGCGAAGCCGATGCGGCGGCAGCGGCACGCCTGGACGTCTATTGGAACGATGCGTTTCCTGACCCGCAATGCGGCGGCGCCTATCCGCCGTCGATGCGGACGGCGATCGAACCGCATCTGCAACCGGGTGACATGGCGCGCATCTGCCGTCCGGTCGATTGGTTCGGGCTGAACCACTACAGTCCGGTCTATGTGACCGCACGTGCGGACTCGATGCTGGGCTACGACTTCGGCGACAAGCCCGCAAGCATTCCCCTAACTCCGATTGGGTGGCCGATCGAGCCCGAGGCTTTCCGGCAGACCCTCGAATCCGTCCACGCGCGTCATGGGCTGCCGATCTACGTCCTCGAGAACGGATACGGCAGCTTCGACCAGCCCGATCAAACGGGTGCGGTGAACGACGGCGGCCGAATTGAGTTCCTCAAGGCCTATATCGAGGCGATGAACGCCGCCGCCCTGGGCGGCGTCGATGTGCGCGGCTATTTCATCTGGTCGCTGCTCGACAATTTCGAATGGGACTCGGGGTACAGCACCAGATTCGGCCTGACCTATGTGGACTATGCCTCGCTGCGGCGGACGCCAAAAGCCTCATTCGGCTGGTACGCCGGGCTCATCAAGGCGAGGCACGCGTCATGACGGCAACCTCTTCGACGACGGCCACTCTGCACGCCCTGAGGGAGGCTGAAGCTCTTGACTGAGACAACGCCCATCCAGATCGTCACGCTGACCATCAACCCGGCGGTCGATATCTCGACCTCGGTCACGAAAATGCGGCCCTTCGTCAAGATGCGCTGCGCGGAGGCCCATCGCGATCCCGGCGGAGGCGGCATCAACGTCGCCCGCGTTCTGAAACGGCTCGGCACGGAAGCGACCGCGATCTACCCGGCCGGGGGCGCCACCGGGCAAACCCTGGCGGCGCTGGTCGAGCGCGAAGCCGTGCGCAGCATCGTGATCCCGACGTCGAACGATACCCGCGAGGACATCACCGTGTTCGACGAGACGACCCGCGAGCAGTTTCGCCTGGTCTTTCCGGGCGCCGTCCTCAGCGAATTCGAATGGCAGCAGTGCCTCGACGCCATCGCCCGCATCAGCTGGCAGGCGACGTTTGTGATCGCAAGCGGCAGCCTTCCGCCGGGCGCGCCCGATGATTTCTACGGCAGGGTCGTGCGGGCATCGAAAGGCGCCGCCAGGGTCATCGTGGACACGACGGGCGCCGCGCTGAAGCCGGCATTGGAGGCGGGCGTCTACCTCATCAAGCCCAACCTTCGGGAGTTTCAGGACCTTGCCGGGATCAGCAGCGCTGACGAGCCTTCTCTGATCGCCGCGGGACGCCGCCTGTTCGATCGCTACCGGATCGAGATCATCGCGCTCTCGATGGGCTCGGAGGGTGCGCTGCTCCTGACCCGCGACATGACGTTGCGTGCGAGTGGCCTGCCGATCCAGCCGGTCAGCGTCTCCGGCGCCGGCGACAGTTTTCTGGGAGCGATGGTGTCGAGCCTGGTGCATGACGACAATCTGGAAAGGGCGTTCCGATACGGCGTCGCCGGCGGCTCGGCCGCGCTGCTCAGCCCCGGCACGGGGCTTTGCCTCGGGGCGGATGTCCATCGCCTCGCATCCAGCGTGAATGTCACAACTATCGCCCGCGGCTCTCATGCTTAGCAACGAGGCATGCCACTCGCCCAGTGAACGATAGGTGCTGCTGCGTTTCCGGAAGAGCGCCGCGCGCTCCCGCGCCAACAACGCCGGCAATCGCCAGCGCACCCAGCATTCTTGCAATACTCATCACGACCGTGCTCTCGATTGAACAGTAAATAACGATACCGGCCCGCGCAGCCGGCTTCGTTGCGGAGGATCAAATGCGCCCGATCAGCGCCTCAACAGCCTGCGCAGCCGGGGTAGCGGCAGCGCGTTGATCACATCTGACGGCTCCAGCCAGCCGCGGCGCGCCTGGTCGACGCCAAATCGCATGTTGGAAAAGCCAGCCACGGCATGCGCGTCAGTCGAAATCGCCAGCTTGACCCCCGCTGACTTCGCCGCATGAGCGTGAATGTCCACGAGATCCAGCCGATCGGGATCCGCATTCAGCTCGAGGCAACAGCCGCGGCTGGCAGCCGCCGCAACCAATGCCTCGATATCCACCTCATAGGGCTCGCGCTCACCGATAAGCCTGCCCGTCGGATGGGCGATGATCGACACGTACTTGTTGTCCATCGCACGGATGATGCGCTCAGTCTGGAGCTTGCGGGACAGATCGAACTTATAGTGCACGGCCGCGACCACGATATCGAGCCGCGACAGAATCCTGTCTGGCAGGTCGAGGCGCCCGTCGGCCAGGATATCAACCTCCGCCCCTTTGAGAATGGCGAAGCCATCCAGCTTCTCGTTCAGCTGCTCGATCTCGTCAATCTGCCGGCCGAGCCTCGCGGTATCCAGACCATGGGCCACCGTGACATGCTGGCTGTGGTCAGTGATGGCGATGTAATCATAATTTCTGGCTTTGGCCGCGGCCGCCATGTCGGCAATCGGCGCCGTACCATCGCTCCAGTTGGAATGCACATGCAGGTCGCCCCTGATGTCGCCAAGCGCAATCAGCCTCGGCAGCTTCCCGGCCCGTGCCAGCGCGATCTCGCCGCGATCCTCGCGCATCTCCGGCGGAATGACTGCAAGGCCGAGCTTGCGGTAGATTTCCTCCTCGGTCGCTCCGGCGATGCGGCGCCGGCCGTCGAACAGGCCGTACTCGTTGAGCTTCCAGCCGCGGTCATTGGCAAGACCGCGCAGCGCAATGTTGTGCGCTTTCGAACCCGTGAAATACACCAACGCCGCTCCGTAGCTCACCAGAGGAACGACCCGCAGATCGACTTGAAGGCGGGAGCGGAGGACGACCGTGGTTCGAGTTGGGCCATGAGCGAGGGTGCTGGCAACGTTCTCGTACCTGGTAAGCTTCTCGCCCATCTTCGCGCCATCCTGCGTGGCCACGACGATGTCGAGATCGCCTACCGTATCGCGCCTTCTGCGGTAGCTGCCTGCAACGACCACCTGGTCCCGCTTGCCGCCGCGCAGATAGTTCAGCAACGCCTCTGCTTCGGCCTCGGCGTCCGAGAGCTTGAAGCGCCTTTCAGCCTGGGGCTTGGCCAGCGCGGCAGCGAGCTTCTGCTCGCTCTTGGCCCCGAATCCCCTCAACTCCCGCAATCGCCCCGACCGGATTGCGCGCCGCAAATCCTCGAGTGACCGCACGGCGAGCTTGTCGTAGAGGAGCTTCACTCGCTTGGGACCGAGCCCGGGAAGCGCGGCGATCTCGCCGAGATCGCCCGGAAGCTCGCGTTTGAGCCGGTCAAGCACACTGAATTTGTGGGTCGTGACGATGGCCGCGATCTTGCCCGCGAGGTCCTTGCCGATCCCGGGCAGTTCGGAGAGGTCCTCGCCTGCCTTCAGCAGGCTCGTGATGCTCCTCGGCAGGCGCTCTATCACGCGAGCCGCGTTGCGATAGGCTCGGGAGCGGAAGGGATTATCGCCCTTGATCTCCAGCAGCTCGGCGGTCTGGTCGAACATCTCGGCGATTTCGGCGTTCTGAACCGGCATGCGCGCCTCCCGTGTCGGACAGGCTAGGCGCAGGCCGGACGTTCGTCTTGATGCAGATCAGGACGACGTGTCGATCAGGAGGACGAGATCCTTCGGCCTTGCACGTGCAAAGGCCTCGAAGGCCGCCGTCTCGTCATCGAACGACTGGATGAACGAGTGCGCCATCGTACCGTAGGCAGGTATCCCGAAGCAGACGGCGGTCCCGGTCTGGCCCGCTTCCAGATAGGCCTGCACCATGTTGAGCTGGTACAAGTCGGTCAGCAGCGCGCTTGGCGACATATCCATGGCAACTCCGGAGCCTCAGGAGGCTGGTGCCGCGGTCTTCTTCGCCGGAAATTGCTTCAGGATGGCAATGACTTCGTCATCGCTGATCTGACGAAAATCGCGGTAATAATAGCCGATCGCGCCAAAGTCCCGCGGCGTGTCCAGGCAGACGATTGCGTCGACCTCCGTGTGTAGTCGCTGCAGCGTATCGAGTGGCGCAACCGGTACGGCAAGGATCAATTCCTTCGGCTCCCGCTTTCGCAGCGCCTGGATCGCCGCGAGCGTGGTCGCGCCTGTCGCAATACCATCATCGACAATGATCGCGACTTGCCCCTGGACGTCGGCCCGGTCGCGATTGCCGAGATAACGCTCGCGGCGCCTGTCAATCTCGGCGAGCTCCTTCTTGCAGACGGCGTCGAACGTCTCATCACTCACGCCGGTCAGATCGATGACGTCCTGGTTGCGGACGATGACCGGTTGCTCTCCATCCACGACAGCCCCCATCGCAAGCTCCGGCTGCATGGGCGTGCCAATCTTGCGGACCAGGATGAGGTCGAGAGGTGCTTCGAGCGATTCAGCGACCTCCGCCGCGACGGGAACGCCGCCGCGAGGCAGCGCCAAGATGACGGGATGGCGACTCTTGTACTTCACCAAGGCCCTGGCGAGCTGGCGGCCGGCATCTTCCCTGTCTTGAAACAGCATATCGGCGGCTCCGCTTGAGTTCTCGCAAGAGTATTGGTCCGGCACCCGCAATCGTTGATCGGCGTCAAACCGCCTCTCTCCTCGTTTGGCATTAGATTGCCATGCTGAACCGCCAGAATGAGCCGTCGGCCGAGATCGCCCAGAACGACAGTGTCTCTGTCCTTGCTCGCAAGGTTGCCTTCCTGAGCCGACCCGGGAGCTACAGCCCCGCTCCCGATCGCCTTCAGGCACGCGAGACCCACATGTCCTGGGTCTTCCTGAACGGTCAGCGCGTCTACAAGCTCAAGAAGCCGGTCCGTTTTTCCTATCTCGACTTCTCGACGCTCGCCCGCCGCAAGTCTGCATGCCTGGCGGAAGCCAGTCTCAATCGGCGCCTTGCAGCCGACGTCTACCTCGGTATCGTACCGCTGACCGAAAATGCTCTGGGTTATGCGATCGACGGTTCCGGCCCGGTGGCCGACTGGCTGGTCGTCATGCGCAGGCTGAACGAGGAGGAAACACTCGAGGCGAAGCTGCGCAATGGCAGCGCTCGCCAGATGGACGCCGAGCGGCTCGCGGCGGTTCTCGCCCGCTTCTACGCGCATGCCGCCCGGATCCTGATCGCTCCGGAAGCCTACCTGACGTCCCTGTCCCAGGCCGCGGTCCTCGATTGGCAAGTGCTGCTCAATCCGCGCTTTGGCTTGCCGAACGGCACCATCATGCGCATTGCATCCGTTCAACGGCGATTTCTCCACGAAAAAAGGTTGCTGCTCGTCGAGCGGGTCACGCGGAGACTCGTCGTCGATGGTCATGGCGACCTCAGGCCGGAGCACATCTGGCTCACGCCTCCCTATCCCATCATCGACTGCCTCGAATTCAATTCGCGCTTGCGGGCAAGCGATGCCCTGGATGAAATCGCCTTTCTGCACCTGGAATGCGAAAGGCTTGGCGGCCGATGGTTCGGCGATGCGATCCGACGCCGCTTGGCGCACGTGCTGCACGATGACCCCGCTAGCGGGGTCTTTCTGTTCTACCGACTAAGCCGCGCAATGCTGAGAGCGCACCTTTCCATTGCCCATTTGTTCGATCCCCGCCCGCGCACGCCCGAAAAATGGCCCCGCCTTGCGCGTGCCTATCTCGCCCTCGCCGAGGCCGACGCAAAGCGGCTCGAGCGACGCCTGGCGCAAGGCCCCTTCAAGCCTGGTACATCAGCAGATCGGCCAACGACTCGTTCTGATGCAGCCGTTTGATCGCTTCGGCGAGCAGCGGTGCCGCCGAGATCACTTCGAGTTTGGCAAGCACCGGCCCCGGCGGGAGCCGAAATGGTGGAACCGTATCGGTGGCGATGATGCGGTCGATGGACGCGTCGGCGAGCGCGATATCGGCCCCGGGCATGAACAGACCGTGAGCAACGCACGCGATCACACGACTTGCACCATGATCGCGCGCCGCTTTTGCCGCACGAACGAGCGTTCCGCCGCTGCTGATGAGATCGTCCACGACGACACATAGCGCACCAGACACCTCACCGGCAAAGAGGTCGCCGGACACCCGGCCCGAGCTGCGATGCTTCTCGACAAACGCTTTGCCGATGGGCCTCTGCAAGGCCTTTTCCAGAGCTTCCCTCAGCAAGTCGGCTCGCTTCCCCCCGCCCAGGTCGGGCGAAACGACGCTGATCGGCCTCTCGGCCGCGATCGACTTGATCTTGTCGATCAGCAATGGCGCCGTGGTGAGCGAAACGGAAGGACAACGGAAGGCGTTCTCGAACGCAGCGACATTGTGCACATCGAGCGTGACGATCCTGTTCGTGCCGACCGCCTCGAACAGCGACGCCAGGTAGCGGAGTGTCACCGGATCGTTCGCCTTCGTCCGGCGATCCTTTCTTGCATAGCAGAGATAAGGCGTCACGGCGGTTACGCTGGCCGCGCCCGCGTCCCTCAATGCTCCGATCAGGAACAGCAGCCGACAAAGCTTGTCGTTCGGGCTCTCGACCGGGCCACCGAAAAGGCTGTGAACGACATAGACATCGTACCCCGCAACGCTGTCGAGCGGGCGGATCTTATGTTCGCCGTCCTCAAAGCTGCGCTCTTCCTGTGTTGCCAACGTGCAGCCCATCGCGGCCGCTATTCGCTCGCCCAGCTCCGTACTTCCCTTCAAAGCGAACAGGCGCAGCCGGTCGCTCCGCGTCAACGCGCTCCTGGGCATCCAGCTGCTATCCATCACAGGCACACCTCCAGCTTCGGGTGAGGGTTTACCCAGACCGGCCCATCTTCGCGACGATTCACTGGCCGCGCATCACGCTCGCCTGATCCCGCAACTGCCGCCGCGCCCGCTTGAATGCATCATCCACCGCAAAGGTCAGGTCAGCATACCGTTCATCTTCCGTCGGCGTTCGTCCGACGTTGACCTCGCGTCCTTCGGGAAGCGCAAGCCGAATGCTGACTTGATACTGGCCGCCCGTCTTGTGGTGATCACCGGGCCCTCTCACGATGAAGCGCCCCGCCGTGGCACGACCATAGACCTTTTCCAGTTCGGCCATGTGCCGATCGATCGCAACCTGCAATGCCGGAGACGGCGTCAGATTCTCGAACTCGATTTTGACCGGGGTTTGCATGATCTTTCTCCTCAGACGAGGCGGATAATCTCCACTCCCTCCGTGGCAATCGCCTTGCGCGAGATCAAGCTTCCTGTCGCGGGCTTGATCTCCGTCAAAACGGCCCAGCATCCGTTTTGTATTTTCTCTGCTGCGTGGATATCCCCCAAAACCCCACCCACGCGGCCTCAGCCGCCGGGCGTCCCCAACTCCCGGCGGTTTCTCTTTTCCAATGCCTCCTAAGGCCACCGCCCGCCTTCCGACCTCCCTCCGGAATCTGCAGGGCTGACCGAAACGGAGCCGTCCATGAAGCCGGATCAATCGGTCGACGTTCGCATTCCGCCGCTTGGATTGCCGGGAACGATGACGCAGCCCGAAAATGCGCGCGGTCTGGTCGTTTTTGCGCATGGCAGCGGCTCGAGCCGTCTCAGCCCCCGGAATACCGCGGTCGCACGGGCGCTGAACGAGCGCGGCTTCGCAACGCTGCTGTTCGACCTTCTCTCGCCGCAGGAGGAGCACGAGCGCTCCAACGTGTTCAACGTTGGAATGCTCGGAGAACGACTGGTTGCAGCCGTCGACTGGCTTCGAGGCCTTGACGCCGCGATTTCAAGCCTTCCGATCGGGTTGTTCGGCGCCAGCACCGGCGCTGCGGCTGCTCTGATCGCCGCGGCGCAACTGCCTGACCGGATCGCCGCCGTCGTCTCGCGCGGGGGGCGGCCGGATCTCGCTGGCGAAGCCCTGCCCAATGTCCGCGCGCCAACTCTCCTGATTGTCGGGGGCGCCGACCACGAAGTGATCGAGCTCAATCGGGAAGCGCTGACCTGGCTTGGCGGGCTCGCCGCGCTGGAGATCATTCCTCACGCAACGCATCTGTTTCCCGAACCCGGCGCGATGGATGCGGTCATCGAACATGCCGGCTGGTGGTTCGACCGATATCTGCAGACGCAACCGCCAGTCCGCGCCGCCAGTTAGGAGATAACCGGCTCGCGAACAAGACGACGACGTGATCGCCCCTCAGGATGAGTCGGGAGGGGTCGACGGGATGCGAAACAGGGCGGGTTTTCCCTCCACACCCAAGCGAGGCTGCGCTCGCCGTATCAGCCTCGTGGGGACGAAGCTCAAATTCCCAAGCTTCGTGGAGCTGTCGCATTGATTGCCACGCGCAGCAAACGCTCGGGGCACAGCTGCAGCTGTGCCCCTTTTTCCAGGTCGCGAGGACGCGCGTTACAGCAACCCGACCTTGTGCATGATCTGGCGGATCTGAGCCGGATCAGGATCCATCATCATGGGGGCGACTGTCGCGCTCGCGGTCTGTGCGGGACCGCGCGCGACGTAGCTCGAACCGTTCTGCATGGGATCGGCGGACTGTAGCGTCATCGCGCCCGCCGTTTGTGCCGGACCGCGCGCCACTTGACTCGCACTGGCCTGTACGGGATCGGCGGACTGCGGCGCCGGCGCGCCCGCCGGAACCATGCTCGGTGCTTCGACCGGCCGCAATCCCAGCAGACGACGCAGCGCTGCCAGCGAAGGATCGGCCTCGGACGCAGCGGCGGCAACCGGAACGACGCCGGTTTCCAGGCCGAGCGCCCGCATCGCATTCGGCAGT
>RXJC01000535.1:0-360 GCA_003963435.1 Bradyrhizobiaceae bacterium | reverse complement strand
CGCATTCGGCAGTCCCGCGCCGGTGCGATTCGGGTCACCGAACTGCAGCGGCGTCGCGGTGTCCTTCAGGATCTGGAACAGCCGCTCGACACGGCGCGCATCACGATTCTGGAAGTTGCCTTTGGTGAAGTCCGGATGGTGCGCCAGCACAAGCGCGGCCAGGCCCGTGACGTGCGGCGTCGCCATCGAGGTGCCGTCCCATGCGCCGAAGCTATCGGCGGGAAGCGACGAGACGATCGCCACACCGGGCGCGCAGACGTCCACCTCCGGCCCGAAGCAGGAGAACTTTGCCGGGAAATATCCGTCGCGGCTCTGGAAGCCGTCGAGTGCTTGCTGCGAATGATAGCTGTCATCGGGGAA
>RXJC01000034.1 GCA_003963435.1 Bradyrhizobiaceae bacterium | reverse complement strand
GATGACGCTTTCGGCCTCGTCGTCGAAACGGACGAGATTGGGCAGCTCCGCCGCGCGCTCTTCCAGCGCCAGCATCAACGAGCGGTTGTCGATGTTGTAGCCGAAGGCGTCGAGGCCGATTTCGTGACAGGAGAAGCGGACCTCCGGCGCGCGAAAAAGCCGGCCGGTGTCATCGACGAGGCGCATGACCTCGAGCGCCGCCGCCTTGTTCCTGCAGCGCGACCAGACGTCGAGCGTCTCCAGGAGGTCTATGGAGGCCCCCAACAAGGCGGTGGTGCGATTGTCGGCATAGGGCACGCGCCGCGCCACCAGCGCGGTGCGGGCACCGGTCTGCGCCAGCGCGATCGCGGCGGCGAGTCCGGCCGGTCCGCCGCCGATCACGGCGGCGTCATGGAGTGTCGATGCGTCCGTCATGGAACGACAAATGACACGCCCGCCGGCAAATTCAAGCCCGACTATCTCCGCGGTCAGTCCGGGGCGCGCCGTTTGGTGCGAGCCGGAATCCATCGGGCGGCAGTCACGGTTGAACGATGGATTCCGGGCTCGACGCTTCGCCTCGCCCCGGAATGACGATGGTGTACAGCGAATTCGCGCTCGTACTGATTTTGCCTCGCTTTATGGCCAATCGTGCGACGGCGCGCCGCAATGGCGGATGTGCAAACCGGCCCCATTCTGATAGCAGAAGTCATGGACAGCCAAGAGGATTCCCTGAAGCCCACGCCCGCGATCCGCGCCGCGGCGTTCTCGGTGCATATCTTCACCGCGTTCGGCGCGGCGATCGCGCTGCTGGCGATGCTGGAGGCCGTGCGCGAGCACTGGGCGGCGATGTTCCAATGGCTGGGCATCGCCCTGGTCATCGACGCGATCGACGGTCCGATCGCGCGCCGGCTCGACGTCAAGAACGTGCAGCCGAACTGGTCGGGCGACGTGCTCGATCTCGTGGTCGACTTCGTCACCTATGTGTTCGTGCCGGCCTATGCGATCGTGGCCAGCGGCCTGCTGCTGCCGGTCGCAGCTCCCTTGCTCGGCGTCGCCATCATCGTCACCAGCGCGTTATATTTCGCCGATCTGCGCATGAAGGCGGACGACAACCATTTCCGCGGCTTCCCGGCACTGTGGAATGCGGCGGCGTTCTACCTGTTCCTGCTGCACTGGCCGCCGCTGTGGTCGACGCTGCTGGTGGCTGCGCTCGTCGTGCTGACCTTCGTGCCGTTCCACGTGCTGCATCCGGTCCGGGTGGTGCGGCTGCGCTGGCTGACGATGACGCTGATCGCGATCTGGGCGGTGCTGGGTCTCTACGTGCTGGAGACGGATTTTCGCGTCGGCACCGGCGTCACCATCGTGCTCTGCGCCATCGCGCTCTGGATCAGCTTCAGCGACGCCTTGATCCGCCTCGTCAGATCCTTCGCATGATGCACCTCGTCACCAGCCCCGAAGCCTGGGCGGCGCTGCTGACATTGACGGCGCTCGAGATCGTGCTCGGCATCGACAACGTCATTTTCATATCGGTGATCGTCTCGCGCATCCCCGAGCAGCAGGCGCATCGCGCCCGCCAGATCGGGCTGGCGCTGGCGCTCATCTTCCGCCTCATCCTGCTCAGCCTGCTGGTCTGGCTGATCGGCCTGACCGCGCCGGTGTTCTCGGTTGCGAGTCAGGACTTCTCCTGGCGCGACCTGATCCTGATCGGCGGCGGCTTGTTCCTGATCGCCAAGGCGACGCACGAGATCCACGCCGAGGTCGAAGCCGACGACGGCGAGAAGGATCAGGCGTCCGGTCGCAGCGCCTTCTTCTGGGTGATCGCCCAGATCATCGTCATCGACATCGTGTTCTCGCTGGACTCGATCATCACCGCGATCGGCATGGCGCAGGACATCGAGATCATGATCGCGGCGGTCGTGATCGCCTGCCTGATCATGTACATCTCGTCGGGGCCGGTGGCGCGCTTTGTCGCGGACCATCCGACCACGAAGATGCTGGCGCTGGCCTTCCTGGTGCTGATCGGCGTCGCGCTGGTCGCGGACGGATTCAAATTCCACATCCCGCGCGGTTATATCTATTTCGCCATCGCGTTCTCGGCGGCGGTGGAATTCTTCAACGTGCTGGCCAAGCGCAATCGCAGGAAGGCCGGCAGGCCGTCGGTTTAGGTGTTCCGGCTCCGGCGAGTTGACAAGGCGGGCGCGATGTCTTTCGCTTGGCTGAAAGAAGAGGAGGTCAGGTGATGACCAAAGCGGTCCGTGTGCACAAGGTCGGAGGTCCGGAAGCCCTGGTCTACGAGAGCGTCGACGTGCCGGCGCCCGGCCCCGGCGAGGTGCGCATCCGCCAGCATGCGGTCGGCCTCAACTTCATCGACGTCTATTACCGTACCGGCCTCTACAAGGCGCCGGGACTGCCCTTCATTGCCGGCAACGAGGCCTCGGGCGAGGTGGTCGCGGTCGGGCCGGGCGTGACCAATTTCCATCCCGGCGACCGCGTTGCCTACTACCACAATCTCGGCGCCTATACCGGCGAGCGCAACATCCCCTGGGAGAAGCTGGTCAAGCTGCCCGACCACATCACCCACGAGCAGGGTGCGGTGCTGATGCTGAAGGGGCTGACCGTCTGGTACCTGCTGCACAAGACCTTCAAGGTCGAGCCGCATCACCGCGTGCTGATCCATGCCGCCGCCGGCGGCATCGGCCTCCTGGCCTGCCAATGGGCGAGGGCGCTCGGGGCCCACGTCATCGGCACGGTCGGCTCGCGCGAGAAGGCCGAACTCGCCGAGGCCAACGGCTGCGATCACGTCATCCTCTACAACGAGGAAGACTTCGTCGCGCGCGTGAAGCAGATCAGCCGCAACGAAGGCTGCGACGTCGTCTATGACGGCGTCGGCAAGGCGACCTTCCCGGGCTCGCTGTCGTGCCTGAAGCCGCGCGGCATGTTCGTCTCGTTCGGCAATGCCTCGGGTCCGGTGCCGCCGTTCTCGATCGCCGAGCTCAACAATCACGGCTCGCTGTTCGCGACGCGGCCGAAGCTCAACGACTACATCGGCACGCGCAAGGAGCTGCTGGAGGGCGCCGACACGCTGTTCGCCGCGGTCATCAACGGCAAGCTGCACGTGCCGATCAACCACGCCTACGCGCTCAAGGACGCCGCGAAAGCCCATATCGATCTCGAAAGCCGCAAGACCACGGGCGCATCGATCCTGAAGCCGTAACTCGCCGTCACGGTTGATATCTCGTAGGGTGGGCACGCTTCGCTTTGCCCACCCTACGGCACCTGTTCTTACGCCACCCGCCGTGCCGCGCCGGCCTTGGTCAAAATCCCGTCGAGACAATCGATCATCTCGGCGATCTCACTCTTCGCGACGTTCAGCGCCGGCATGAAGCGCAGGGTGTCGAGCTGCGGGGCGTTCAGCAGCACGCCTTGCTCGAACGCCTGCGCGACGATGCCGGGTGCGATCGGCAGCTTGAGGTCGAGCGCGAGCAACAGGCCGCGGCCCCGCACGGCGCCGAGGCCGTGCCGGGCCGAGACCTTCTGCAGCTCGCTTTCGAGCAAGAGGCCGGTCTCGGCGACGTGCTTCAGGAAGCTCGGCTTCGAGACTTCCTCGAGCACCGCGAGGCCCGCGGCGCACATGATCGGGTTGCCGTTGAACGTGCCGCCCTGGTCGCCGTGCTCGAAGCAGGATGCGCGTTCGGTCGCGAGCAGGGCGGCGAGCGGCACGCCGCCGGCGATGCCCTTGCCGAGTGTCATGATGTCGGGCGCGATGCCTGCGTGCTCATGGTGGAAGAGCTTTCCGGTTCGGCCCATGCCGGTCTGGATCTCGTCGAAAATGAGCAGCAGGCCGTGCGCCTCCGTGAGCGCACGCAGCTCTTGCAGGAACGCATCGGTCGCGGGCCACACGCCGGATTCGCCCTGGATCGGCTCGAGCATCACAGCGACGGTGTTGTCGTTGATCAGCGCTTCGACCGAGCCGATGTCGTTCAGCTTCGCCTTCTTGAAGCCGGCGACCTTCGGCTCGAACAGCGGCTCGAATGCCTTCTTGCCCGAGGCCGACATCGTCGCCAGCGTTCGGCCGTGGAAGCCGCCTTCGAAGCTGATGATCTCGAACGCGCCGCCCTTGTGCAGGCTGCCATATTTGCGCGCGAGCTTGATCGCGCCCTCGTTGGCTTCCGCGCCGGAATTGGCGAAGAACACCTGGTCGAACGCGCTTGCTTCGACCAGCGCCTCCGCCAGCTTCAGGCTCGGCTCGTTGTAGAAGGCCGGGCTCGGCGTCAAAAGCCGCCTGGCCTGCGAAGCCAGAGCATCGGCGACAGCCGCCGGAGAGTGGCCGAGGCAATTGACGGCCCAGCCCTGCACGAAATCGAGATAGCGCTTGCGACTGTCGTCCCAGAGGTAGGAGCCCGCGCCGCGGACGAACACGGCCTTCGGCCGTGCGGTGATGTCCATCAGCGCGTCGTACGGATGCGTCGTCATGTCGAACTCCTCTGGAGGCGGGTGGAAAAGGGGCGCAAAAAGCAGAAAGGCCGCACCTTGCGGGTGCGGCCTTCTCGAAAACCTCGGCTGAATTCTAGTGGTTCAGCGGCGTCCTCGGACATGGCGCACCCTCTCGTCGTCGCGGGAGCGACGGCGGAGCATTTCGGTGCGCAGGTTGGTCCGGGCGTTGATCATGGGGCGCGGCAATACATGCGAAGGGCAGGACTTGTCAAGCGGTCGTTTTGCAAGACACAGCCCTGGCGTGCATCGGTCAGGTCAGGTGCGGCGCTTCCTCGCCGTCGTCACAGCCCCAATCGGCATCCGCGATCGAAGTGTCGATCAGCTCGCCGCGCAGCAGCTTGAGCGGCGATTTCCAATACAGCGCGATGTTGTGGAAGGGATCGGTCAGCACCTTGAACGCCCAGACGAGGCCGGTGGTGACGTCGCGCGTGGCAAAGAGCTGGAGCATGCGGGCGAGACCGCCGCCGACGCCGATCGCGAGCCAGAGCGCTCCGACGTGGCGGATGAAGTCGAAGCGGTCGGCGGGCGGATCGAACAGGCCGAACAGCGTCGGATAAACGTACAGCGCGATCGGCGCGCTGCCCCAGACCAGCAGCAGGATGATCTTGCGGGTCTGGTTGTAGCCGACCTTGATTGTCTCCTTGTATTCGTTGCTGACGTCGTTGACCGCGTCATAGCCGTTCGGCTCGAAGAAGAAATGCCCGGTCTGCCGCGTCAGCATCGCGAGCCAGCCAATGATGCCGGCGAGGGCGGGGTCCCTGGCCAGCAATGCGTAGCAGCCGAGGAAGATCACGGCGCTGATCAGGTGCAGCGTCTGGTTGACGGTGCTCTGGTGATAGAAGCGGTAATCGTCGAAGCGCTGCGTGCGCAGCATGTTCGAGAGGCGGCTCATCCTCGTTCCTCGCTCGCGTTGAAAACGTGGGGAGAGTTAGGACGAGTCCGTGACCTCTGCGTGAATGCACTATAGTGTCACACAGCGCGGGGCGGAGGCAGCCCGCTTCCGATACCGGCAGTTTTCATCCCATTTCATCGCCCGTCCCGCAGAACCATCGCGTCGCTGGCGCGTTTGTGATCGAGGCACGCCAATTGGTTCGAACCGGACGCGGCCCGGTTCAGACCAAGAGGGGCGGGATCAACAAGACAGTTCTCACCATTGTCCAACACGTCTTATCCCATCGACCTCGACAGCATTCGCGGTGCATTTCCGCCGGGCATCGAAGCGCCACCGCTGTTGGTCGATTTCGCGGCCTGGCTCAGCGGGCGTCCCTGGGGCAGCGTCGGCTGCTTTTCGCTGCAGGGGCAGTTTTCCGATTCCGCCCCGATCGTCGACGGCAGTCCCTTGCGCGACCGGTTCTCGCTGTTCATGCGGCTGCCGGACGGCTCGGCCGTCGGCGGCTGGTATGGCGCGGGCCTTGACCGCGACAATCCGCCGATCGTCGGTCTAGGCTCCGAGGGCGACTACGAATTGCTGGCGCCGAGCCTGGACGGCCTGCTCGCCAAGCTGACGTCGCAACAATTCGACAAGGCCTGGAGCGATCTCAAGCCGCGCGAGGACGTCGAATCCCAGACGGTCGAGCTTGCGCAATGGCTTGCCCGACAGCCCGCCGGCGACAAGGCGGCGTGTGACGACAGCGCATGCGACCTGCCCGACTTCCGCGGCTTCGTCGAAAAGTGGAGTCGCGACCGCGAAGACTATTGGGCCAATCATCGCCTGATGGCCGAGCTCGGCTGGCGGCTGGCCGCGCATCTGCCGAAAGGCAAGAAGCCCTGGGACCAGACGCGCTTCGAGGTCGCGATCGTCGGCAAGCAGTATCAGGCGCGCGTGTTGTCGCGGGGACCGCAGCCGTTCGAGGAGGCTGGCTCGATCGAATCCCTGCTGCGCGATCTGCGCGAGGAGATGCGCAAGGCGCAGCCCGAGCTTGGGCTGTGGTACATGATGAACTTCGGCCTCCATGCCGACGGCCGCGTCATGCCGCGCTTCGAGTATGATTTGCGCCCGACCATCGACGGCGAGCCGGCGCTGCTCTCCGAAGCGAAAGCCGACCTCGCTCGTGCTCCGCGCCCGGAGCGCTGGGTGCCGAAATGGCTGGCGTGACGGCCCTCACTCCGTCATTACGAGCGTAGCGACTTGTCCGCCGAAGGCTTGGGGAAGGCGGAAGCAATCCAGCCTTTTGCCGCGGAGGGATTCTGGATTGCTTCGTCGCAGGTGCTCCTCGCAGACCGTCGGCCCGACCTCGTCGATGATGATTTGCTGGCGCGTGCCGACCTTGCGCTTCTGCCGGCGCGCCGAAATCTGCCGTTGTGCCACCTCGACCTCGCGGGAACGGCACCTGCGATCCCTATTGACTTAGAGCGCGCTCGAAGGGGTATCTGTACCTGCGTCAGTACGAGAACGGGCACACATGAAGATCGGCGACCTCGCAAAACGAACCGGCTTGTCGACTCACACGCTGCGCTACTACGAGCGCATCGGGCTGCTTCCATACGCTGACCGGGATCGCTCCGGTCAACGTGATTTCGACGCGTCAATCCTCACATGGATCGCATTCCTCGGTCGGCTCAAGACCACCGGCATGCCGATCCGGGACATGTTGCGTTACGCGGCGCTTCGTGACGACGGCGACGCCACCGGGCCAGCCCGGCGGCAGATGCTGGAAGTCCACCGGGAACAGGTTCGCACGCAGATTGCCGAACTCCAGGAATGCCTGCTCGTCCTTGATACCAAGATCGCCGGCTACGCCGGCGACGAACAGAGGACGAAGGAAAATGACGCACGCCCAAACACAAGCCGAAAGCCGCTTCGATCGCGGTCAGCGGGCCCTGTCACGCATTGACGGCCATGCCGGCGAGAAAGTCATCGCCTCGCTCGCCGACATCGCTCCAGACTTCGCACGCTACGTAATCGAGTTTCCCTTCGGCGACATCTATTGCCGCCCGGGCCTCGGCCTGCGCGATCGAGAGATCGCGACGATCGCTGCGCTGACGGCGCTTGGAAATGCCGCGCCACAGCTCAAAGTGCATATCGAGGCGGGTCTGAACGTCGGGCTTTCTCGTGACGAGATCGTAGAGGTCATTATACAGATGGCCGTCTATGCGGGCTTTCCGGCGGCGCTGAACGGGCTATTCGCAGCCAAGGAGGTGTTCGCCGCGCGTGACGGACTGCAGGCGTCGGGCAACGCGACATGACGCCTCAGAATCCAGCGACGCTGCCGTGCAGATCGTATTGGTCGGCGCGCTCGATCTTGGCGGTGACGATCTCGCCGACCCGCAACGGGCGGCGGCTGGTGAGGTAGACCGCGCCGTCGATCTCCGGCGCGTCGGCCTTGGAGCGGCCCTTGGCGACGGTCGGGCCGAC
>RXJC01000136.1:4562-19970 GCA_003963435.1 Bradyrhizobiaceae bacterium | reverse complement strand
CAGGTGCTTGCCGGCGTCGAGCATGCCGTTGTGAACGATCGCGTTGCGCGTATAGCCGGTGGTGAACAGCACCTTCAGATCCGGGTATCGCCTCGTCAGCTCGGTCGCAAGCTCAGCGCCTGTCATGTCGGGCATGACGACGTCGGTGAACAGCAGATCCGGAACGAAACCATTTTCCATCTTCCGGATCGCTTCCTTGGCGCTCGCGGCCTCGACCACAGTATAGCCAAGCTCGCGCAGACTTTCGGATGAGATGCTGCGAACTCGCTCGTCGTCCTCGACGATAAGGATGGTCTCGCTCTGGAGGCTTGCACCGGGATGTGCCACGACTTGCGACGGAGTCGAGGCCACCTCCTCGCCCGCGAAGCGCGGAAGATAGATCTTCACGGTCGTGCCGACGTCGACTTCCGAGTAGATTTTGACATGGCCGCCCGATTGCCGCACGAAGCCGTAGACCTGACTGAGGCCGAGACCGGTGCCCTTGCCCACGACCTTGGTCGTGAAAAACGGATCGAACACCTTTCCCAGCACCTCGGCCGGAATTCCAGTGCCGTTGTCCGTCACCGCAATGAGAACATACTGGCCGGCCGACAATGCGTATTCGTGGGCAAATTTGCGGTCGATCGAGACGTTGCTGGTTTCGATCGTCAGCCTGCCGCCCTTCGGCATCGCATCGCGCGCATTGACCGCAAGGTTGATGACCGCGCTTTCCAGCTGGGCCGGATCCGCCCTGACGCGCCAGAGGCCGACCGCAAGAACCGTTTCGAGGCGGACGAGCTCGCCGAGCGACCGCTCGAGCAACTCGCTCATTCCCCCGACCATCTTGTTGAGGTCCACAACTTCAGGCGCCAAAGGCTGTTGGCGCGAGAACGCGAGCAGCCTTTGCGTCAAGGTCGCCGCGCGGTTTGCACCGTCGATGGCGCCCTCGATGAATCGGTCGATATTGACCTCGCCCTTGGCGAGCCGCCGCTTGGCGAGATTCAAGCCGCCGAGAATCACGGCCAGCATATTGTTGAAGTCGTGGGCGATACCACCGGTCAACTGGCCTACGGCTTCCATCTTCTGGGATTGCCGCAATTGCTCCTCGGCCTTCATGCGCTCGGCGATCTCGTCGGCGACACGCTGCTCCAGTTCGGCGTTGAGCGCCTCGAGCCGGGTCAGAAGCCTGGCGTTGTCGATCGCGGTGGCGGCATGGCCGGCAATCCCGAGCAACGTGGCCTCATGCTCGGCCTGGAATTTGGCCGTCTCGGCATGCCCGAAGAAGAGCCCTCCGAGCACCTCGCCCGTCCGCGAGATCACGGGAACCGCGAGGTAGGAACGGACCGGAAGATGGCCCTCGGGCATGCCCTTCCGCGGTGCGTTCTTGCCATAGCGCGTATCCTGGAGGATGTCGTCGGACCTCACCACGCCTGTCCCCGTGAATGTCGGCTCGAATACGGCCGTGTTGCGGGGCATCGGAAAGTTCTCGAAGGCGGATCGCGGCGCGCCGGACAACGAGTACAGCATGTAGCTGCCGCCATCTGCGGCCAGAACATTGTAGAAGAAGGCTCCGAACTGGGCTCCGGTCAGCTCGACGCCGGCATCCGTCACGATTTGCACGATCGTCTCGAGATCGCGTTCGCGGGCAACCGACGCTCCTGTATCGTTCAATATCCTGAGATCACGTTCGGTCTTTTTCCGTGCGGTGATATCAAGCACGGTGCCGATGAATCGAACGGCCTGGCCGCCGGAAAAGATCGCTTGCCCCGTCGCGGCAATCCAGCGCTCGACACCGTCTTCGATGCCGATGGTGCGGTACTCGATGTTGTAGCTCGGAGAATCCGGCTTCAAAGCCGAATTGACCGCCTCGTGCGTGCGCTGCCGGTCGTCCGGATGAATGCCCCTCAGGAATGAGCCTTCGTAGCTGACGTCGGCGTCCGGCGAGAGACCGAACACCTCCTTGCAGCGGCTGTCCCATCTCAAGACGTCGTTGACCGGATCGTAGTCCCAGGTACCGATGCCGGCCGCCTTGTTCGCGAGGACCAGCCGCTCGGCGGCTTCCCGGGCCGCCTGTTCGGAGCGAACGCGCTCGATATGGGCCCACGATCGCTCGGTCACCTCTGTGAGCAAGGCGAGATCGCGCGACGTCCACCGATGCGGGCCGCGATGATGAATGGCCATCAGGGCGGTCAATTGCCCCTCCTTGACGAGGGGCATGCAGATCGTTGCGCCGATTCCGATGCTCTGGAAGGCGGCGGCTGCCTCGGGCCCGATCTCCTTCAAATTGTTGATGACGAGCGGCCTGCCGGCGCCCAGCTCCCGCACCGCCTTTTCACCAAAGTCCGCCAGGCTGTAATGACCCAGAGTATGCATCGCGCCGGGCGCTGACCAATCTCCACGAATGGTGAATCCGTCCTGATCGGGATCCATGTCGGCATAGGCGCAATTGGAGACACCGAGATACTCACCCAGCATTCTGGTCGTCACTGCCATCACGCCGTCGGCATCGCGGGTCTTGGCCGTCTCCTTGTTGAGCGCGTCGAGGAACAGCAGCCGCGCTTCGTTCTCCCGCACGGCGGTCTCCGCCCGGCGGCGTTCGACGGCGGTGCGGGTGCGCTCGGCAACGTCGCGGATGAGCTCGAGCTCCTCGGCACTCCATTCACGCGGCGTGGCATTGTTGAGGTACAGCAGCGCCACCACGCCGTCGGGCTCGGTAATCGGCATGTTGACGAGCGCGCGCGCGGAGATGGCTTCGAGTGCCTGGGCACGGTCGCCGACGCGGGGGTCTTTCTCCGCGTCGGCACAGATGACCGTCTCGCCCCGCTTCAGGTCTTCGATGTAGCTGCCGTAGTCGCGAAAGCGCAGCACGCCAGCGAGGCTCAAGATTCCCGGAGCGTTCCAGTCGCGTGCGATCGTGATGGTCTCGGCCGATGTATCGACCGTGCCGTAACCTGCCCTGCTGACCTTCAGACTCCGGCCGAGCAGTTCCGCCGCAGCATAAGCAAGATCGTCAGGATCACTGATCTCTCGGATGTAGTCGCCGAGTGCGGCCAAGACGGCATTGCGATCGGTCGAGGTCTCCCCGGCCGCCGTTGTCATCTGACCTCCCCCGACACGTTGCTGGTTTCACCGAATATCGACCCGGGCGCAAATCGCGGCATCCGCTTCGAGCCGACGACGACGTTGGCGCCCGCGCGTCCCGATAACCTCATGAAGGCGTTAAGGTTCCCGCGAGGTCCCGCGCCGGATCGCGGCTGCGCCCCGCTGCCGGCAAATAAACGTGGATCGGCGCGCCACCGCAAGTTGTGGACCGAGCGATGGTCGTATAGCGTCGGCGCCGGTATGCACCTCGTGGTCTTGCAGTCCATGCTCGTCCGGCTCCTGTTTCTCCTGGCCTGTCTGTTGTTTCCCGGTGCATTGCGCGCAGAAGGACCGCCGGCAGAGAAACCCGAATTTGCCTCCAGGCTTACGATCTATCTCGCCAAGGGCAGCCCCGATGCGTGCGGACCCGGCTGCGACCGCTGGATCGCGATCGAGGGCCAGATCGATCAGGGCGCAGCGTCCCGCGTTCGCCGCTTCCTCGCCGGCATCAAGGACACGCAGCGGCCGATCTACCTTCATTCGCCCGGCGGAAACGTGGAGCAGTCCTATGTGATCGGCCGGCTGCTGCGCGGCCGCAAGGCGGTCGCGCGGGTCGGCCGGACGATCGCAACGGCGTGCGCCGCAGGCACGCAGGTGGATGCCGCATGCCTCAAGATCAAGAACGGTGCCGGCGAGGTCGAGGCCCAACTCACCACCTACCACGCGATGTGCAATTCGGCCTGCGGCTATCTGTTTTTCGGCGCGACCTCTCGCGAGGTTTCCCCCGATGCCGCGCTGGCGGTTCATAACTCCAAGCTGATCCTCTCATTTCGGGGCAATCCACCGCCGGAGGTGGTCGCGGAAGCACGGCGGCGCCGGATCGCCAGCGCCGACCGCGACCGCGCCGCCTTCATTGCGGCGATGGGCATCAGCCGCGAGCTCGACGCGCTGATCCGCACCGTGAAGTTCGAAAGCCTGCACGTGCTGACGCGGCCCGAGCTCTACCGGTTCGGCATCGACACGCGGCCGCTGGCCGAGACGATGTGGCGGCTGGAAAGGAGCACACGGCCGTTCATCAGCAAAATCGCGGCGGTGAAGAAGGAGAGCGATACGTCGTTCCGAACGATGGAATGGCGGCTGTATTGCGAAAACAAGAAGCGCGTGCCGCTGATGTTCGCAAGCGAGATCGACGCAGCCGCTACCGCCAAGAGAACGATCCTGATGGCCGCCAGCGCCGACCTCAGCAGGGAAGCGGGAGGACCTCCGGTGCGGTTCGGAAAGTACGAGGTCTGGAGCGGCGCCGTCGATCCCGACATGGTCAAGGCGGTGCTGGCTTCGCACTCTCTGCAGGTCCGGGAGACCACACCGGAGCCGGATGGCAAGGCTGACATCATCAGCTTCAACATCGACACGACCGGTTTGACGTCGGTGTGGACCCAGCTCGGGACGTCGTGCACCTCACCGACGCCAGGCCCGGCAAAATCCTGGCCGGCCAATTCCCTGCAACCGACGCCCTGGACGGACAGTCCGTGGGCAGCGAGCGGTACCCTGCCGAACGTCGGCGCAACGCCTGCGGCCACGCCCGCGCCGTAGCGCGGTAAGACAACAACCGGCAGGCCTGCCGCCGTAGATCGAGGCCTTTCTGCATCCCGATCCGACCGGTCGAGCCTACAGAAGGGGCACTGCTTGACCGGAAACCACTCCAGCCTGGTCAGCGCCGCAGCTGCCCGCGTATCGGGCGCCTCCCGCTCCGGTCGAACCGAGGGGTTGCACTTCGCGTCTAACAGGCAATAAGCTAACATTTCGCACGGAGATTGCGGAAGGGGAGCCGCCGATGCTCAAACAGAAAATCCTTCTCGGTTGTCTTTTGCTCTGCGCTGTAGTCACCCCTCTTCACGTCGCCCATTCAGCGGAAATCGGCATCCCCAGCGCAACCACCAATGCCGCCGGCGCTAAAGCGCTTGCGCTGATCGTTGACGGTCCCAGCTTCTCCTGGCCAATCGTCATTCGCCGCAATGACAGTGGGGGCAGCGCGCTTCCCGTTCGCGTCGATGTCACATCGCTGCAAGGCCGCTCGGCTCAAACAGCGAACCCGCTGCACCTCTCAATGGATGGACGAGATGTCGCTGTGGCGGATTTCGACCTCTCCGCGCTTGATCAGAAAGAAATTCGGCTGAGCGGCACGCTGCCCGTCGAGGACGAGTTCACCGGACAGCTGGGCATCATCGTCGAAGGGAACCGCATCCCCTACGAGCTCAAGGTGACGCGCCGCAAGCCGGAAAATCCGCCAAAGGCGCGCTTCGTCGGTGCGACAAGCGACGGCAAGCTGGCGATGACCAGCGACAAATCGTCGTTCGAGTGGCCGCTCGTCCTTCGCCGCGATGACGCGTTGAAGCAGGTCGTTGAGGTCATGCCGCGCGTCTCCCTGATGTCCGGCCCCGCCGGCACCATCATTGAACCGAAGCTGTTGAAGGACGGAAACCCGATCACCGGGCCGATCAGCCTGCCTTCCCTCGGCCAGCAGTCGCTGAAATTGGTCGGGACTGCAGATCGGGAAGGATCTTACACCGGCGAGATAAGCTACGACATCGATGGCAACGCCACGACCGTGACGCTGACCCTGAACCGCACGCATCCGGATCTCGATTTCAAGATCGAACCGATCACGAAGACATTTGCGACTGCCGGCTCTCCGGTCACGCTCCAGCTCCGGATGTTGAACAATAGCAGCATGCCCCGGGAGATTTACCCGCCCAGCATCGTGCAGTTCGAGCGGACCAGTACATTGGGATCGGGACCGATCCAGGTGGCCGCAGGCGACTATCAGGTCGCATTCAGGCGGCAGGACGACAAACCGTTGCGGCCGCTGACGGCCGACGGCGACGGCGAGCTGACGTTGGCCGCGACTGTTACGGGCTTGACGACGACCGGCAGCTACAAAGGCGTCATGCGGTTCACGGCCCCGGATCGCAAACCCGCAGACGTCGCCTTCGAGCTGAGCTTGCGGCTCTGGTGGGTATGGCCGGCTCTCGCGATCGCAGTTGGCGTTTTACTATCCGCCCTTCTCCGCTATTATCAGAGCACCGGTCAACCGCGGCTTCTGGTTCAACGGAACGCGCTCGAACTCCGCTCGAACTTGACCACGCTGCTGCAGAGCGAGAGCCGCAATCTGAACGATCAGGAGAAGAACGTCTTCACCCACCTGATCGCGCAGATCGATGAGGCAAGCGACAAGCTCGCCGATCCCTCCGCTCCGATCGAAACCGCATCCACGATCATCGATGCGGCTCGCCGCAGGTCGTCTCTCCTGACGCCCTGGATCACTTACCGCCGTCGACGGGATACGCTGCCCGCTGCCATCGCTGACCTGATCAACGCCGATCTGAAGGCAGTATACGACACGCTGACGAATGACAGCGCTTCCGATTCCCAGGTCGCAACCGCAAAAGAACGACTCGCCGGCATCGACGCGAAGATCAACAACGGACTAAAGGATGGATTCAACGAAGCCGGGGCCGCACTCACGCGTGCCATTGACGAGTTCGCGCCCGCCGACCGACCGCAGTTCGCGCCCGTGACAACACTCGTCGCCACGCTGATCGCCGAAGCCAATCGGTTCCGCTTCGACAAAGCCGAGGAAGCTCTCGCTCAGGCGCGCTCAAAGTTCGCCGAGATTGCCGCCGGTTTGCTGCGGGCGACCCTCAGCGTTGCTCAGCCTGCGGTCGGATTCGAAGCGGCGGACTGGAGTGCATTCATCACGGAGATCACAGGTCTTCTCGACGGCGTCATTACCGAGCCGGATTCCGAAAGGCGCGTGCAGCTTTGGAACGAGGCTAACCGCCGCTACCTCACCAAGGTCGTCCAACGCGCCAAAGCGCGCGTCGAGACACTGATCCAAGCAGGGGTCGTGGGGACCGAGGAGGCGCTATCGCGCGCCCGCTCGAAACTCGTGGAGGCAGAAGCCGCCTTGAGCCAAGGTAAGCTAGGAGCAGCCCGAACGAGTTATCAGGAAGCTGTTGATGAGGCGGCCGGTGCGCGCAAGCCACTTCAGCAGCAAGGTCTCCAAATGGGCAAAACACCCGCCGCCGATAGTGACGCACCAAACTCAGGAGCCGTACTGCCGGACTCGATCATCATGGAAGCCGTCGCCAGCCTTTGGCCGTTGCCGCTCGGCCGCGACGTCACGCTCGCGCAGGTGACGCGCCGAATGCGCTGGTCCAGCATCGGGTTTGCCTTTTTCTTGCTGCTGATAGCCATCGCGAGTGGGCTACAACTCCTGTATTTCCCAAATCCGGCATTCGGATGCGCCGACCTCATCGTCGCCTTCCTGTGGGGCGCCGGACTGCATGCGATCGCTGGGCAGACCTTTCAGGGGCTGAGCGGCCTCGCCCAGCAGCTGCGCTAACCACATGGGCGACATCGGATATAGCCGCCGGGATCATGTCGTCCGTATCTATCGGCAGTCAGACCGACGGATTGTCGTGGAACTGGACAACGGCGACCGTAAGAGATCGAGAATCGTCCCGATCAGGCACAGCAATCGGGCACCCGAAATTCGTTCGGTCTCTGAGCTCGCATCCCTGCTGTTCGACACGAGTGCGATTCGAGCCGAGCTGGCGCGCTGGAGGCAGGTACGTCGCGCCAGCCTGCGACCTCCTCAAGGCGATCCAACCGAGCACCAGCTCGACCGGATCTGCCTTCGGATCGACGACGAACGGCTCGCAGGACTGCCGATCGAGCAGGCTCTTCGGCGC
Source organism: Bradyrhizobiaceae bacterium (assembly GCA_003963435.1). GTDB lineage: Bacteria > Pseudomonadota > Alphaproteobacteria > Rhizobiales > Xanthobacteraceae > Bradyrhizobium. Next base: position 12,156 of record RXJC01000136.1, on the reverse strand, counting down.
GCCCTGAGGGAACGAAGATCCGGGGGGCCTCCGTTTCCACGTCTGATGCCGTTGCCGGCCCGCGTGGCGCAGATTCCCTTCACGTTGCCGCTGCGCTTTCTACAGCTCGATCCGAGCAGCGATTTCCATCTCCGCCAGACGGTCAAGAATGTATTTCGCTCGCACGTACGCAAGCGCGATCTTGCATCCGTGATGCAGGTCCATGAAGGCGCGTCCCGCGGCTTTTCGCGGTGGGCGTTGCCCCCGGGATGGCGCACCGTCGACGTCCTGCACCTCGATCGCTTGGCCGGCGACAAGGATCGTCTTCTGATGATGTCGGCGCCGGAGGAAGCCGGCACGCTCGGCTGGCTCGCACGTTGCGTCGAAGTCTGGCGTACCCGTCTCGTGGTCATCCGCGGCCAAGTCGACGACGAGATGCACGTGCTGCGCCGTTTCGCTCATCGGCTGGCGGCACAGGGCGGACCGGCCATTTGGCTGGTCGATGCGAAGACATCCAAGCTGCCGGCGAGGCTGCGGGAGTTCTACAGCCAGCTCATTCACGACACTCCGATTGATCTGGCCGCTGCCATCGCGGCGCGATCGTCGCCTGATCCGGCCAGCGACACGCTCATTGTCGGCGGCGGTCGCGAGGAACTGGTGCGTGTATCGACCCTGGGCCGCCGCATCTCGAATATCGCTCGCCAGCTCAACGATCCCAATCCTTCGATACGCGCGGAATCGGCAGGAAAGCTCTGGTCGTCGATCGCTGAAAGCGGCCTCGATCTTGGCACGGCAACTACGAAATTCACGACAGCCGTGCGCGGGCTGACAGGAATTGCCAAGCGATTTCCGACGCTACGATTCGACGTTCACGAAGGAGACGGCCTGGTCCCGCTCGGCCGCTCGATCGGCAAACTGCGGCGCAGCCTGCCGAGGCCCACGGGACGGGCGAGAGACGTCCGGGCGATTCTGGACCGGTCCGGCCCGCGCTTCGTCAATCCATCGCTCTGGCGGGTCGACGCCACGACTGGCGAGAAGGAGCCGATCCCGAAGTCCGCACGCCTGCAGCATGCCCAGCCCATTGTGTTCGGAGTGCAGCTCGGGCCGCGCGACGATTACGCCCCCGTGCTCGACGCGATTGCCATCGTCGAAGAGCCGTTCAAATGGTCGGAGGGCCAGGAGGGCGTATGGCTTTCCGTGGGCGTAACGGGTGTCGATTTTTGCGTGATCGGCGCAGCCATCCAGCAGGTGTGGCTGCCGCGGCAGGGCGCGAGCGATCTGGTCGAGTTCCTGGTCCAGCCAACGCAGGCCGGTGTCAATCAATTGCGCTTCTGCGTCTATTACGGCGCGGATCTCCTGCAATCGCACAGGCTCGCGGCGCTGGTGGCCGACAGCTCGTCGGAGACGAAGGCGAACGCCGGCGCGAGTTCATCTCTCGCCAAAGCACTGGGCGTTTCACCAGAACGCGTCAATGATGCTGGCTGGCTCGCCCGGATGGAATACGTCGCCGCAGCCGATCTCGCCGCTCCCCCCGCCAATCGCGATGTGGCCCTCAGCGTGTTCGCCAACACTCTCGATGGCCGGCGCATCTTCACCGTGCGCGGATCGGAAGGCTTCGAGATTTCGGTGACCAGCGACATCAGCAAGTACGTCGAAGACGTCCGCAAACAGCTCGAGGCAATAAGCCGCGACAAGTTCAATTTCTACGCATTTCGCGAGCGCACAAACGTACCGCGGCATTCCGGTACGCCGGACCAGCGCGACGCGGCGCTGCTGTCGCTGGCACGTGTTGGCCGGATCTTGTTCGACGCAATCTTGAAGGAAGCAGATCAGGACCTCATTGCCGCCGATCTTGCGGGTCAACGGCGCGTGATCCATGTCGCCCACTCCCTGTTGGAGAACGTGATCCCGTGGGCTGCGCTCTATGACCGGCCCTACGACGCCAACCGCCAAACGGACGATGCCGGCCTGCCGGTGGTCCCCGCCGTTTGTCCCGCAGGCCTTCCGGACGCGAGCGGCCAATTCGCAGCGGACACCTGCGGGACTCATCCGACTTGTCCGTTGTCGCCGCGGGGGAGGAAAGAGTCTGCTGCGGCTGGCCGCGGGGTTGCGGACGACACGATCGTCTGTGCTCGCCATTTCTGGGGTTTTCGTCACATTATCGAGATTCCACCGTTGCAGCAGGACGATCCAGCTGCGAGTGCGACCGGATCCGCTACGGCGACATCCGTGAGCCGATGGACGGCGACTTCGGCCAGCAAGCCCGCGAGCCTGCTGCTCGGCTACAATGGCGCCCTCGCGACAGTCGACGCACATCGCACTGAGCTTGATGGGTTGGTCAAGCAGCAACATAAGGTCTCTGCAATCTGGCGTGACACGAGGCTGCGCGATGAGCTGCTCAAGTACCTTCGGGAGGGACGTGACGATCTTGTCTATCTATTCTGTCACGCACGGGGCGGGGTTGCGGACCCCGCCATCAGCCCGCCAGCCCTCGAGTTTCAGGAGACCACAACCAGTAAGCCTGTCTTCATCAATGCCGCCGATTTTCGTGGCGTGAAGCTTGCCAAGCATCCGCTTGTCTTTCTCAACGGCTGCAACACGGCCGCCTTCAGTCCTGATGCGCTCTCTCCCTTCATCCGCAAGCTAGTCCGCGACTGTGACGTCGCCGGCGTGATCGGCACGGAGATTCCAGTCTTTGAACTATTGGCGGGAGAGATGGCCAGCCAATTCCTGAAGCGGTTTCTGGATGGCCAGCAAGCCGGGCAGGCTCTCCTCGCGAGCCGCCTGAATCTCCTTGCCCGCGGCAATCCGCTAGGATTGGTTTACACCCTCTACGGAGTGGCTGAACTCACTCTGGTCCAGTGAGCCGATCAATGCCCTAAACCGGCGTGTAGATCACCAGCTTCAACGCGGGATCGTCGTTCGCCTGGAAGCTGGTGTGCTCGAACCGGAGCACGCCTCTGGTCGGATGGTTCATGGTCTTGAGACCGGACATGGTGTTGCGGATCTCGTGCGCCTCCCACCATTTGACGAATTCCGGGCTGCCCTGGCGCAGCCGCGTCAGCAACTCGGTGAAGGCGGGGTCGCCGGCCCAGACGTCGTGGGTGGCGCGGAACATCGCGACCATGCTCTTGGCAACGTCGGTCCAGGCCGCGCCGTAGAACTTTCGCGTCTGCTTGTTCGTCATCACCAGCAGCAGCGTGTTGCGGTCCTGCTCGGGCAATTGCCCCAAGGCGAAGATGTCCTCGGCCGCGTCATTCCAGGCCAGGACGTCCCAGCGCCGGCCGGTGACATAGGCCGGCTGCTTCAGGCTGGCGATCATCCGCCGGATCGGCGCCGGCACGATCTCGCGCGTGAACGCGCTTCTTGCGCTGTCGCGGGCCAGCGCCTTCAGATGCGCGTGCTCGGTCTTCGACAGGCGAAGCGCGCGCGCCAGCGCGTCGATGGTGGTGACGGAGGGGCTGACGGTGCGCCCCTGCTCGAGGCGGATGTACCAGTCGACGCCGATGCCGGCGAGCTGGGCGACTTCTTCCCGCCGCAGCCCCGCGGTGCGCCGTCGCCTGCCGATTGGAAGGCCGACGGCTTTCGGCGACAGCTTCTCGCGGCGGGACCTCAGGAAATCGCCGAATTCGACGCGACGTGGATCGGCCATGATGTCGCTCCCGCATGGAGGGTTTCGATAATACTAGGATAATACCAGGCCTTCCTGCCCCCTCCAAGGCGGCGCATATGGAAATCACACTGGCCTTGAGGTGAACATATGAAAGCTGCCGTACTCAAATCCCTGGGATCGCCGCTGGTCATCGAGGACGTGCCGGAGCCGACCATCGGCACCGGCGAAGTCGTCGTCGACGTCGTCGCCACGCGCGTGCTGTCCTACATGAACGAGGTCTTCGACGGGACGCGCAATTACGCGCTCGAGCTGCCGATCATCCCCGGTCCCGGCGGCATCGGCCGGGTGCGCGCAATTGGCCCGGATGCGACCAAGCTCAGCGTCGGCGACTGGGTGTTCTGCGACCCCACGGTGCGCTCGCGCGATGACATCGTGGCGCCCGATATCGCCCTGCAGGGGCTCACGGCCGCCGGCCCCGGCGGCATGCGGCTGCAACAGCATTTCCGCCACGGCTCGTTTGCCGAGCAGATGCGCGTGCCGACCGAGAACGTGAAGCGGCTCGGCGCGATCACGCCGGAGCAAGCGACGCGATGGTGTGCGCTTGGGACCTTGCTGGTGCCCTATGGCGGCTTCCTCGCCGCCAATCTGCAACCCGGCGAGACCGTGCTGGTGAGCGGGGCCACCGGCAATTTCGGCAGCGCGGCCGTCTCGGTCGCGCTCGCGATGGGCGCGGCCTGCGTGGTCACGCCCGGCCGCAACGAGACCATCCTCGCCGACCTCGTCCGCCGCTTCGGCAAGCGCGTGCAACCGGTCAAGCTCACCGGCCATGAGGACGACGACCGCGAGGCGATGAAGCGCGCAGCACCCTCGCCGATCGATTGCGTGCTCGACATCATGCCGCCCTCGGTGAGCCCGACCGTCGTGCGTGCGGCCGTCATGACCGTGCGCCCCTATGGCCGCGTCGCGCTGATGGGCGGCGTCGGCATGGCCGGCGGCGCAGGGCTCGAGCTGCCCTATCCCTGGATCATGCGCAACTGCATCAGCATCCACGGCGTCTGGATGTACCCGCCGGATGCCGCGAGCCGTCTGATCGCGCTGGTGCGCGCCGGGCTGCTGAAGCTGGAGGAGTACGAGGCGACGGCCTTCGACCTCGACCATGCCAACGAGGCCGTGGCGCACGCCGCCGCCAATGGCGGTCCGTTCAAACTGACGGTGATCCGGCCTTGAGAAGTCTAGGCGGCGGCAAAGCGCCGTCGCCGATTCTTTTTGCAAGTTCCCCCAAGCACTTGGCTACTGTGCATGGGGTTGTTTTCGCAGTTTTGATTATTCGAGCTCGACCACCTGGCCGTTGGACAGCGACACGCGGCGGTCCATGCGGCCGGCGAGCTCCATGTTGTGGGTCGCGATCAGCATCGAGACCTTGGTCGCCTTGACCAGCTGCATCAGCGCCTGGAACACATGGTCGGCCGTGTGCGGATCGAGATTGCCGGTCGGCTCGTCCGCGAACAGCACGCGCGGCGCGTTGGCGACCGCGCGCGCGATCGCGACGCGCTGCTGCTCGCCGCCCGACAGCTCCGCGGGACGGTGGGTGATGCGGTCGCCGAGGCCGAGATAGCCCAAAATCTCCTTCGCGCGCTTGACGCTCTCGGACTTCTTCAGGCCGCGTATCATCTGCGGCAGCATCACGTTCTCCAGCGCCGAGAACTCCGGCAACAGCCGGTGCGACTGGTAGACGAAGCCGATATCGGTGCGGCGCAGCTGGGTGCGCTCGATGTCGGGCAGCTGCGAGGTCGGCGCGCCATTGACATAGACCTCGCCGGAATCCGGCGCCTCGAGCAGCCCCGCAATGTGCAGCAGCGTCGACTTGCCCGAGCCCGACGGCGCGACCAGCGCCACCGACTGGCCGGCCCACAATGCGAGCTTGGCGCCGTCGAGGATCGTCAGCGGCACCTCGCCCTGCAGGTACTGCCGCTTTATCTCGTGGAGATAAATGACCGGTACATCGTCAGCCCCCTGGCTCTCCATCAGCCCCTCACTCGTACCGCAGCGCTTCGACGGGGTCGAGGCGCGCGGCGCGCCACGACGGATACAGTGTCGCCAGGAACGACAGCGTCAGCGCCATGATCACGACCGCCGTGGTCTCGCCGATGTCGATCTCGGCCGGCAGCTTCGACAGGAAATAGAGTTCCGGCGAGAACAGCTCGGTCGAGGTCAGCCAGGACAGGAATTGCCGGATGGACTCGATATTGAGGCAGATCACGAGACCGACCACGAAGCCGACCAGCGTGCCGACCACGCCGATCGAGGCGCCCGTGATCAGGAAGATCCGCATGATCGATCCCTGCGAGGCGCCCATGGTGCGTAGGATCGCGATGTCGCTGCCCTTGTCCTTCACCAGCATGATCAGGCCGGAGACGATGTTGAGGGCTGCGACCAGCACGATCATGGTCAGGATCAGGAACATCACGTTGCGCTCGACCTGGAGCGCGTTGAAGAAGGTCGAGTTGCGCTGCCGCCAATCCACCAGGAACACCGGCCGGCCCGCCGCTTCGGTCACGGCCTGGCGGAAGGCGAGGATCTGGTCGGGATTGGTGGTGAACACCTCGATCGAGGTGACGTCGTTGTTGCGGTTGAAATAGGCCTGCGCTTCGGCGAGCGGCATGAACACGAAGCCGAGATCGTATTCGGACATGCCGATCTCGAACACGGCGACGATCTTGTAAGGCTTGATGCGCGGCGTCGTGCCCATCGGCGTCACCGCGCCCTTCGGCGCCACCAGCGTGATGCTGTCGCCGGCATGCAGCGACAGCTGGTCGGCGAGGCGCCGGCCGATCGCGACGCCCTGCCCTTCGTCAAAGCCCTCGAGCGAGCCCTGCTTGATGTTCTTGGCGATCGAGGTGAGGTTGTTGAGATCGTCGGAGCGGATGCCGCGCACCAGCACGCCCGAGGCGTTCCAGGGCGAGGACGCCAGCGCCTGGCCGTCCACCACGGGCGCGGCCAGCCGGATCCCCTTCACCTGGCTGAGGCGGTCGGCGACGTCCTTCCAGTCGGTCAGCGGCGATTCCAGCGGCTGCACCAGGATGTGGCCGTTCAGCCCCAGGATCTTGTCCAGCAGCTCCTTGCGGAAGCCATTCATCACGGCCATCACGATGATCAGCGTCGCCACGCCCAGCATGATGCCGAGAAAGGAGAACCCGGCGATGACCGAGATGAATCCCTCCTTGCGGCGCGCCCGCAAATAGCGCGCCGACAGCATCCACTCGAAGGGCGCAAAAGGCGCGGTCTGCACGGTTTCGGTCATGGTTTCATCCATCGCTCGATAATCCCATGATTCGGGGGCAATTGTGGCCGGATTGGCGGCCGCGATCTCGGGCGACGAACAATATTCAGCCGATCAGCCTTATCAGCCCACAAGTCTTGCGACCGCGTCCGCAGGCGACATCGTCTCGCGGGAGCCGTCACTGCGCCGCTTGATCTCGACCTTGCCGTCGGCCAGCCCCTTCGGCCCGATCATGATCTGCCAGGGAATTCCGATCAGGTCCGCGGCGGCGAATTTGGCGCCGGCGCGCTGGTCGGTGTCGTCATAGAGCACATCGACGCCCTTGGCCTGGAGCTCGGCATAGAGCTTCTCGCAGGCCGCATCGACGGCGGCATCGCCCTGCTTGAGGTTGAGGATCGAGACGCGGAACGGGGCCACCGCCTCCGGCCATTTGATGCCGGCTTCGTCGTGGCAGGCCTCGATGATGGCGCCCAACAGGCGCGAGACACCGACGCCGTAGGAGCCGCCATGGATCGGCACGTCGACGCCGTCGGGGCCGGCCACCAGCGCCTTCATCGGCTCGGAATATTTGGTGCCGAAATAGAAGATCTGGCCGACCTCGATGCCGCGGGTGTTCACCCGCTTGTCCGCGGGCACCTCCTGCTCGAAGCGCGCGGAATCGTGGACATCTTCAGTCGCAGCGTAGAGCGAGGTCCATTGCTTGATGATCGGCGTGAGGTCGC
>RXJC01000136.1:0-4512 GCA_003963435.1 Bradyrhizobiaceae bacterium | reverse complement strand
GCTCTCATAGTTCACGTCCTCGCCAGGAACCGGCAGGTCGAGCACGTCGCGATTGATGAACACGCCGGATTCGCCGGTCTCGGCCAGCACGATGAACTCATGGCTGAGATCGCCGCCGATCGGGCCGGTCTCGGCACGCATCGGAATCGCCTTCAGTCCCATGCGGGCGAAGGTGCGCAAGTAAGCGACGAACATCTTGTTGTAGGCGACGCGCGCCGCGGCCTCGTTGAGGTCGAAGGAATAGGCGTCCTTCATCAGGAATTCGCGGCCGCGCATCACGCCGAAACGCGGACGCTGCTCGTCGCGGAATTTCCATTGGATATGATAGAGATTCAGCGGCAGGCTCTTGTAGGACTTCACATAGGCGCGGAAGATCTCGGTGATCATTTCCTCGTTGGTCGGCCCGTACAGCAGCTCGCGCTTGTGGCGGTCGGCGATGCGCAGCATCTCCGGGCCGTAGGCGTCGTAGCGGCCGCTCTCGCGCCAGAGGTCGGCGAGCTGCAGGGTCGGCATCAGAACCTCGATCGCGCCGGAGCGGTCCTGCTCCTCGCGCACGATCTGCTCGATCTTCTTCAGCACGCGGAAGCCGAGCGGCAGCCAGGCATAAATGCCCGCGGCCTCCTGCCGGATCATGCCGGCACGCAGCATCAGCCGGTGCGAGACGATCTCCGCCTCTTTCGGATTTTCCTTCAGGATGGGCAGAAAGAACCGCGACAACCGCATGGCAATACTCGTGGAATCAGTGACCGGGTGCAGTGAAACCGGATTGGGAGCGAAAACACAAGACCGGGAATGAGGAAAAGCCGCTAAGGCAACGGAATTCCTGTCATTTTTCCGTCGGACTTCAGGTTCAGCTTAAGCTGCGCCTCTACGGCCCGGTGACGTCGAGTTCATCTTCGAGCGTGACCTGCTCGAAGTCGGTCACCAGCGCGTCGATCCGCACATGCCAGCGGCCGGCGAAGGGAAGCTCGACCTTGCGCACATGCCAGTAGCCGTCCGGCCCCAGCGAGGCCTTCCGCTCCATCGGCTCGATGCCGCGCTCGGGCAGGCTCAGCGTCAGCGTCGCCTCCTTGGCCTTAAGCGGCGTCCCCTCGCCGGTCATGAGCTGGAGCACGAAATCGTCGACACCGGGTCTGCCGGGCGACACCAGCACCTGGAACATCGCCTTGTCGGTGTGGATGTGGATCGCCAGCGGCGTCTCGGGAACGACGGTCCGCGGCGGCGGCGTGAAGCGCCAGCCGGCGACTACGGCCAGGATCGCCAGCGCGACAAAGCTTTCGAGCAGGATCGAGCGCCTGAGTGCGGGTGTGCTTGTCTCGTTCCGGGCCAACGCCGGCGTCAGCCGGAACCGATTGAGCGCAGCCAGCGCCAGCAATCCCGTGACCAGGACGAGCTTGACCGAGAGGATCAGCCCGTAACGGGTCTCGACCAGCGCTCCCGGCTTTTCGAGCTGCACGATCGCAAGTGTGAGGCCGGTCAAGGCCAACACGCCGACCGCGAGCGCAGCCATGCGGGAAAAGCGGTTCACGATCTGAAGGGTCGCAATCGTCGGCCGCGACAGCAGCGCCACGAGCGGCGCGAGAGCACCGATCCAGATGGCGACACCGAGGCCATGGAGAAAGATCGCCGGCCGCGTCAGAACCTCGGGCGGTGCGGTCGCAGCGTGCCCGGTCATGGCAAGCGACAGGCCGACGCCGACCAACGCCATGATCGCAAGCGCGCGCCCGTACGACGCGCTGCGCAGCGCCGTCAGCGCGAGCAGCATCGCAAGCAGGGCAACCAGCAGCGCGGGACCGGCGCTTGTCGCGAGCGCGACTTTCCAGGGGGCCGCGGTCGCAAGGGCTGCCAGCGGCAGACCGAACAGGTCGAGGCCCACGGCGCCAAGAGACGCTATCGCGCTCGGGATGCCGACGGCGAGCGCCATTCGCGGCACGGCCGTGCCGGTCAACGACCGTGCGATCCAGCGCGCGAAGAACACGCCGCCGACGCCAACGAACAATCCGAGATAGAGGCCGAGCCGCGTCAGCCAGATCAGCGCGATCAAGCCGCTGTCCGCGGCGGCGGCTGGCTTGGTTGCCGTCGGCACGCCAATCGAGAAGATCACCGATCCCGCGACGGGATGGCCGTCTTGCGAGATCACGCGGTAGCTGACGACGGCTGTCCCCTCGGGCAGATCCGCCGGCATCGCGATCGAAATCGTCTCGCCCGATACGCTGACGCGCGTATCGTCCCGCGCCCTGCCCGCACCGTCGATCAGCCGAATCGCGCCCGGCGTCACCGTCTCGCTGAAGCGCAGCTCCACCGCCTTGGGCGCCGCAGTGAGCATGCTGCCGCTCGCCGGCTCGACCGAGACGAGGGCTGCATGCGCCCACGCCGCGCTCGCGAAACCGGCAGCGAGGAGGAACGTCGCGAGCGCGGCGAGCAGGCGCATCAGGGTTTTGGCAGCAGCTTCACGCCCGGCGCGGTCGACTTGCCCTCGGACTTGCCCTCGTGCGAATGCTTCGCTCCCTCCGCAGGGATCTCGATCCAGCGGCTGACGCCGGTCTCGCATTCCTGGACGACGGGGAAGTACAGCGTCGTATTTGCCTTCAGGCTGTCGGTCAGGAACGTGCTAAGAACAAACTCGTCGTAGTGCTTATCCGGCAGCTTGCCGCCGGACCACGCCACCTCCCTGACGCCGGAGGAGAGCTTGTTGCCGTGATAGTCGTATTCTCCGGCATATTTGCCCTCGACGACATCGACATTCCAGCCCGCCTTCGGCATCGGCTTCACCGCGATCACCCCTTCCGGGACCTGCACGCGGATCTTCACCGTCGGCGAGCCCGCGCAGCCGTGCGGAACGACGAACACGGCCTTGTAGGGCGCGCCGACTGTGGCTTGCTTGCTCTCGAGCGACACGTGCGCCGCCGCCGGTGAGGCGGCGAGCGCGGCAATCAGGACCAGGCAGGATCGCTTCATGTTCGGTCTCCCGAGAGCCAAGATCGTTCTCATTTCATTTTCATTCCCGAGTGATCCGGCATCTTGTTCATGTCCATGTGACCGGAATGCCCGGCATCACCGGGGGCCTGCGCACCGACGCCCTGGACGTCGAGGGAGACCGAGACCTTGCCGGCTTTCTCGAATTGCAGCGTCACCGGCACCTTGTCGCCCTGCTTGAACGGGCCCTTCAGCTCCTGGAGCATGAGATGATAGCCGCCGGGCGCGAACTTCACCGTCTTGCCGGGATCGATGGCAAGTCCCTTGTCGAGCGGACGCATCTTCATCACGCCGTTGTCCATCGCCATCTCGTGGATCTCGGACTTGCCGGCGATATCAGCTGACACGCTGACCAGCCTGTCCGGCGTCGTCCCCTTGTTCTCGATGACGAGATAGCCGCCGGCGACCTTCGCACCGCCCGGCGTCGCACGGCTCCACGCCTGCGAGATGACGAGATCGCCGGCCTTGACGTCCTCGGCGACCGCCGGTGCTGCGGAGATTGCGAGAGCGAACGCAGCGAGCAGCACGTTTTTCGAGATTGTCTTCATGTCGATATTCCCTTTGCAGACCTAGATTTCAGTGTTTGCCGTGTTGTTGTGCCGACCACTTTTCGAGATCGGCCATTTCCGCCGAGCCTTCGATCGTCGTGACGGTCCCTTCCCGGGAGATCAGCATTGTCCTGGGGATGTCGCCCTGCCAGGAAGGATCGATCTCGAACCGCAAACGCTCGACGAAGCCGTCGTTGAAGATGAAATTCTCCGTGGACGACAGACCCGCCTTGTCGAGCATCGATTGCGTTGCTCCCGGCAGATTGGGCACGAGATCGGCGCTGACCGTGACGACGTCGACGTCAGGATTATCCTTGGCAAATTGCCCGAGCAGCGGCAGTTCGACCTTGCAGGGTCCGCAGGTCACGCCCCAGAAATGCACGAGCACGGGGCGGCCGGCGTGTTGCCTCAGAACGGCTTGCCAGGTGCCGCGTTCGAATGGCTTTAAGGCAGAAGCTGCACCAAGAGCCACGGTCGATGCTGTCAGAACGACAAGGCTCGCAATGCCTGCAAATCGAAATCTCATGGCTGGTCCTCGATCGCCGTCAACCGATAGCCGTCCGCCTTCGTCATCCACGACAGATAGATCCGCTTGCCGTTGGAAACCAGCAGGGGATGATCGGAGGTGTCGCTCGTGCTCGATATCGTCTTCGCCGGCGACCATGTTTCTCCATCATCGCGGGAGATCGTCATCTGGACCGAGGTCTTCTCGCCGTCGAACTCCTTCCAGACCATCACCGTTCCCGTGAGGCCGGCAAGCACGAAGGGCCGCGTCGGATTGCGGCCCGCCTGCCCCAGCGGCATCGGCGCAGAGAAGGTGCGGCCTTCGTCGCGGGAGTGCGCGTAGAACAATCCCTTGCGCACCTTTCCGTTCGTGTACCAGGCGACGTGGTAGGTGCCGTTCGGCGCAACGGTGAGGCTCGGCCCGTGGTGCGGGCAGGCGTTGATCTGCCAGTCGTCATTGCTGACCCGACGGATTTCGCCCGGT
>RXJC01000224.1 GCA_003963435.1 Bradyrhizobiaceae bacterium | reverse complement strand
CCTGATCGGGACGGCGCTGGCCTATTGGGCGATGTCGATGGTCAACAAGAGCATCTCGGCCCTGACGACGGCGCTCGGCACCACGGGAACGCCGCTCGTCGGCATTGCCAGCGCCGCGATCCTGCTCGGTGAGCCCATCGATATGAGTCTTGCCGTCGCGGCCGGGCTGATCGTCAGCGGCATCGGTCTTGCGACGCTGGGCGACTGGTTGCTGCGACGTCAGACCACGGCGAGAGGCTGAACCCGCAGCGCGCCGCGCAGGCCAGCCGTGGTGCCCAGAAGAATGCCGGCGAGCGCGATGAACGAGCCCAGTGCGAGCGTCGACACGCCGGTGAGACCCTGCCCGATCGAACAGCCGAACGCCATCACGCCGCCCATGCCCATCAGCGCGGCGCCGCCGCCGGAGCGCAGCATGTGACGCGGCGAGGCATAGCCTTCGAGCTTGAAACGGCCGGTCGCGAGAGCCGTGACCAGACTTCCGGCGAAGACGCCGGCCACTGTCGCGATGCCGAAGTTCAGCGTCAGGCCGGTCGAGAGCATGGCATATTGCAGACTATCGGCGATCGGCGCGATGAATGTCAGGGAGGTCACCGGGATGGGATTGAAGTCGTCCGCGCCGAGATAGCCGGTGACATACCAGCCGGCCGAGACAAGGAGGCCGACGATGATCCCGGCTGCGATCTGGCCTGGCGAGCGGCGGAACGCAGGATGCGCGAAGGCAAACAGCATCAGCGCGATGACGATCGCCGCCGCGGCAAGCGTGCGCGCAGCCGCTTCCGCGAGACCGAGCGTCACGAGCAGCGCGGGCAGCGAATTCGTGTTGACGGTGGTTTGCGAGGCCTGAACCAGCGCGATGCGCGCCGGCGCAATCAAGCCCTTAAGCGTCATCTGTGCGGCGATGGCAAGCACGATCACGACGACGAAGGAGCGAAGATTGCCGCGGCCGAGCAGCACCAGCGCGCGCGAGCCGCAGCCGTTCGACAGCACCATGCCGTAACCGAACAGCAGGCCGCCGAGGAACAGCGCAGGCACTGAGAACGAATTTTGCAGGTAGATCGTCTTGCCGAGGTCGACCATGCCGCGGCCGGCGAGGAATTGGCTGGCGGCGATCGCGACCGCGATCGCCAGCGCATAGGTCCGCACCAGCCGCCCGTCTCCCTCGGCCAGCCAGCCGCGCATGCTGCTCATCAGGCAGAAGCCGCTGAGCAGGCCGACGGCGCCGTAGACGAGACCAATGGCAAGGCCGGCGAGAATGACGAGTTGAGGGGATTCCATCGGTTGGTCTCAGATCTCTCGACGTTCTCCGTTACGGCTTCAGGATCACCCGGTCTCGCGAGGAGCCGGCGACGGCCACGTACGCCTCCTTGGCGCGCTCGAGCGGATAGACCGCATTTCCCTTGATCGGGAACGGTTTCAGTTGCCCGCTGGCAAAGCCGGGACCGAGATCACGAAGCACCGCGCCGGTTGCCGCCGAGGACAGGCCGAGCGTGTCGATACCGACATAGGTGTGCTGGCCGCGGTAGAACTCGAGGATGTTGAACTGCACGATGCGGTCGATCGCGGCAATCAGGATCTGGCGGCCACGCAATGCGAGCGACTTGTGCGCCGCCTGGAAATAGGGATCGCCCACCGTGTTGAAGACGATGTCGGCGCCCTTGCCGCCGGTCAATTCGCGCACCCGCACTGCGACATCGGTCGCGGAGGCGTCGATCACCTCGATCGGCGCGTTGGCGTGGCCTTCGTAGGCTTCCGCCTTGCGCACCACGCCGATGACGCGTGCGCCCTGCCAGGTCGCGATCTGCACCGCGGCCTGGCCGACCTTGCCGTTGACGCCGAACACCAACACCGTTTCGCCGGGCTTCGGCACGCCGGCACGGCGAAAACCTTCCATGGCCGTGACGAAGGGAACACCGATGCCGGCGGCCTCCTCCCACGACACTGCCTTCGGCTTGTCCACCACCGCGTCGGCCTCGACCACGAGATGGCTGGCGTGGGTGCCGTCGCGTCGGATACCGAGATCGCCGGACGAGCCGAACACCTCCCGGCCGATCGTGCCGGCCGGCCCGGCGATGACGACGCCGGCATAGTCGCGGCCCGGCGTGCGCGGGAACACGGCATAGGGCATCAGCCCGGTCGCTGCCTTCACGTCGGAAGGGTTGACGGCCGCGGCCTTCACCTCGATCAGGAGGTCGTTCGGACCGGGCGTCAGCGCGTGACGCTCGACCACTGGCGCAAGCGCAGCGGCGTTTTCGGCCTTGGCGTTGAGGCGCACGCAGCGCGCTTCGACGGCTTTGGTATCGGCTGGCGACATGAAATAACCCGTGATTTCTCCGGGCCTTGTCGCCTTTGGGGCCGGTCAAGTCAATCCGCCAAGTCAGTCCTTGGGCCGCTTGTCGTAGAGCCGCTTGGCCTTGCCGAGCGAGCGTTCCAGCGTGTCAGGGGGCACGATCTGAACCTTCGAGCTGATCCCGATCGTGTTCTTGATGTGGGTCGCGATCCGGTCGGCGTGGTCGACGAGACCCCTTCCGTCCCAGCTTTCGGATCGCGCCTCGGCTATGATGGTCAGCTCGTCCATGCGTCCTTCACGGGTCAGCTCCAGGATGAAGTGGCCGCCACACCAGTCGGTCGCGAGCAGCACCTCCTCGATCTGGGTCGGGAACAGGTTGACGCCGCGCAGGATGATCATGTCGTCCGAGCGCCCGGTCACCTTCTCCATGCGACGCATGCCCGGCCGCGCCGTGCCCGGCAACAGCCGCGTCAGGTCGCGGGTGCGATAGCGGATGACGGGAAAGGCCTCCTTGGTCAGCGAGGTGAAGACCAATTCGCCCTTCTCGCCGTCCGGCAGCACCGCGCCGGTCTCGGGGTCGATCACCTCGGGGTAGAAATGATCCTCCCAGATGTGCAGGCCGTCCTTGGTCTCGATGCATTCTTGCGCGACGCCGGGGCCGATCACCTCGGAGAGGCCGTAGATGTCGGTCGCATCCATGTCGAAGGCGTCCTCGATCTCGCCGCGCATCGCATTGGTCCAGGGCTCGGCGCCGAAGATGCCGACCTTGAGCGAGCACTGGCGCGGATCGAGCTTCTGGCGCTTGAACTCGTCGAGGATCGCCAGCATGTAACTCGGCGTCACCGTGATGATGTCGGGGCGGAAGTCGTTGATGAGCTGCACCTGCCGCTCGGTCATGCCGCCGGAGATCGGCACCACGGTGCAGCCGAGCTTCTCGGCGCCGTAGTGGACACCGAGCCCACCGGTGAAGAGGCCGTAACCATAGGCATTGTGGATGATCATGCCGGTGCGGCCGCCGGCGGCGCGGATCGAGCGCGCCATCACGTCCGACCAGGTGTCGATATCGGCTTGCGTGTAGCCCACCACGATCGGCTTGCCGGTGGTCCCGGAAGAGGCATGCACGCGCACCAGCTTCTCGCGCGGCACGGCGAACATGTTGAAGGGATAATTGTCGCGCAAATCCGTCTTCACGGTGAACGGAAATTTCGCGAGATCGGACAGCTCGCGAAAATCGGACGGATGCACGCCGGCCTTGTCGAAGGCCTTGCGATAATGCGCGACGTTGTCATAGGCGTGCTTCAGCGACCAGGCCAGCCGCTGCTTCTGCAGCGCCATGATCTCATCGCGCGAGGCGCGCTCATGCGCATCCATCTCGGCGCTATAGAAGCCGCGTTCCTTGAGCCTCGTCAAAGCCATCCTCGCTTCCCCACAACATTGATTTGTTCTTTTCTTGCTTGGTTATTCGTCTTGCGTCGGCAGCCAGGTGCCGGGAATGACGCGTGAATGTCCGCGGAATTCGGCAATGACCACATCGCCCGCGGTGACGCGCACGTCATAGATGCCCGAGCGTCCGCCGCGCGTGATCTCGCGTGCCTTCGCAACCAGGCGATCACCGAGCTTACCCGGCTTGACGAAGGTGATCTGGCCCTGCGCGGCAACGACGCGGTCATTGTGCGAGTTGCACGCGAAGGCGAAGGCGGAATCGGCGAGCGTGAAGATGAAGCCGCCATGGGCGATGCGCTGGCCGTTGACCATGTCCGGCCGCACATTCATCGCGAGCGTCGCGAAGCCCGGGCCGATCTCGACGATCTCCATGCCGAGCCCCTTGGAGGCATCGTCCTCCGCCCACATCGCGTCGGCGCAGGCGCGGGCAATATCCTCAGGCGACAGTGCCGTCTTGACGTTCACGCGCTTCTCCCGGCCAGATGTTTGCCCATGATGTTCTGCTGGTTGGCCAAAACTGTCAAATAATGCGACGCATTCGCATTGCCGGGCCCTGATACGCCCGATCAGACATGGTCATAATCGACCACGACGCGCTCCGACGACGGCTTGGCCTGGCAGGTCAGGACGAAGCCTGCCTTCAGCTCCCACGGCTCCAGCGAATAGTTGATGTCCATCGGCGCCTCGCCCTCGACCAGCTTGGCGCGGCAGGTCGAGCACATGCCGCCCTTGCAGGCAAAGGGTAGGTCGACGCCGGCGCGTAGCGCGGCATCGAGGATCGCCTCGTCCTCGGCGACCGGCACATCGCGGCGCTTGCCGTCGATGATCAGCGAGGCGATCGCCTTCGGCGGCGCATCGGGCGCAACGGCCTTTTTCGGCCGCGGCTTGCCACCGAATTCGGAGACGAAGCGCTCGACGTGGATGCGGTCTTGCATGATGCCGAGCTCGCGGCAGGTTGCCTCGATGTCCTCGCTCATGCCGAGGGGCCCGCAAATATAGACATGATCGACGCTTCCCGCCGGCACCAGCGAGCGCAGCAGCACCCTCACCTTGCCGCCGTCGAGCCGGCCATGCAGGATCGGAATGTCCTGCTCCTCGCCGGAGATGACGTGGAAGATCGAGAGGCGATCGATGAAGCGGTCCTTCAGCTCCTCGAGCGCTTCGAGGAACATGATGTTGTCGGTGGTGCGGTTGCCGTAGAACAGGAAGAAGCGGCTGTCCGGTTCGCGCGCCAGCACGCCCTTCACGATCGACAGGATCGGGGTAATGCCGGAGCCCGCGGCGAAGCCGACATGAACGCGCGCCCGATCCGCCGGCGGGACCACGCCGAAGCGGCCGGTCGGCGTCATCACGTCGAGCTCGTCGCCGCATTTGAGATCTTCGGCGGCCCAGCTCGAAAACGCGCCACCATCGACCTTCTTCACGGCGATCCTGATCTCGCCGTCGTCGGGGCCGGAGCAGATCGAATAGGAGCGGCGAACCTCCTCGCCGTCGAGCGTGGTGCGGAGCGTGAGATACTGCCCGGGCGTGAAGGCGTAATCGCCGGCAAGCTCGCCGGGAATGGCGAAGGTCATCGAGACGGCGTCGGAGGCCTCGCGGCGGAGGTCGTTGACGGCCAGGCGATGGAAGCGCGGTGCGGCTGCTGACATTACAGATAGCCCCGTTCGGTCTTTCGGTCGTCATTGCGAGCGAAGCGAAGCAATCCAGAGTCCATCCGCGGAAGCAGTCTGGATTGCTTCGTCGCAAGAGCTCCTCGCAATGACAATGGGGTTGGCATTTGTGCGCTCAATGACACTTGAAGTAGTCGAAGGGTTCGCGGCAGGATTTGCAGCGCCACAGCGCCTTGCAGGAGGTCGAACCGAACTCGGAGAGCAGCTCGGTGTCCTCCGAGCCGCATTGCGGGCACGCCACGGCCTGCGCGCCGAACAGCGCGCGGCGGGAGCTTGACGCCTGCGGCGGCGCGATGCCGTAGGCCCGGAGCTTTTGACGGCCCTCCTCGCTCATCCAGTCCGTGGTCCAGGCCGGCGACAGCACGGTGCGGACCTTTGGTTGATGGAAGCCGGCGCGCTCCAGCGCCAGCTCGATCTCCAGCGCGATCATGTTCATCGCCGGACAGCCCGAATAGGTCGGCGTGATCGCGACCTCGACATGATCGCCGTCCACGGCAACCTCACGGAGCACGCCGAGATCTGCAATGCTCAAGACCGGGATCTCCGGATCGACCACGCTCGCCGCGGCATCCCAGGCGCGCTGGCGCAGCGCGGAGGCGTCGTCGAGCACCGTCACCATGTCAGCCCCGGAAAAGTGCGCTGCATCGATTGCAGCTCGGAGAGGAGATGGCCGAGGTGCTCGCTATGCCGCCCGGAGCGGCCGCCCTGCTGCATCCAATCGTTCTGCGGCAACACCAGCGTGGCCTCGCCGATGACACCAGAAACCGTCTGCAGCCAGCGACCACGCAAGGTACCGGGGTCGATGGCGATCCCGGCGTGGATCAGTGCGCGCTCGCCGTCGTCGACGGCAAACATCTCGCCGGTGAAGGCCCAGAGGTGATCGATCGCGGCTTGCGCGCGGGCATGGCTCTCGTCAGTGCCGTCGCCGAGCCGGATGAGCCACTCCGAAGCGTGGCGCAGATGATAGGCGCTCTCCTTCTCCGACTTGGCCGCGATCGCGGCCAGCGTCGCGTCGCGCGAGGCCGTCATCGCGCGCCAATAGAGGTCGGCGAAGGCGGAATACAAGAACTGCCGCACCAGGGTCTGGGCGAAATCGCCGTTGGGCTGCTCGACCAGCAGCAGGTTGCGGTACTGCCGGACATCGCGCAAATAAGCGAGCTTGTCCTCGTCGTTGTCCTTGCCTTCGACCTTCGCGGCGTAGCTGTAGAGCTCGCGCGCCTGGCCGATCAGGTCGAGCGCGATGTTGGAGAGCGCCATATCCTCTTCCAGCATCGGCGCGTGCCCGCACCATTCCGACAGCCGATGGCCCAGGATCAGCGCGTCGTCGGCACGGCGCAGCGCATAGAGCACCAAAGGCGTTTCGGAGACCTCGATGTTCGCGGTCGCCATCACATATGCCCCACTTCCTCGGGCACCTCGTAGAACGTCGGATGCCGATAGATCTTCGATTCCGCCGGCTCGAACATCATGGCCTTCTCGGCCGGATCGCTCGCGGTGATCGCGCTCGACGGGACGACCCAGATCGACAGGCCTTCGCCGCGGCGAGTGTAGATGTCGCGGGCGGCCTGCAGGGCCATCGTCGCGTCGCTCGCATGCAGCGACCCCACATGCTTGTGCGCCAGCCCGTTGCGGCTGCGAATGAAGACTTCCCACAACGGCGTGTTCGGCGTGGCCATCTCGATCTCCTATTCGGCGGCTTGTGCGGTCTGACGCTGGGCGCGCTTCGCTGCATAAGCGGCTGCCGCCTCGCGCACCCAGGCGCCGTCTTCATGCGCCTTGCGGCGCGCTGCCATGCGGTCGCGGTTGCACGGACCGTTTCCGGCGAGCACCTGCTTGAACTCGGCCCAATCGATCTCACTGTAGCGCCAGTGCCCGTCGGCATCCCGTTTCATGCCCGGATCGGGAATGGTGAGGCCGAGATATTGCGCTTGCGGCACGGTGGCATCGACGAACTTCTGACGCAGCTCGTCGTTGGAGAAGCGCTTGATCTTCCACTTGGTCGAGGTGTCGCTGTGCTGGCTCGTGGCATCGGGCGGACCGAACATCATCAGCACCGGCCACCACCAGCGGTTCAGCGAGTCCTGCGCCATCGCCTTCTGCTCGTCCGAGCCGCGGCACAGCGTCAGCATGATCTCGTAGCCCTGGCGCTGGTGGAAGGATTCCTCCTTGCAGACGCGGATCATCGCCCGCGCATAGGGGCCATAGGAGCAGCGGCACAGCGGGATCTGGTTCATGATCGCGGCGCCGTCGACCAGCCAGCCAATGGTGCCGATGTCGGCCCAGGTCAGCGTCGGATAGTTGAAGATCGAGGAGTATTTGGCCTTGCCCGCGAGCATGGCATCGACCAGCTCCTCGCGCGAGGAGCCCAGCGTCTCGGCAGCCGCGTAGAGATAAAGGCCATGGCCGCACTCGTCCTGCACCTTGGCCAGCAGCGCGGCCTTGCGGCGCAACGTCGGTGCGCGCGTGATCCAATTGCCTTCCGGCAGCATGCCGACGACTTCGGAATGGGCGTGCTGGGAGATCTGTCGGGTGAGCGTCTTGCGGTAGGCCGCCGGCATCCAGTCGTTCGGCTCGATGCGTTCCTCGGCATCGATGCGGGCCTGGAACTGCGCAGCCTTGGCAGCATCCTCCAGACCGCGGTCATCGGTCTCGGCCGTGTTCAGCGCCTGGGTGTACATGCGCATCCTCCCGATTTGTTGGGAGTCAATATATAACAAGAATTACTTCATGCAAGATATTTCTGTAACATAAAACTCAGGCACCGAACCTCCGTTCCAGCAGCTTTCGGGCCGGTGGCAGCGGTCCTCTCTCGTTGGTTCCATGGCCATCGAGCCATTGTTCGGACGGAGCGAGCAGCGCGCGATAGATGTCGCCGCAGAGCTCGCGTGCCGCTCTGCCCGGCCAGTCCGCGGGCAACAGAGTTTCGGGCAGCAGCGGATCGCGCAGCACGACGCGGCGGTAATGGTGGATCAAGAGGATGCGTGCGGTGAAGGCGTCGGCCTCGGACAGATCCGTGCCGCGCGTGATCGCGGCACGGAGCGGCTCGAAGGTCTTCATGAATTTCAGATAGGCATCTGCGGTGCGCTGCAGTGGCCAGCTCGCGCTGAGCAGGCGGCGGCCGCTGTCATCCTCAGCCGAGACTTCGAGACGGATCGCGCCCGCGGCTTCGTCCGGGATGGGTACGCCCGACGGCGCAACCCAGACCCCGGGCAACGGACTGCCGAAGCCGGCATTGCGCAGCGCCTCGCGCGAGACGTCTCGGTCCTCATTGCCGATCAGGAGCAGTTCGAAGCGCCCGGTCCAGTCCGACGGCGGCGGATCGTAGATGTGGCGCGTCGCGGCTTCGAATGTCTGACGCCCCTTCTCCGCCAGACGATAGAAGCTGTTGCGGCCGACCTTTTCGCGCGTCAGCCAGCCGTCGGCTGCGAGACGCGACATCGCGGTACGCACCACGCCGCTGTCGATATCGAGGCTCTCAAAGAATTCCAGCAGGGTGCCGAGCCACACGGACCCGCCACGCGGCACGATGGCATCGCCGAACACGGTGATGACGATGGAGCCGGTGCGCGATGGCTCGCGCTTGAGCTGGTCGATGATGCGGGAGAGCGGATGCGCCATGCGGCAGCCATAGCGCGTTTGGTGCAGGCGCGACAATGGATGGAAGCGACGCTTCCTCCTCTCCTTCTCCCCGCTCGCGGGGAGAAGCTAGGCATGGGGGCTCCACGCGTTCGGTGAGAGCTGATCTCGCAGAGCATCCGCATCGTCATGGCCGGGCTTGTCCCGGCCATCCACGCATCTCCACACACCGGCAAAGAACGTGGATGCCCGGGACAAGCCCGGGCATGACGACCTCTGCGGAATGTTCAAATGCGATCGCCCTCCCGTACGCGGAAGAGGCGAAGAACCTACCTGTGCGGATCGGGATACGCCAGGCTGCGCCAGCCGCTGCGATCGAACGGGCGCCACTGGCCTTCTTTCTGCGCGAGGCGATCGGCCACGGCGTAGACCACCGCTGGATGGTGGCCCATGCCGCAATGGCTGCTCTCGACCTCGATGCTCTCGGTCTGCGCGCCCGTCTTTTCCATGCAGCCCTGCCAGGCGCAGACGCCGTCGGTGCGGCTGAAGATGGCGGTGGTCGGCACCGGCGGCGGCACGGCGAGCTCGCCGCCGAACTCGGGATCGACCTCGTCGGACTTCTGCCCGCTCGCCCATTCATAGACGCGCCAGGCATTGGTCGAACGGGGATCGCCCGCGAACGGGCTGCCGAGTGTGATCACCTGACGCACGCGCTCGGGCATCATCTTGGCGAGCTGGCGCGCATAGAGGCCGCCGAGGCTCCAGCCGACCAGGCTGATCTTGCGGCCGTGGGTGTCGCTCAGCTCCTCGACCAGATCGACCATCGCGTGCTGCACGCCCTCGCGCAGGCCGTAATTGCGGCCCTGGCGCCAGCCGCTCACCGCATAGCCCTTGCTGGTCAGAAACGTGCGCAGCGCCCGCGTGGACGCATCGGACGCCACGAGGCCCGGCAGCACCAGAACCGGATGCCCGTCGCCACGCGGCGCGAGGCTCAGCAGCGGCAGCGCCCCGAGAAATGCGCCGAACTCGTGGATCGCGCGTCCTTCCAGAAACATCAGAGTACGGGACGGCGGACGCAGCGTCTGGGCTGTAGCGGTCATCAATGAATCCCCTGGGACGACGCCGGTCGCGATGCCGGCAAATGGGCATGAATTCCAATGCACCGGCTTCTTGATCGTTCCGCAGCGCAACATGAATCAGCTAGGCGGCCGGTTCCCGACATTCAAGCGGGAGAGATGCGGGGCGACAATAGGCCCCCGCGTTAATGCTAACGGCCGTGACGCAAAAGTCACAGCAATCGGAGCAGGAATTCTACGGTGTAGAGCGCGAGCCCGGCGAGGCCGCCGATCAGCGAGCCGTTAAAGCGGATGTACTGGAGGTCGCGGCCGATGTTGATTTCGATCAGCGAAATCAGCTGCGCCATGTCCCACGCCTTGACCTGGTCGGAGATGAAGATCGAGACGCCGCTCTTCTGGTCGGCGACGAAGCTGCGCAACACCGTCACCAGACCCTGGTTGATCTCGCCGCGCAGCTCGGCATCGCCGGCAAGCGCCTCGCCCGCCGCGACGAACATGCCGGCGAGGTGATGCTGCAGCACCTGCGTCTCGCCGCTCGCGCTGCGCTCGATGAAGGAGCGCGCGTTGGCCCAGACGGTGCGGGCAAGATCGGCAAGCTCGGGCCGCGCCAGGAGATCGCGCTTCAGGCCGTCGATGCGATCGATATAGGCCTGATCGGTGCCGAGCCGGTCGACGAAGCTCAGCACCATGCGGTCGAACTCGCCGCGGAACGGATGCTTGGGATCGCTGCGGACCTCGTTGAAGAAGGCGGTGGCGGAGGCCACGATCTTGTTCACCAGAAACTTGTCGGCGCGATAGAGCCGGAGCAGGGTCGGCAATTCCGCGCGCACCTTGTCGCGGATCATTGCCATGGTCTCCTTCTGGTTCAGCGTCTCGTGCATCACGCGCAGGAGATCGTCGAACAGGATCTGGTGCCGCCCCTCCGCCACGAAGCCGCGCAGCGTGCCGGCCGCAAGCGGGGCAAGGTCGATCGCCTGGAGCTGCGAGGACATGCGGCGGATGATGAAGGTCATCAGGCCCGAGCTCTCCGTCGCCGAGACGGCCTCGGGCAACAGACGTAGCGCGAAGCGCGCAAGATCGTCGCTGCGCTTGCGGTCGCGCAGCCAGTCGGCGACGAAGGAGCCGAAGTCGATCTCTCTCAGCTTGGCCTCGACGGGACCGGCCTCGAGGAAATGCACCTGAATGAACTCGCCGAGCTTGTCGGCGATGCGGGCCTGGTTGCTCTGGATGATCGCGGTGTGCGGGATCGGCAGGCCGAGCGGCCGCTTGAACAGCGCAACCACGGCGTACCAGTCTGCCAAGCCGCCGATGGTCGCGGCTTCCGCGAAGGCGGCGATGAAGCCGAAGACGGGATGCACGGGCAACAGCCATTTCGCGACGACGAAGAGCGCCAGCGTCGATGCGAGCACCAGCGTCGCCAGCGCCTTGACGCGGCGCAGCTCCGCCGCGCGTTCGGCGTCGCCGGCGGTGACGGGGGAGAAGGGAGTGGAAGGAGTCATTGTGAATTGGAGACTACGTCATTCCGGGGCGATGCGAAGCATCGAACCCGGAATCTCGAGATTCTCAGGTGCGCAATTGCGCACCGTAGTTCGCCCTCCGGGCACCCCGGAAGGACAGTTGAGGCGGTAAAGCCGACAAACAAAAGGCCCGCCGAAGCGGGCCTCAAATTCAGTTTTTCGTCTCAGGCGCCGGATCAGGCGGTCTTGTTGTAGACCTTGGCAAAGTTGTCCTGAGCGGACTTCGCGCCGTTGGCGGCGAGCTTGCCGAGGTAGTCGGCGGTCGCCTTGGCGCGCGAGACGAACACTTCACCGCGCGAGCGGAGCAGGCCCGACTGGATCTCGACGGCCTCGCTGAACGACTTCGCGGAGGCGAGCTTGTCGATACCCGAGAAGAACGCCTCGGCGTCCTCGTAGATCGCCTGCTGGATGTTGCGGCTGATCTTGCCGGCTTCAGTGACGGACTCGGTCACCGCGTTCTCGACGGCGGCGGTCACGCGCTCGGAGCCTGCGAAGGCCTCGGCAGCACGATCCTTGGCGGTGTTGGCGGTCTTCTTGACGAACTCGCGGGCAGCCTCGGGAACTTCCAGGTTCTGGATGTTCTTGAAAGCGTCCTTGAAGCCCTCGAAAGCGGTGTTGGTTTCGGTGGTCATGGGGTTGTCTCCATCCTCATTTGATCTGAGCTATGGGCTCACCCCGTCCGCGTTGGCCCGGGGCAGGTCTTATATGGCATAGTTAATTGTGCGATGCAATATGCATGCTGCAATGCGATATCACGAAATCGTGAAGATGGTTAAATATGGGCAGACTGCTGCCCTTTTGCCCCCTGCCTACTGTGCATGGGGTTGAATTCCATTTTTTGAAACGTGCGGGGTGCTTCTAGTGCTGGACCGCCCCCGGCAGCCCATAGGCCTCCATCTGGGCCTGGACCTGCGCGACGTTATGGCCGAGCACGACGATGTCATGGGTCTTGCCGTCGACGTCGCGGACGTGATCGCGCAGCAAGGCTTCGGCCTTGAAGCCGAGGCTCTCGAACAGAGCGATCGCGGCCTGCTGGTCGACCGTCATCTGGACCGAGAGCTTTTCCAGGCCCGCGCCGAGCGCGAGTGCAAAGGTCTCCTGCGACAGCGCCCGCCCA
>RXJC01000355.1 GCA_003963435.1 Bradyrhizobiaceae bacterium | reverse complement strand
GGGCGCCGACGTCGCGCTGTTCTATTATGCCGGGCACGGCGTGCAGGTCGCGGGCTCCAACTATCTCGTACCGGTCGGCGCCAATCCGACGCGCGAGGCCGACGTCGACTTCCAGATGACCGACGTCAACCTCGTGCTGCGGCAGATGCAGGGCTCCGGCACGCGCCTCAACCTCGTCATCCTCGATGCCTGCCGCAACAATCCCTTTGGCTCGCGCGGCCTGCGTTCCTCCGACGGCGGCCTTGCACAGATGCGCGCGCCCGAGGGCACGCTGATCTCCTACGCGACGCAGCCCGGCAACGTCGCGCAGGACGGCGCCGACGGCCACAGCCCCTACACCAAGGCGCTCGCGACGACGCTCCGCGTCGCCGGCCTCGACGTGTTCCAGACCTTCAACCAGGTCGGCCTCGCCGTGAAGCGCGCGACCGCGGGCGCGCAGCAGCCCTGGGTGTCGTCCTCGCCGATCGACGGCACCTTCTACTTCGTGCCGCCGACGCAAGCCCCACCGCCGCCGCAGGTCGCGGCGATACAGCCCGATCCCTCGCCTGCGGAGCGCCTGCGCGCCGATCCCGACCGCGTCCCCTTGCGCGATGCCGCCCTGCTCAGCGAACTGAGCGAGCGGCTCTACGAGCTCAATTTCGATCCTGATACGCCGGACGGCCTCACCCGCGCGATCACGAAGCTGCAGCAGCGGATCGCGATGGCGCCGACGGGGGAAGCGACCGAAGGCCTGCTGCTGCGAATGCGCAAGATGGAGGATCTCAAGCCCTGGGGCTCGATCGTCTATGGCCCCGACAGCAGCAAATGGGGCATCTCGTGGAATCATGCCTCTCGGCGCGCGGCGGTGGCGGATGCGCGCGGCAATTGCGGCGGCGCCAAATGTCCGATCGAGCTCTCCTTCTATGGCAAGAGCTGCGGCGCGTTTGCGATCTCCGACAAGTCCTGGTCGCTGGTGCAGCGCGAGGGCGTGCAGCGCGCCAGGGACGCCGCGCTTGACGAATGCGGCAAGGCTGGCAAAACTTGCCGCATTATTGGGGCCGTCTGCGCTGACGGCTCCGGCCGCTGATGCCTTTTTCATTTTTGGATGTTTGCTCATGCCCATTGCCGTCGCCCGTCCGTTTGCCCTCGCCGCCCTCCTCGGCGTCACCCTCGCTCCGCCTTGTGTCTTCGCCCAGTCCGGCAGTGCCGGCGGCTCGATCGGCAATGACGAGAAGTCGCTGTCCGGCTCGCGTTCGGACCGCTCGGCCGAGCCAGCCGCACCCGCGCGCCGGAGCAAGCCAGCGGCCAACGAACCGCGTTCGTCGTCGCGGCGAAGCGGCGGCGGTGGCGGCGGTGGCGGCTTCGATGGCGCCTGGGTGGTGACCAGCGTCGGCTGCGGTGGCTCGACGAGCGGCGCGGTCGTGGTCTCCTCAGGCAAGGTCATCGGCCAGGGAGTCACCGGCACGGTCAGTTCGAGCGGCGCCGTGAGCACGTTCGGTCACGGCGACGGCGGCGTGACCTTCACCGGCTCCGGACGCCTCGGCGCACGCAGCGGTTCCGGTACCTGGCGGCGTTCCGACGGCTGCGGCGGAACCTGGAGTTCGGCGAAACAGTAACGAGCGGAAACCCGATTTCACTGCGGAACAAACGCCCCGCAGGCCCAATTCAAGCCACATCCTCTCCGGATTTGCGGCTCATTGCCACCCAAGTCTTTGATGACAAAGGGCTGGTTAAGAGTTGCGTCATGCGTAACCGGGAGACCAGGATGGGCAACCGCACCGCAAAATTCGTATCCGCGCTGGTAGGCACTCTCATTGCCGGCGCGCCCCTGGCGGCCATGTCGCAGAACGCGCCGAACCCACCGAGCCCGGCCAACGCGGCCGCCGACTGCCTCGCCTCGCCCAAAGGCGCCGCGCCGCAGGGACAGCACTGGTACTATCGCCTCGACCGCACGACCAAGCGGCAGTGCTGGTATCTGCGCGCCGCCGGCGACAAGGACGGGGCGAAAGCGGCGCAGACGGCGCAGGCCGCGGCCGACACGCCATCGGATTCGATAGCACCGCCGCAGCAGACGGTGCAGGACGCGCGTGCCGAATATGTGAGTCCGCGGAATGGCGCGACTCCCAAAGCGCCGAACGCGATCACGCCGGCCGCGCCGTCAAACCCGACACCGCCTCAACAAACTGCGACGCAAGCCGACAGCAGCGCGCAGCAAGCGCCTGCGGCCTCGCCATGGCCCGATGTCCCCACGGCGTCCACTGCCCCGGCGCCGGAGCCAGCGCCAGCCATCGTCGCACCAGCCCCGCAGCCGAAGGCAAAGGCGTCAAAATCCCCTGCCCCGCCCCCGCCTGCCGCAACAGAAGGCACGACCGACAAGCCCGGCGGCTCGCTACAGATGCTGATGCTCGTGATCGGCGGCGCGCTGGCGCTTGCGGGCATCCTCGCCAGCGTGATCTACCGCTTCGCCCGCAAACGCGTGCGCGTCCACGCTGCCGACCGCCGCGGGCATTGGGACGATTGGACGCCGCAAGATCATGACGGAGACCGCGCGCCCTGGCAGAATGCGACGCCGGCTCTCACGCCGCATGCGCAGCCCCGCCCGGTCGACTTCGATGAGGTCCGGCCGCCGCAGACCGCGCAACTTGCCGCATTCACCAAGGAGATCGAAAGGATCGCAGCGCAATCCGCTGCCGTTCGCAGCGAGGCCGCCGAGCTCGACGAGGCCGACTTCTTCAACGGAGCGTTCGAGATCGAAGCTGCGCCCCGGCTCGCTGCCGAGACGACCGATGCCGAAAAGCCGGTCGCTCGCGAGGAAGACCATCGCAACGACGACTTGCGGATCGAGGAGACCGTCGATGTCGACGTGATCACCGCGATGCTGGAACGGCTGGCCAAACAAGGGCCGCAGTTGCCGCGGCCTAGGCCTGAAGCTGCCCTTGCAAACCTCGCACGAAACCAACGAGGCCAATCCGCCGCTCGCGCTTGAGACGCTCGGCCTTCAGGATCGACTGCACCTCGGCGAAGGCCTCGTCGACGTCGTGATTGATCACGATGTAGTCGTACTCGGCCCAGTGGCTCATCTCGTGGCTGGCGCGGCTCATGCGCTTGCGGATGACCTCGTCGGAATCCTGCGCGCGCGAATGCAGACGCTTCTCGAGATCGGCTGCCGAGGGCGGCAGGATGAAGACGCGAACGACGTCCACGCTTGCTTTCTGATGCAGTTGCTGCGTGCCCTGCCAATCGATGTCGAACAGCACGTCCTTTCCGGCGGACAACGCCGCCTCCACCGGAGCACGTGGCGTGCCGTAGAGATTGTCGAACACGGTGGCCCATTCGAGCAACTCGTCGCCCTTTACCATCGCTTCGAAGCGCGGCTTGTCGACGAAAAAGTAGTCGCGACCCTCGACCTCCCCGGGTCGCTTTGCGCGCGTGGTCGCCGATACTGACATCTTCAAGCCCGGCTCCCGCTCGAGCAACATCCGCGACAGCGTCGTCTTGCCCGCGCCCGAGGGCGAGGACAGCACGAACATCAAGCCGCGCCGCTCGACACCGTCAGTTCCGTGACCGCCGCTCGTCATCGATCACTCCAGATTCTGGACCTGCTCGCGGAACTGCTCGACCACGTTCTTCATGGCGAGGCCCGTATTGGTCAGCTCGATGTCGTTCGACTTCGAGCAGCAGGTGTTGACCTCGCGGTGAAACTCCTGCGCCAGGAAGTCGAGCTTGCGGCCGATCGGGCCGCCCTTGCCGATCAGCTCGCGCGCCTGCGCGACGTGGGATGCGATGCGGTCGAGCTCCTCGCGGATGTCGGCCTTGGTGGCGATCAGGATCGCCTCCTGCATCAGGCGGTCGGAATCGAAACGCTCGGAGGTGTCGAGCAGTGTCGCGATCTGCTCGGCGAGCTTCGCCTTGATCGCCTCGGGCTTGCGGCCGGGCGCGGCTTCCGCCTTCTTGGCAAGCTGCTCGATCTCGTCCACCCGCTGGGACAGGATCTGCCCGAGCGAGGTGCCCTCGCGCTTGCGCATGGTGACGAGCTCGTCGAGCGCCTTGTCGAAGGCCTCGGCGGCAGCAGCGCGCGCGGCCTTGTCCTCCTCCTCGTCCCCCTCGGGCTCGGCGATCTCGACAACGCCCTTGATCGCGAGCAGGCCGTCGATGCTCGGCGCCACCGCGTCGACCTTGCCGGAGATCAGCGCGGCGGCCTTCAGCACGGCGTTGAGCACGTCCTCGTTGATGCGGACCGTGGCGGCGGCATTGGTGCGCTTGACGGTGAGATTGGCGTAGACGGTGCCGCGCGACAAAAGCTCACCGGCACGCTTCTTGGCGTGGGCCTCGAGCTCCTCGAAGCCCTGCGGCAGCCGGACCCTGAGGTCAAAGCCCTTGGCGTTGACCGACTTCAATTCCCATTCGAACGTATACGGCCCGCTTGCGCCGTGGCATCTCGCAAAGCCGGTCATGGAAGACAGCGCCATCAGGTCAAATTCTCCAGGAACACGGGATTCGCACGGCATCAAGCCATGCGAATCTTAAGACTATTTTGCAGGAAAGTGGAATCCGCAAAGTCCGCAGGCAGCTCTGCAGCGCGCCTAGCGCTGGACCACCGGGGGCGAGGGTTGCACCGCGCCCTGCCGCGCCGGTGCCGGGCGCGACGGTGGCCTCTTCTGATTTGGCCGTGCCGGCGGCGTCGTCGCGGTCGGCGTATCGGTGGCACCGGGCGCAGTGGCGGCGGGCGGCGGCGCCTCCTCGGCCGGCTCCACCGTGTCGTTCTGGATCTGCTTCTCCATCGCGCGCAGCTTGGCGACGTTCTTCTGATGCGCGTCGTAGGTCTCGGTGAAGGCGTGCCCGCCGGTGCCGTCGGCGACGAAATAGAGATCGCGGGTGCGGGCCGGATTGGCGGCGGCCTCCAGCGAGGCGCGGCCGGGGTTGGAGATCGGGCCCGGCGGCAGACCCTCGATCACATAGGTATTGTAGGGTGAAGGCTGCGTGATCTCGCTGCGCTTGATCGGCCGGCCCAGCGTGCCCTTGCCGCCGACGAGGCCGTAGATGATGGTCGGATCGGACTGCAGCTTGATGCGCTGCTTCAGGCGGTTGACGAACACCGCGGCAACCCGGCTGCGCTCGTCGGGCTTGCCGGTCTCCTTTTCGACGATCGAGGCCAGCGTCACCAGCTGCTCCGGCGTCTTGACCGGAATGTCCTGACTGCGCCGTTCCCAGATCTCGGCGAGCACACGCTTGTGCGCCTGCTGCATGCGCTGGATCACCTGCTCGCGCGGGGTGCCGCGCGGGAATTTGTAAGTCTCCGGCAGCAGCGTGCCCTCGCGCGGCAGCTCGCGGACGCTGCCGGTGAAGATGTCGTTGTCGGACAGGCGCGCCACGATCTGCTCGGAGGTCAGGCCTTCCGGAATCGTGACGGCGTGCTGCACCACCTTGCCCTCGACGATGGTGGCGATGACGTCGCGGAGCGAGGCGTTCTTCTGGAACGCATATTCACCCGGCTTGAGGTCCGAGCTCGCCTTCAGCGCGGCAACGCTGGCGATGAACACCCAGGGATTGACGTCGGTGACGCCTTCCCGGTTCAGCGTCTCGGCGATGTCGCGCTTGCCCGCGCGCTGCGCGATGTTGACGATCTTGTCTTCCTTCAGCGGCCCGGGGGCTTCCAGCACCTGCCGGCCGTAATAATAGACGCCGCCGGCGCCGAGCATGGCGATCAGCAGAAGGGTGATGATGGCGTTGCCGACGACGACGAAAGGATTGCGCGCACGATCCGATCGCTTCGGCGGCGGCGGGAGCTGCTCGGGCTCCAGCGCTGCCCGCGGACTCCGGGGCGAAATGGGCGGCCTTTCACTCATTGAAGCAACCTGAATCCTGCCGGTTCAATAGCGGCCTGGCAATCGCTTGCCCTGCCAAATGCACGCCCACGTCCATGACTATCGCCGAATACGGCAAAACGGTGGATTCGTCTCAAACGCAAACTAATTGGCCAAACGCCGGACGATCACCGACGCATTGGTACCGCCAAAACCAAACGAGTTCGACAAGGCGACGTTGACCTCACGCTTCTTCGCCGCGTGCGGCACGAGGTCGATCGCAGTTTCCACCGACGGATTGTCGAGGTTGATCGTCGGCGGCACGACATTATCCCGAATCGCGAGAATGGCGAAGATAGCTTCGATCGCACCGGCCGCGCCGAGCAGATGACCCGTCGACGACTTGGTCGACGACATCGCGACCTTGGAGGCGGCGTTGCCGAGCAGACGCTCGACGGCACCGAGCTCGATCTCGTCGCCGAGCGGCGTCGAGGTGCCGTGCGCGTTGATGTAGTCGAGATCTGATGCGGTGAGGCCGGCGCGCTTGAGCGCCGCCGACATGCTGCGGAAGCCGCCATCGCCGTCGGGCGACGGCGAGGTAATGTGATAGGCGTCACCGGACAGACCGTAGCCGATCACCTCGGCATAGATCTTCGCGCCACGGCGCCTGGCGTGCTCGAGCTCTTCCAGCACGAGGACGCCGGCGCCCTCGCCCATGACGAAGCCGTCGCGGTCCTTGTCGTAGGGGCGCGAGGCCTTCTCGGGCGTGTCGTTGAAGCCGGTCGAGAGAGCGCGCGCGGCATTGAAGCCGGCGATTCCGATCCGGCAGATCGGCGACTCGGCGCCGCCTGCGACCATCACGTCGGCATCGCCCAGCGCAATCAGGCGGGCGGCATCGCCGACGGCGTGTGCGCCGGTGGAGCAGGCGGTGACCACCGAATGGTTCGGTCCCTTCAGCCCATGCGCGATCGAGACGTAGCCGGAGGCGAGGTTGATGAGGCGGCCCGGAATGAAGAACGGCGACACCCGGCGCGGTCCGCGCTCCTTCAGCAGGATCGCGGTCTCGGCAATGCCGTTGAGACCGCCGATACCGGACCCGATCAGGGTGCCGGTCGCGCACTTGTCCTCCTCGGTCTCGGGGTGCCAGTTGGCGTCGTCGAGCGCCTGGCCGGCCGCGGCCATGCCGAAGATGATGAAGTCGTCGACCTTGCGCTGGTCCTTCGGCTCCATCCACTTGTCGGGATTGAAGGTGTCGTTGGATCCGTCGCCGCGCACGACCGTGCAGGCGATCTTGGTCTGGAGATCGGAGACGTCGAAGCTCTCGATCCTGCGCGCACCGCTTTCGCCGTTGAGAATGCGCTTCCAGGTCGGCTCGACGCCGCAACCGAGTGGCGAGACCATGCCGAGGCCCGTGACGACAACCCGCCTCATGTCCGATAACTCCGCATCGAAAGATTCACGGCCAATAACAAGAAACCGGCTGACCGCTGCGAAGCGGCCCGTCCGGTTTCAATGTTGTCCCCGCGAAAATGAAGAGCCTTAGCTCTTCGCGTTCTTCTCGAGAAACTTCGTAGCGTCGCCGACGGTGAGAATCGTTTCCGCGGCGTCGTCCGGAATCTCGCAACCGAATTCCTCTTCGAACGCCATCACCAGCTCGACGGTGTCCAGACTGTCGGCGCCGAGGTCGTCGATGAAGCTCGCAGCGTCGACAACCTTCTCGGGCTCAACACCAAGGTGTTCGACCACGATCTTCTTAACCCGCTCGCCAATGTCACTCATTGCTTAACCTCGTGTTGTTCCCTGTAGACCCGACCCCCCGGGACGATACGAGCCGTCGTGGTCGTGTTACTTGCCTTCGCTTACGAACTTTGATTTGGCCCCATCCTAACCGATACAGGGCCCGGCGAACGACGGCCAAGGCTCCGCATCGCCAATATACAGGGTTTCAAAAACCTGCAATGGCGTTCTTTGCCCATCCGTTGAAGGTCCGGTTATCACACTTCAATTGCCTTGACTACAAGCCTCATTTCGCTCCGGAAACGGCCGTTTGCCGCATCCGGTGCCCGCTTCCGCGCGCGGTGCGGAATGAAACGTCAGATCATGGCCATGCCGCCGTTGACGTGGATGGTCTGGCCGGTGACATAGGCTGCTTCGTTCGAACTCAGGTAGACCGCGGCCGCCGCGATGTCCTCGGGCGTCCCCAGCCGGGCGGCCGGAACCTTGGACAGAATCGTCTCGCGCTGCTTGTCGTTGAGCGCGTCGGTCATCGGCGTCTTGATGAAGCCCGGCGCGATGCAGTTGGCGGTCACGCCGCGCTTGGCGTATTCGGCGCCCAGCGTCTTGATCATGCCGATCAGGCCTGCCTTCGAGGCCGTGTAATTGCCCTGCCCGGGATTGCCGGTGACGCCGACCACCGAGGTGATGGCGATGATGCGGCCGAAGCGTTTGCGCATCATCAGCTTGGTGGCGGCGCGCGCCAGGCGGAAGGTCGAGGTCAGATTGACGTTGATGACCTCCTCCCAATCCTCGTCGCGGAGCTGCACGAAGAGATTGTCGCGGGTGATGCCGGCATTGGCGATGAGGATGTCGACCTGGCCCATCGCGGCTTCCGCCGCCGGCACCAGCGCCTCGACCTCGTCGGCCTTGGAGAGATTGCAAGGCAATACAAACACGCGTTCGCCAAGCTTGCCAGCGAGCTCGTCCAGCACTTCCTTGCGCGTCCCTGAAATCGCAACGGTCGCGCCCTGCGCATGCAGCGCCTGCGCGATCGCGCCACCGATGCCGCCGGTCGCGCCGGTGACGAGCGCCTTTTTGCCAGTCAGATCGAACATCGATAACTCCTCCAAAGCACGATCCGGAAAAGTGCGCAGCGGTTTTCCGAAGATCGTGCGTAAACTGAAAAACTCAAGCGCGATGAGGAATCATCGCGCTTTAGCCCTGCTTCGCAGCGGCCAATGCGTCCTTGGCGGCGGCAATGTCGTTGGGTCCGCCGACCGCGACGCCGACGGCACCGTCCGCAATGCGCTTGACGAGGCCGGTCAGCACCTTGCCGGCGCCGATCTCGAAGAAACGGGTGACGCCCTGCCCCGCCATATAGGCAACCGACTCGCGCCAGCGCACCGTTCCCGTGACCTGCTCGACCAGGCGGCGGCGGATCTCGTCGGGATCGGTGATGGCGCTTGCCAGCACGTTCGACACCAAGGGCGCGGCCGGCGCCTTGATCGTGACCTTCGACAGCGCCTCCGCCATGGCATCGGCAGCGGGCTGCATCAGCTTGCAATGGAACGGGGCGGACACCGGCAGCAGCATCGCGCGCTTGGCGCCCTTGGTCTTGGCGATCTCGACGGCGCGATCGACCGCGGCCTTGTCGCCGGAGACGACCACCTGTCCGCCGCCATTGTCGTTGGCGGCCTGGCAGACCTGCCCCTGCGCCGCCTCACCCGCGACCTCCATGGCAGCTTCGTAGTCGAGACCGAGCAGCGCGGCCATCGCGCCGGCGCCAACCGGAACGGCCTTTTGCATTGCGAGACCGCGGGTGCGAAGCAGACGGGCGGTATCCGAGACCGTCAGGCTGCCGGCCGCAGCCAGCGCCGAATATTCGCCGAGCGAGTGACCGGCGACGAAAGCGGCGTCCCGCCCCACGGAAAAACCGGCCTCAGCCTCCAGCACGCGAAGGGTGGCGATCGAAACCGCCATCAGCGCCGGCTGGGCGTTTTCGGTGAGCTGGAGAGTTTCTGCCGGACCATCCCAGATGATGGCCGTCAGCTTTTCGGAAAGCGCGGCATCGACCTCGTCGAACACGGCGCGCGCCACCGGAAAGGCGTCGGCCAGGGCCTTGCCCATGCCAACCGCCTGGGACCCCTGCCCCGGAAATGTGAATGCTGCCGTCATCGGCGCTCCCTGCTTGTCGGGCACGATCCCTCCTGAGAACCGGTGGCCGATTAAACGCGGCCTTGGGACCGGGTTCCTTGGGACCGGGTTCCCAGGGATCTGGTCCTTGAGCCATGGTCCCGGATCATGCTCCAAAGGGGGCCGTAGACACTGTCAGGGGCCGGACTGTCAAGCCGCGATGGGAACCCCGGCCGGCATTCAACTGGGGATACGTCCCCTCAAAATCCACCGGCGGTCTGGTTGGCGTCGATCTCAGCCCCCGCTTGCGCGCGGCGTGCGCTGTTCACCAACTGGCCTGGCCTGTCATCCCGGTCGGGCTTTGCCGTCGCCAGCCGCAGCACTGCGGCATAGCCCGGCTGCACCTCCATGCGAGCAGCATATCGGCTCGCGCTCAGCAGCCGATGCACCTTCGGCAGATTGTAGCAGGGCACATAGAACAGCAGATGATGCTCGAGATGATAGTTCACGTAATACGGCGCGATGAACAGGCGCTCGAAAAAATTGGCGTGCGTGGTGCGGGTGTTGCGCAAGGGATCGTTGCTGTCGGGAACGACGGCGTGCTCGGCGATGTTGCGGATGCGGGTGATGACCATCATCCAGGTCAAGAGCGGCACCAGCCAGAGCAGCGGATAGGCCCACCACACGCCGGCGGCTGCGCACGCGGCGAACATCGCGGCGTTGACGAGGCATTGCGGGCCGAGCTTGTCCCAGAAATGCGCGGCGCGCTGGCGCCACGGCCAGTCGTTCGGGCCGAGCGCGTTGAGCAATTGCGCCTTGCGCTGCTGGTAGCCGGTCTGTCCGGTGATGTCGCGGATGAACTTGCGGCGATAGCTCAGCCTGGTGATCGGAAACGGCGCCGACAGCACGAGATCGGGATCGTCCTCCTGCTGCGTGCGCGCGTGGTGCTGAAGATGATAGCGCCGGTAGCTGCGCGTCTCCGCAAACAGCGGATAGGCGCAGAGCCACTGGCTCAGGGTCAGATTGGTTTTCTCGTCGGCGGACAGGCAGCCATGCGCGCCGTCATGCATCAGGATCGCAAGGCCCAGCTGGCGCGAGCCGATGATGGCGACGGCGAGAACATAGGTGACCGGATTGGGCCACCACGCGACCAGCGCGACCGCCCCAACAATCAGCGCCCAGGCGTGCGCGATCAGCGCGACACCCTTCCAGGTCACGCGCTGGCGGACGTCGGCGAGCTGTTCGTCGGTCAGGAAATCGCGAGCCCGCATGCGAAGCGCGGTCATGGCCTACCCCTCCTCATTCGAACGTGATGAATCCTCGACGAGGCGCAGGCGCGCAGGATCGCCGCTGGATTTCGCCTGCTCGCCGAGCACGCGCAGCATCTCGGCGCAGAGCTCCTCGGGCGAACGGCCCATGGCGAAGCCTTCGAGGATGACGCCGATGGCGACGGCCCAGAACCGCCGCGAGCTTTCGTCCGGCGCACGCAGCGAGCGCCAGCCGTGCCGCGCCACCTGGTCGGCATAGGCGCGCGCGCCTTCACTGTGCAGGCGCTCGATGGTGCGCTCGACCAGCGGTGCCAGATCCTGGCGGCGGCGCGTCAATGTCAGCGCTTCGGCGAAGAAGGCGACTGAATCGCTCGCCGTCACGGTCTGCGCCAAAGCGTGCGTGTACTCGCGCGGCGTGCGCGCCTTCAGCGCCGCCTGCTCGGTCGCACGCGCCAGATACAGGAGGTCGCGGCAGGCGCATTCGACGAACAGCGCCTCCTTGGTGCGGAAGTAATAGGTGATCTGGCTCGGGAATGCGTCCGCGGCCGCCGCGATGTCGGTGATCGCCGTGCCCGACAGCCCCCGCTCCCGGAACAGCGGGCTCGCCGCATCCAGCAGCAGCGAGCGCATCTTGCGACCGGCCGAGCGCGTGGCCCGCGCGGCGTGCTTGGGATCGCCAGCCGCCTCGACCAGCTCGTAAACCGATTCTTCCGCCATTGCGGAGCCTCCCTGATGAGTTATTTGTATAACATACAAACAAATAAATCAAGCGGACATGGTCTTGGAGGATGCGCGACGGCACCGGCCACCCGAGCAATCCGGGTCGAAATCCAGCCCGCCAACCTTGCAAAGCCGGCCAAAATCCGTATAAGGCGCGCATCCGCAGACCCCGGCCGGGAGCTGAACGGACGGTCTCAGCAAATCATTCGTGATTTTGGTGTGGCAGGGCCAGTCGGCCCGTCGTCCCGTGTTTCCGCCTTCTGAGCTTCATCCCAGAGTCCTTTCCGAAGGCCTCTTAAGGGCTTGACGCCGGGCGATGCGCCAACAAGAGGAAAGGACCACCATGGCTCTTTATGAGCATGTCTTTCTCGCGCGTCAGGACGCGAGCACGCAGCAGGTCGAAGAGCTGACTGCGCAGATGACCGGTATCGTCGAAGGTCTCGGCGGCAAGGTCACCAAGACCGAGAACTGGGGCGTGCGCTCCCTCACCTACCGCATGAACAAGAACCGCAAGGCGCACTTCGTGCTGCTCAACATCGACGCACCCTCCGCGGCGATCGCCGAGATCGAGCGCCAGGAGCGCATCAGCGAAGACGTGATCCGCTATCTCAGCGTTCGCGTCGAGGAGCTGGAGGAAGGCCCGTCCGCGATGATGCGCAAGGCCGACCGCGACCGCGAGCGTGACGACCGTGGCGGTGGCTTCCGCGGCGAGCGCGAAGGCGGCTTCCGTGGCGACCGCGAGGGCGGTTTCCGCGGCGATCGCGGCCCGCGCCGTCCGCGTGAAGAAGCTGAAACCACGGATGGGGAGTAAGAATCATGGCTGAAGCTGGTGCACGCCGTCCGTTTTTCCGTCGTCGCAAGAGCTGCCCGTTCACGGGCGCCAATGCTCCCAAGATCGACTACAAGGACTCCAAGCTCCTGATGCGTTACGTCTCCGAGCGCGGCAAGATCGTGCCGAGCCGCATCACGGCGGTGTCCGCGAAGAAGCAGCGTGAGCTCGCCCGCGCCATCAAGCGCGCGCGGTTCCTGGGCCTGTTGCCCTACGTCATTCGCTAACACGACCAATTCGACCGGCGGCCCTCGCGCCGCCGGTCGCAACTTTTTCGAACTCATAAGGCTTCCGGGTCGTCCGGTCGCCGATGGTTGGGGCAAGCCGCCTCTAACCGCTCGAAGGGAGCGGGACAGCTGATGATGCCATTTGTGCTGATAGCCCTGGTCGCCGGCGCTGCGTCGGCTTTGATGTTCGCCTCGATCATTTCGGGCGCGCTGATCTCGCTCGTCCTGTTCTATCTCGCACCGCTGCCGCTGATGGTCGCCGCGATCGGCTGGGGCCCGCTTTGCGCCAGCCTCGGCGGCATCGCCGCCGCGATCGGGCTCGGCGCCCTGTTCGGCCTGCCCTATTGCATCGCCTTCACCATCACCGTCGCCCTGCCGGCGTGGTGGCTCGGCCATCTCGTCCTGCTCAGCCGTCCCGTGGGAAAGGTTGCCGTGGGACCTGTCGCGCCAGACGGCGCCACCGATGCGCCCGCCGAGCCTGAGCTCGAATGGTATCCGGTCGGCCGCATCCTGCTGTGGCTCGCCGGCTTTGCCACGCTGACCACGGTCGCCGCCCTGCT
Organism: Bradyrhizobiaceae bacterium; assembly: GCA_003963435.1. Lineage (GTDB taxonomy): Bacteria > Pseudomonadota > Alphaproteobacteria > Rhizobiales > Xanthobacteraceae > Bradyrhizobium. The sequence goes on along the minus strand of RXJC01000355.1, from coordinate 2,407 downwards.
CACGCTCGGGACCGACGCCGAGACCATCATGGCAACGCTGCGGCGCGGCCTGATGCGCCTCCTCAGCGCCACGGGCTCGCAAAGCTCCGGCGAAGTCGGTCAGTTCGTCGACGCGCTGGTGCGCATCGCACCGGCCGGGGCCACCGTCATCGCGATGATGACGTTGACCCTCAATCTCTGGCTCAGCGCCAAGATCACGGCGACGTCGGGCCGGCTGCGGCGGCCGTGGCCGGACATGATGACGGCCGAGCTGCCGCCGATGACGCTGGTGGCGCTCTGCATCGCGCTCGCCTTCTGCTTCACCGGTGGACTGCTCGCGATCGCCGCGCAGATCACAGCAGCCGCGCTGATGATGGGCTATGCGCTGACCGGCTTCGCCGTGCTGCATACGCTCACGCTGGCGCTGAAGAGCCGCACGTTCTGGCTCGGCTCGACCTACGCCATCGTGGTCGTGTTCGGATGGCCCGTGATCGCGATGGTGATCCTCGGCCTTGCGGATGCCGTGTTCGGCTTCCGCGAGCGCTTTCTGCGCAGCCGGCAACCGCCGCCGCTGCCGACCCCTTGAGTTCAAAACCGAAACCTACAAACCACTTCAAAAGGAGAACGAATATGGAAGTCATTTTGCTCGAACGCGTCAACAAGCTCGGCCAGATGGGCGAAGTCGTGAAGGTTCGCGACGGCTATGCCCGCAATTTCCTGCTCAAGCGCGGCAAGGCGCTGCGCGCCACCGCCGACAACCGCGCCAAGTATGACGGCATGAAGGCCGAGCTCGAGGCTCGCAACCTCCAGGCCAAGGGCGAGGCGTCCAAGGTTGCCGAGAAGATCGAAGGCAAGAACATCATCGTGATCCGCCAGGCCTCCGAAGCCGGCCAGCTGTTCGGCTCGGTCACGGTGCGCGACATCGTCATCGCGTTCGAGACCGACGGCGTTCACCTCGACCGCCCGCAGGTGCAGCTCGACGCGCCGATCAAGACCATCGGCAAGCACACGGTCACCGTTGCCGTCCACCCCGAGGTCGAGGTCGAGATCACCGTGACCGTCGCGCGCAGCCAGGACGAGGCCGAGCGCATCAACCGCGGCGAGGACATCTCGACCCGCAACGAGGACCGCGACGCGGCCGCCGAGGCGATCGCCGCCGCCGGCGAGTTCTTCGATCCGGAAGCCGAGCACGACGAGGTCGAGCCGGCGCCGGCCGCGGAAGAGAAGTAAGCCTACAGGACCACTCGTCATGCGCGGGCTTGATCCGCGCATCCATCATGGAAGAACTCTCGTTCAGCGATGGATTGCCGGGTCCCGGCTCCGCAAACGGCTTCGCCGGGCTCTCGATATCGGGCCGGCGAAGCTTTGCGAAGACGGCAAGCCCGGCAATGACAAGCATCAAAAGCCCGGCTGCCTCAGGCGGCCGGGCTTTTTGTTTTGGCGGCGACGTCCTCGCTCAGCATCGCGATCGAGGCCAGCGCCGTTGCGGTGTGCTTCTCGACGCCGTCGCTGACGCAGAACACGTCGGCCGCCACCACCGAGACCTGACGGCCCGGCTTGATCACCCGCGCGCGGCAGATCAGCTTGTCGCCGACCGCGGGCGACAGCAGATTGAGCTTGTATTCCGCCGTCAGCGCCGACTGGCCGCGCGAGGTGGCGGCTGCGATCGTCGTGGCGTTGTCGACCAGGAAGGCGGTGACGCCGCCGTGGAAGAAGCCGTGCTGCTGCAGCAGCTCCGGCCGGCGGTCCACCGCAATGGTGCAGGTGCCGCGCGTCAATTCCGCGAGCTCGGCGCCGACCAGGTTCATGAAGCCCTGGCGTCCGACATGGGTGTGGATGCGTTCGGCGATCGGTGCAAATTCAGGATCTGTCTCATTGCGCATGCGGCCTCTCCTTATTCTTTATTGATGCGATCGGGCGGTACCAGCGCACGGACCGCGCAGGCGATCAGCGCGTCGGCTTCAGCACGCGGATCGGTGCGATCGCGTCCCGACAGGAAGGCGCGGCAGAAGATCTGCGCCGGACCGATGAGCTGGCTGATGAACATCGCCGGCGTCATCGGCAGCAGTTCGCCGCCAGCGACGAGCGGTGCGCGCCAGCGCTCGATGCCTTCCGCGAGACGCGCGTTCTGCGCGCGCTGGGCGTCGCGGACGTCCTCACCCCACTCGCTGCGCGAGATCTCGAAGAGGTAGCGGGCCTCACGTCGGCTGGAGACGACCCAATCGAGGTGGGCCCGGATCAGACGGTCGATGCCCTGCTCGGCGCCCGGGGCGGGATCGAGCGCGGTCAGCACCGCGGCGTGATAGTGCCCGAGCACCTCCAGGAACAGGGCGCCCGCGAGCTCCTTTTTCGAGCCGAACACGTGAAAGAAGCTGCCGTTGGAGGCATGCGCTTTGGTGCGGATCGCCGCCACCGTCGCGGCTTCGAA
>RXJC01000203.1:371-10616 GCA_003963435.1 Bradyrhizobiaceae bacterium | reverse complement strand
ACGGCAAAACCGTCGGCGTCCGAGCAGCACGGACCAAGATGGCTGCGCAGGCTGTCGAACCACGGCTTGAGCGGCGAGTCTGCGTAGCGGCCGTCGTCACGGCCAAGCGCGCTTCCACCCCACAGCACGAATGGCGCCGCGAGCAGCGCACCCCTCAGCGAGAGCTTCAATCGATCCATGTCGGCACCGATCAAATCCGAACCACGGCCAGTTCCACAAAGCGGCCGCGAGTTCGAAGTTCCACGCTTGCAACCGGCCTTGGCGGCGTCGTTGCCGCGGTCCGAGTTGGCGCAAGCGGAATTGTGATGAGCGAACACGGCTTTTTCGTATGAAGCGGGTCACCATCCCTGCCGTTAACGAGAATGTTATCGATGACTGTTCGGTGCGCCTGACGGCGAACGGAAAAGGCGGCCCGAGGGCCGCCTTGCTGGATCCAGGTCGAACGACCTTCGCCTCAGGCGAGCGGCACCGCGACGAACCTCGTCGCCTCCGCGCTTCTGACCTGCAACAGCACGCTGCGCTTGCCGGAGGATTTGGCCTGCGCCAGCTCCGCGCGGACGTCGCCGACATTGGCGACTGCCTTGCCGCCGACATTGAGGATGACGTCGCCGGTCTGGATGCCGCGCTGCGCCGCCGGCCCCTGCGGATCGACTTCGGTGACGACAACGCCCTTCTGGCCGGCGCCCTGGACCTCACCGGCCGGTGCCAGGCCGAGCCCGAGCCGCGGCGTCCCGGCGCCCGGCTGCTCCCTGCCCTCGTCGGCGCCGCCATTGGCCTTGGCCTGCCGCTCGTTCGGCAACTCGCCGAGGGCAAGCGTCAGCGTCTTGGTCCCGCCGTCGCGGAAAACGTCGAGCTTCACCGAGCTACCCGGCGCCAGGGTGGCGATGGTGCGGGCGAGATCGCGGGAGTCCTTGACCGCAGTGCCGTTGACGGCGGTGATGACGTCACCGGCCGCGATGCCCGCCTTGGCCGCTGGGCTGCCGTCCTGCGGCGTGTCGACGATGGCGCCACGCGCCTCCTTCAGGCCGAGACTGTCGGCGATGTCGGCCGTCACCGGCTGCACCTGCACGCCGAGCCAGCCGCGGGTCACCGCGCCCTTGTCCTTCAGCTGCGCGACGACGAGTTTGGCGGTCGTGGCCGGAATGTCGAAGCCGATGCCGACCGAGCCGCCGGAGGGCGAGAAGATCGCGGTGTTCACGCCGATCACGTTGCCGTTCATGTCGAAGGCCGGGCCGCCGGAATTGCCCTTGTTGATGGGCGCGTCGATCTGGATGAAGTCGTCATAGGGACCGTTGCCGATGTCGCGGCCGCTGGCCGAGACGATGCCGGCCGTCACGGTGCCGCCGAGACCAAAGGGATTGCCGACCGCGACCACCCAATCGCCGATGCGCGGCTTCTGGTCTGAGAATTTGACGAAGGGAAAGTCCTTCTTGCCGTCGACCTTGATGAGCGCCAGATCGGTCTTCGGATCGGTGCCGACGACCTTGGCGGTATAGCTGGTGCCGTCATCCAGCGTCACCTGCACCGACTGGGCGTGGTCGACGACATGGTTGTTGGTCACGGCATAGCCGTCGGCGGAGATGAAGAAGCCGGAGCCTTCGCCCGTGATCATCTGATGGCGCTGGCGCGGCATGCCGTTCGGGCCACCGGGGAAGCGGAAGCCGAACTGCCGCGAGAACTGGTCGAACGGCGAGTCCTCGTCGGAGTCCATCCGGTTCTGTTGCAGCATGGCGCTCTTGTCATTGTCCTGGTCGATCCTGACCCGCACCGAGATGACGGCGGGCTTGACCTTGCTGACGAGATCACCGAAGCCCGGCGGCGTCGCGGCGGATTCCGCGGCCTGGGCTGGCGCAATGAAGGAGCTCGGACCGAACTTTGAAGAGCTGGGAGAGGCCGCCAGCACGGCGACACCGAGCGCGGCTACGGTGCCGAGCAGCGCGAGCCGGCGCGGTCTCAAGATCTTGCGGGACGGGGTGTCGGAATTGGCGCGATGGTTCATGTCGAAATGTCCATGTTGGATAGGATGTCGCCTTGCATCCAACATGGGCGTCGTCACCTTACGACGTCCCGTCCATGCCATTAAATCTTGGCAAAGAACGTGCGAAAGAGCTGTCCGCGGCAGGTCGTCCCTCGCATTTGACGTAGCTCAACACGGTTCCTTCGGGCAGTGAAAGACTGCGGCCACCGGATGATATTCATCGGAGGCCCCCATGTACAAAGACATTCTCGTCCACATCCCGACCGAACGCCCCATGCGTTCGGCGATCGATGGCTCGATTTCGCTCGCGGCCCAGTTCAACGCCCATCTCGACGCGGTCGCGGTCGGCTATGTCGCGACGAGCGCGGCTTACGTGATGGAGGGCGGCGCTGCGGTCGCCGCCGTGTTCGAGCTGGAACGCGAGCGCGCCGTGGAGCGGGCCCAGGCCGCGCTCTCCGTGTTCGAGATCGAAGCGGCGAACGCCGGCGTCTCCTACGCCTGCCGTCCGCTCGGCGCGATTCCGGCGGATGCAGCCGCCTCGCTCGGCGAGATGGCGCGGCTGCACGACCTCAGCGTCGTGCTTCAGCCCGATCCGTCGCATGGCTCGTTCGACAACGACGTGCCGCGCGAGATTCTGTTCCAGGCAGGCGGCCCGGTGCTGTTCCTGCCCTACACATTCCACGGCGCGTTCAAAGCGGGGCGGATCGGCATCTGCTGGGACGGCAGCCGCGTCGCGGCCCGCGCCGTGCACGACGCCGCATCGTTCCTGACGCGTGCCGATGACATCGTGATCATCACCATCAACGAAGACAAGGCGGTCTCGGACGAAGCTTCAGCGAACCATCTGGCCAGACATCTCGGCCGGTGCGGACTGTCGACCCGCACGGTCGCCCTGTCGGCAACGCGCGCCGACATCCAGCCGACCATCCTGTCGCTGGCAGCTGACGAGGGCCTCGATCTTCTGGTGATGGGCGGCTACGGCCATTCGCGACTGCAGGAGCGCGTCCTCGGCGGCGTTACCCGCGCCATGCTGGAAGCCATGACGGTCCCGACGCTGATGTCGCACTGAGCCGAGCCAGCGCCGTTACGCCGCGACTGGGGTCTCCCAGGTCGCGGGCGCTGTTGCGCCCTCGTCGTGTCGCACGTTGCACGCGTCGAAATGCGCCTTGAGCGCGACCTCGGCGAGATGTTCGAAATGCTCGGCTTGGCCGAGAAGCTCCCAATTCTGAAGCGGCCGGTAGGCCGCCTGCTGACGACAGAGGGACGCCAGCGCCCGGTAGCGACGTACGTTCTCCATGAGACCCTCCCTCGCGTTCGCAGAGCTTATTGCTCCGATTTGCGTCAAGGCAATGGCGGTTGTGCAAAAGATTTGCTGCGCCCGCTCTCGCACCTGGCATCGGCTCATTGTTGGGAAATATATGTCCGGGCCAAAGTTCCAAACGGGTGTCGACTGACGCCCGGAGCGCCGGCTGGTCCAGAGGCTAAGCGTAAAGCCGGCGCTCCACGGTCACGCCGACCAGACCGAGATAACGCTCGATCAGGTCGGGCCGGCCGACCAGATGGCCCTGAATCTCCTCGCAGGCCTCGCGCGCCAGGAAGGTCCGCTGCGCTTCCGTCTCCACACCTTCGGCAATGACCGGGATATTCAGCGCGTGCGCAAGGCTCAGGACCGCGCGGACGATCTCGGCCGATTGCGGCGTTGCCTCCAGATTGGAGATGAAACTCCGGTCGATCTTGATCTTGTCGAACGGGAACGACTGGAGATAGGACAGTGAGGAATAGCCCGTGCCGAAATCGTCCATCGCGATACGGACGCCGAGCGCCTTCAGCCGCCGCAACAAAGTGAGCGCACGGTTGAAATCGCCGATCAGCACGCCCTCGGTGATCTCGACCTCGAGCCGCGTCGGCGTCAGCCCCGTCTCCAGCAGGATCTGGTGGATCGAACGTTCGAGATCACCGGCCTGGAACTGGATCGGCGACAGATTGACGGCAACCTGCAGCGGCCGCGGCCATGATGCCGCCTCGCGGCACGCTTCGCGCAGGACCCATTCGCCGATCTCGACGATCATCCCGTTCTCCTCGGCCAGCGGGATAAACTGGTCCGGCGGCACGAAGCCCCGCGTCGGGTGGTTCCAGCGCAGCAGCGCCTCGAAGCCGATCACCTCGCCATCCACGCGCGCCTGCGGCTGGAAGTAGACCAGGAACTGGTTCTGCTCCAGCGCCTGCCGCAAATCGTGCTGCAACAGCCTGCGGTCGCGCAGCTCCTGGTCCATCTCGGATTCGAAGACGCGGACCCGACCTCTGCCCTCACGCTTGGCGCGATAGAGCGCTGAATCGGCATTCGCGAGCAGCGTGGCGGCATTCACGCCGTCATCCGGATAAAACGCGATGCCGACGCTGAGGCCGACCTGAGGCAGATAATCGTCGACCTCGAGCTCGTTGCCGATCGTCTCGACCAGGCGTTCGGCGAGCGCCAGAACCTCCTCACGCCTGGTGTCGTCGGGCATCAGGATCATGAACTCGTCGCCACCGATACGGGCGACGAAGGCGCCGTCGGCTTCCGCGGCAAGCCGGTCCGCCGCCGCCCGCATCAGCGTGTCGCCGACCGGATGGCCGAACACGTCGTTGACCTCCTTGAAGCGGTCGAGATCGAGGCTGAGCACGGCAAAACTTGTCGCCGCCTCCTGCGCCCGCTCCAGCCGCTCGTCGAGCGCGGCGTTGAAGGCACTGCGGTTCGGCAGGTCGGTCAGCACGTCATGATGCGCGAGATGGCTGATTCGCGCCTCGTTCGTGATTCTCTCGGTGACGTCCTCGATCACACCGACCAGATATTGCGGCGCGCCGGCGCCGTCCCTGACCAGCAGCTTGCGCGAATTGACCAGACGATCGCAGCCCTTGACGCCGACTTCGAGCGGATGCTCCTCCAGGAACAACGGCGTGCCGCTGTCGACGACGCGGCGATCCTGCTCGTTGACCAGGCGGGCGATGTTGTCCGGAAAGATCTCCTCCGGGGTCTTGCCCAGCATCGCCTCGCGCGGCATGCCGTAATACTCTTCGCCGGCGCGGTTGAGCAGGACGTAGCGGGAGTCCTTCGCATCCTTGGCGAATACCGCGATCGGGATGTTCTCGATGATGCTGTCGAGGAATTCTCGCGCCCGCAGCAGATCCTGTTCGGCGCGCTGATGCGTCTGTTCGAGCTCCTCGATCATCAGCTTGATCGCACGGTCGGTGCGGCGGCGATCGCAATCGCTCTCCTCGTAGGCCGCGCTGACGAGCTCACCCAGCTTGGTCAGGTCGACCTGTCCGGATTCGTCCGTCGACTGGCGAATCTGTCTTGCGAGCAGTCGATGCATGATCAGGCCGCCGCCTCTGCGATGACGGTGACGGTCATGGTCTGGTTATGCAGTTCGCAGCGGCCCGAGGCGGCCGGCGGAGCGATCTCGCCGTAGGAGTAGAATCCGATCCGGACCACGTCCTCGCCGAGTTCGGCGGCAACGGCGTCGAGCTCGTCCTGGGTGCGCTGCCCCATGACGCGGCGGCGGCCGGTGCAGCTCACCAGGATCGCGAGCTTGTCGCCGGCAGCTTCGTCCGCGAGGGCGCTGCGCGCCTGCCTGCCCGCCTCGCCGGCGCCGGCGGCGAGACTGTCGAAATTGGCCCGCATCAATTGCGCGGTGCATCCTTCCGGAATGTCGGCGGCGAACGTCAGGGTGCGGGCATCGCGATTCACCGCGAACACCGAGCGCACGATCTGCCGGTTCGGCTCGGCGTCGTCGTGAATGCGCAAGGGGAATGCCAGACCTGAACCCGGCATCGCCTCGGCCTCTTCCGCGCCGAGATAGCGGGTGTAGAGGTCCAGCGGCGGCTCGCCGTCGAGTTCCATGACCTCGGGTCCTTCCGCCTTGGTCACCTTGCGGCGTGGGCCGAACACGTCCCAGCCGCCGGCGCAGCCATGCGTGAACCGGAACGAGGCGCCGTAGAATGCGATTGCGGCGACGCGGTTCGGCGACGGCTCCGCATCGGCTCCGACGATCGTCTGTTCAAATCGGGCGCCGTCGCCGGCGAGCCCGCCGGTGACGGGTAAATCCGGCCCGAGCACCTCGGTCATTCCTGCAAGCAGTTCGCCACCGTTGACCGCCAGTCCATCCGAGAGCACGAACAGGCCTGCCAGATCCGCCGTCAGCACCTGGCGGGCAAGACGCGCGCCGCAGACCCGCGACGCGTCGCGCGTCTCGATGACCTCCTGCGCCAGCCGTACTTGCGTATGGACGAAGTGCAAGGCGACCGCGACGACTTCGTCATCGCAAATCTCGTCGCCGTGGATCTGTCCACCGGTGCTGCAACCGACGATATGACCGTCGGGATAGAGAGCGCGCAGCTCGCGATAAATTTGGCCGTCCGCAAGTTGCTCGCGGCTGCCGAAATAGAGCACGAGCTGGGGAGGCTCGCGCAGGGCATCTGCTCCGCGCCAGCCATGGGCAGCATTCCAGTGAAGATATTGGATCTGCATCCCGCGCTCCCTGCAGTTCTTGAACCACAGATTGTGGAGCGGTGCATTGCGTCACCGTTAATTGCCCGCGTACTTTGGCACCGTTGGTTACCCCGGCATGAAGGGTGTTGGCGACTCCTGCCAGATTCTCCGTAAGACTCCGGGAAACGATCCGCGCTCTCCGAAGGCATCGACACCTCGACGCAATCGCTTGGTGAGGCCGCCCGTAGTTTACCGGGTGCGCGCGGCTTCGCCGAGGCGCATCGGTTGCACGGCTTTATCTTGCCGCTTCGGAACCCGCCCCGTCTCGGCGGCGACACGAATGGCCTCGATATTCGCGGTATATTCCGCCACGCTCTTGCCCCGAAACACCGCGGACCCCGCGACCAGCGTATCGGCGCCCGCAGCCGCCACAGCAGCTGCGTTGTCGCGCGTAACACCGCCGTCGACCTCGAGCCGGATCGTCCGGTCGCCGATCATGCTGCGAATGCGCCTGATCTTCTCGAGCTGCGAGTCGAGGAACGACTGGCCGCCAAAGCCGGGATTGACCGTCATCACCAGGATCAGGTCGAGACGATCGAGCACATATTCGATCGCACTCTCGGGAGTTGACGGGCACAGGCTGACACCGGCTTTCTTGCCAAGCGCACGGATCGCCTGGAGCGAGCGGTCGAGATGCGGCCCCGCTTCGGCATGCACGGTGATGACATCGGCCCCCGCCTTCGCGAACGCTTCGAGATATAGATCGGTCGGGGCAATCATGAGATGCACGTCGAAGACTTTCGTCGTCATCGGCCGGATCGCCTTGATGACGTCGGCACCGAAGCTGATGTTCGGCACGAAGTGCCCGTCCATCACGTCGCAATGAATCCAGTCGGCGCCAGCGGTGTCGACGGCCGCGACCTCCTCGCCCAGGCGGGCGAAATCCGCAGCCAGGATCGAGGGGGCGATGATGATCTCGCCGGTCATGGCTTGGCACTCCCCGCATCGACGCCGCCGCTGAAGACGCGGCTCGCCAGGATATCCATGGGATCGATGGTTTCGAGGTCGGCGACATCGAGCATGCGGTCGAGATCGGACACCAGCCGATCGGCCTGCCGCAGCCGGATGCGATCGACGGCGTTGCGGATCGAGCGCGCGTTGGAGAAGAACGGCTGAGTCCGGCGCAGCGCGATGTATTTCTCGAAGGCCTGGCGCGCCGCCGCCGAGAAGCGATAGCCGCGCTCCTTCAGCATCAGCTCGGCGATGACCAGCAGCTCGGCCTCCGCGTAATCCGGAAACTCGATGTGGTGGGCAATGCGCGAGCGGAAGCCGGGATTGGAGGCGAAGAAGTTCGTCATGCGCTCGCCATAGCCGGCGAGGATCACCACGAGGTCCTCGCGCTGGTTCTCCATCACCTGGAGCAGGATCTCGATCGCCTCCTGGCCATAGTCGCGCTCGTTGTCGGGACGATGCAGATAGTAGGCCTCATCGATGAACAGCACGCCGCCCATCGCCTTCTTCAGGATCTCCTTGGTCTTCGGCGCGGTGTGACCGATATACTGGCCGACGAGATCGTCGCGCGTCACCGAGATCACCTGCCCGCGCCGCACGAAGCCGAGACCGTGCAGGATCTTGGCCATGCGCAGCGCCACCGTGGTCTTGCCGGTGCCGGGATTGCCCGTGAACGACATGTGCAGCGTCGGCGGCGCGGCGGCGAGCCCTGCGCGCTGCCGGATGCGCTCGATCAGCAGCAGCGAGGCGATCTGGCGCACGCGGCTCTTGACCGGCTTCAACCCGATCAACTCCTGATCGAGCTGTTGCAGCGTCTCGGTGATCCCGGCGGCTTCGGCCTCCTTGCGGAGATCGAAACGCGTCTCGCCCGGTTCGGTCGTCGTTGCATGGGGCACATCGAGCATGGCTATCCTCGAAGAAAAGAGCTTCGCCGCGGGGGAGCGGCGAAGCAGTGGTCCGCCAAGGATACGGAGCAGGGAGAGCTCCGCGCGGAAGACAATGGCTCAGGTTGATGCGTGCACGGCCGGCTTCCGCATCGTGGTGTAACGGATCGCGCGACCGCCGACTTCCTGCCGCACCAGTTCGAACTCGGCCTCCTGCTTCGGCCGGTTGACGAGGAAGGAAATCCGTACCGATTCCCAGCCATGGCTGGAATCGAAACCGCTGATGCGGATGTAGCGATCGCCATACACCCTGCGGCACTCGGCGAGCTCCATCATCACACCGGCGGCGTCCTGAAGGTCGAACATCGGCAGCCCCCACATTTCCCAATAGGTGTTGCGGGGATGCGGATCGTCGGTGAACTCGATATTCACCGCCCAACCCTTGGTCAGGCAATATTGCACCTGCTTGGTGATCTGATCGTCGGTGAGATCGGGCAGGAACGAGAAGCAGCCTTGAGTCAGCTTCATGTCAAATCTCCTTAGACGGTTTCGAGCGCGGTCGGCACGAAGTCCGGCGTGTCGGTGGATTGATAGTTGAACGTAACGTCCTTCCAGACCTCGAGCGCCGCCTTCAGCGGCGTGCAGGTCTCGGCTGCCCTGGCCAGGATCTCCGGGCCCTCGTGGACGTAGTCGCGGCCCTCGTTGCGCGCGAGGATCATCGCTTCCAGCGCCACGCGGTTGGCGATCGCGCCGGCCGCAATGCCCATGGGGTGGCCGATGGTGCCGCCGCCGAACTGCAGCACGACGTCCTCACCGAGGAGATCAAGCAGCTGGTGCATCTGGCCGGCATGGATGCCACCGGAGGCAACCGGCATCAATTTGTTCAGGCTCGCCCAGGACTGGTCGAAGAACAGGCCATGCTCGAGCTTGGTCGGATTGAAGTCCTCGCGGCAGACGTCATAGTAGCCGCGCGTGGTGTTGGGATCGCCTTCCAGCTTGCCGACCACGGTGCCGGCGTGGATGTGGTCGACACCCGCGAGCCGCATCCATTTCGCAATGACGCGGAACGATACGCCGTGGCTCTTCTGCCGCGTATAGGTTGAATGGCCGGCGCGATGCAGATGCAGGATCATGTCGTTGCGCCGCGCCCATTTGGCCATCGACTGGATCGCGGTGTAGCCGATCACGAGATCGATCATGACGATGCACGACCCGAGCTCCTTGGCGAACTCGGCACGCTCGTACATGTCCTCCATCGTGCCCGCGGTGATGTTCAGGTACGTGCCCTTCACCTCGCCCGAGGCCGCCTGCGCGCGGTTCACGGCCTCCATGCAGTAGAGAAAACGATCGCGCCAGTGCATGAAGGGCTGCGAGTTGATGTTCTCGTCGTCCTTGGTGAAATCGAGCCCGCCCTTCAGCGCCTCGTAGACCACGCGGCCATAGTTGCGGCCCGAAAGCCCGAGCTTCGGCTTTATCGTCGCGCCGAGCAGCGGCCGGCCGAACTTGTCGAGGCGCTCGCGCTCGACCACGATGCCGGTCGCCGGCCCCTGGAACGTCTTCACATAGGCGACGGGGAAACGCATGTCTTCCAGCCGCAGCGCCTTGAGCGGCTTGAAGCCGAACACGTTGCCGATGATCGAGGCCGACAGGTTGGCGATCGAACCCGGCTCGAACAGGTCGAGGTCATAGGCGATGTACGCGAAATACGAGCCGGGCGAGCCCGGGACGGGGTCGACGCGATAGCACTTGGCGCGATACTTCTCCGCCGCGGTCAGGCGATCGGTCCACACCACCGTCCAGGTCGCGGTCGAGGATTCGCCGGCCACCGCAGCCGACGCCTCGATCGGGTCGACGCCTTCCTGCGGCGTGACGCGGAACAGGGCGATGACATCGGTGTCCTTTGG
>RXJC01000203.1:0-321 GCA_003963435.1 Bradyrhizobiaceae bacterium | reverse complement strand
ATCGGTGTCCTTTGGCGTGTAGTCGGGCTCCCAATAGCCCATGCGCTTGTATTCCATCACGCCGGAGCGATAGCGCTCTTTGCCGCGGACTGTGCCTGCATGTGCGTTCATGTCTCTCTCCTGCTCTTTTCTCTGCTCTTTCTGATTGATCAGGCCGCAACGGGCTCGCGGGCATCGACGCGCGGATCGAGCTCGCCGGCGCGGTAGCGCCGCGCCATCTCGGCCAAGGGAACGACCTTGATCTTGCTCGCATGGCCCGCGGTGCCGAACTGCTCGAAGCGCTCGCGGCAAAGCTCGCGCATCGCGTCCATCGCAGGTTTC
>RXJC01000448.1 GCA_003963435.1 Bradyrhizobiaceae bacterium | reverse complement strand
CCGGCACCGTTGGGACCGATGATGACGCGGATCTCGTTCTCCTCGACGTAGAAGGAGAGATCGTTCACCGCCTTGAATCCGTCGAACGAGACGGTCAGGCCGGAGACGGCGAGCAGGAAGTCCTTAGGCTGGTGTCCGACGAGCATGATTGATCCCCTCACTCTGCCGGCGCGCCGTCGGCGACCGAATTGCCGTTCCAGTCCGATTTCGGCTTGCGTGAGCCGAACAGCCGGTCGATGCGCGGCTGCACGTAATCGGCCCACAGCCCGGACAGACCGTTCGGGAAGGCGAGCACGACTGCGATGAACAGCGCACCGAGGCCGAACAGCCAGAGCTGCGGGAAGGACTCCGACAGGCTGGTCTTGGCGAAGTTCACCAGGATGGCGCCCCAGATCGCGCCGAAGATCGACATGCGCCCGCCGACCGCGGTGTAGATCACCATCTCGATCGACGGCACGATGCCGACGAAAGACGGCGACATGAACCCGACATTGAGCGCGAACATCGCGCCGCCGATCGCGGCGAAGACGGCGGCCATGCAGAAGGCAAAGATCTTGAAATTCGCCACGCTGTAGCCGGAGAAGCGGACCCGGTCCTCCTGCTCGCGCATCGCCACCAGAATGCGGCCGAGCTTGGTCAGGCGGATGAACTGCGCGATGCCGATGCAGCAGAACAGCAGCACCACTTCGACGAAGTACAGAATGATCTTGGCGTGGTCGGGCCGGATATCCCAGCCTTTCAACGTGCGCAGATCGGTCATGCCGTTGATGCCGCCGGTATAGCCCTGCTGGCCGACGATCAGAATGGTGAGGATGGCGGCGACGGCCTGGGTGATGATGGCGAAGTAGGTGCCGCCGACGCGGCGCTTGAACATCGCGGTGCCGATGATCAGGGCGAACAGGCCGGGGACCAGGATGATGGCGAGGATGGTAAAGGTCAGGCTGTGGAATGGCTGCCAGAAGAACGGCAGCGCCGTGATCTGGTTCCAGTCCATGAAGTCGGGAATGCCGGGCGTCGACTGGATCTTGGTGTTCTCGACGCTGGAGGCCTCCAGCTTGAGGAACATCGCCATGCAATAGCCGCCGAGGCCGAAGAACACGCCCTGCCCCAGGCTCAGAATGCCGCCATAGCCCCAGCAGAGCACGAGGCCGAGCGCGACAAAGGCGTAGGTCAGGTATTTCGCGACCAGGTTGAGACGGAACACGTCCAGCGTCAGCGGCAGGATCACGAACAGCACGGCGGCGAGAGCAATGAAGCCCATGAGTTCGGATCGATTGAAGAAGCGTGAGTTGATCATGGCTTGCCTGCTTCCTGTTATTTGCGGACCTTGAGGGCGAAGAGACCCTGCGGTCGCAGCATCAGGATGCCGACGACAGCGAGCAGCGTGAGCACCTTGGCCATCGATCCCGACATGAAGAACTCGAGCGTCGACTGCGTCTGCGAGATCGAGAAGGCGGAGGCGATGGTGCCGAGCAGGCTGGCGGCGCCGCCGAACACCACGACCAGGAACGTATCGACGATGTAGAGCTGGCCCGACGTCGGCCCGGTCGAGCCGATCATGGTGAAGGCGCTGCCGGCGACACCCGCGATGCCGCAGCCGAGGCCGAAGGTGTAGCGGTCGACCTTCTCGGTGTTGATGCCGACGGCGCCGGCCATGATGCGGTTCTGCACGACCGCGCGCACCTGGCGGCCCCAGCGCGACATGTAAAGAACGTAGGCGACGGCGACGGTGATCAGCACGGTGAGACACATCACGAAGACGCCGTTGATCGGTACTTCGATGCTGTCGGTGACCTGCAGCGAACCGAGCATCCATTGCGGCAGCTCGACGCCGACTTCGCGCGCACCGAACACGGAGCGATAAGCCTGCTGCAGCATCAGGCTGAGGCCCCAGGTCGCGAGCAATGTATCGAGCGGGCGCTTGTAGAGGTGCCGTATCAGCGCCCATTCCACCAGCATGCCCAGCGCGCCGGATGCGACAAAGGCCAGGATCATCGCGAGGAAGAAATAGCCGCTGAACAGGCTCGGCAAATAGGCCTGAAAGAAATTCGAGGTCATCCAGGTGACGTAGGCCCCGAGGATCATGAACTCGCCATGGGCCATGTTGATGACGCCCATCTGGCCGAAGATGATGGCCAGCCCGAGCGCCATCAGGACGTAGACCGAGAACAGGATCAGCCCGGCAAAGCCCTGCATGACGAAGATGGAGCCGAGATCACCAAGCGAATAGTCGCCGAACATCGATGTCCTCCGTCGGGGATAAGGGTCCCGCGTCGCGATGCAGAGTCGCGACGCGGGGTCTTGAGGCATGGACTTGCGATCCACGCCAGGGAGCGGTTTTGCCTTGAGGAAGAAGTGCGGCGGACGCCGCGGCTCTTACTGGTAACCCTTGGGGAACGGATCGGGCTCGACGAGATCGGCGGTCTCGTAGATCAGCTCGAACTGGCCATCGAGCTTGGCGCGTCCGACCCGGGTCTTCGACCAGAGGTGATGGTTCTCGTGGATGCGCACGTAGCCCTCCGGCGCGCCCTTGAACTCGACGCCCGGCGAGGCTGCCGCGATCTTGTCGACGTCGAAGGAGCCGGCCTTCTCGACCGTCAACTTCCACAGCCACGGGCCGAGATAGGCAGCCTGGGTGACGTCTCCGATCACCGTCTTCTCGCCCCACATCTTCTTGAACGCCGGCACGAAGGCCTTGTTGTTGGGATTGTCGAGCGACTGGAAGTATTTCATGCAGGCATAGGCGCCCGCAATGTTCTCGCCGCCGATGCCGTCGATTTCGTCTTCGGTCACCGAGATCGTCAGCAGCGCCTGCTTGGAGAGGTCGATGCCGGCAGCCTTGAGCTGCTTGTAGAACGCCACGTTCGAGCCGCCGACGACGTCGGTGAAGATGACGTCGGGCTTGGTCAGCTTGATCTTGTTGATGACCGAATTGAACTGGGTGTTGCCGAGCGGATAGTATTCCTCGCCGACGACCTTGCCTTTCAGCACGTTCTCGACGTGCTTGCGCGCGATCTTGTTCGAGGTGCGCGGCCAGATGTAGTCGGAGCCGATGAAGAAGAAGGTCTTGGCGCCCTTCTCCTTGGCGATCCAGTTCAGGCCGGCGAGAATCTGCTGGGTCGCTTCCTGACCGGTGTAGATGACGTTCTTGGATTGCTCGAGGCCTTCATAGAAGGTCGGATAATAGAGCATGCCGTTATACTGCTCGACCACCGGCAGCACCGCCTTGCGCGAGGCCGAGGTCCAGCAGCCCATGATCGCCGCGACCTTGTCGTTGACCAGGAGCTTCTTGGCCTTTTCCGCAAAGGTCGGCCAGTCGCTGGCGCCGTCCTCCTGAATGAACTTGATCTTGCGCCCGAGCACGCCGCCCGCGGCGTTGATCTGCTCGATGGCGAGCTTTTCGGCTTCGATCGAGCCGGTCTCGGAGATCGCCATGGTGCCGGTCGCCGAATGCAGGATGCCGACCGTCACCTCGGTGTCGGTGACGGCAAGGCCCGTGGTGTTGACCGCCGAGGTCGCCGGGGCCTGGGCAAATGCTCCCCGCGGCAGCATCGTCAAGGCCGGCACGGCGGCCATTCCCATCAATAATTTGCGCCGAAGCGGCGACAACAGGCCCTTGTTTGCTTCGTCCGACATGAGCACCCCACTTTTGTTCGAGAACACGCGATTGGTGCGGTGAGGATGGCTCGGATCTGGGCGGCAGAAGCATACGCAAGATCGCGTATACTGCACCGCAAAATGCCGACGTAGGCTTTTGGTACGGAATTTGCGAGGGCTCGGGGTCCGTATCGGGAGTGGGGTAAAGCGTGGCAGGGCGGCAGCGAATAGACCGCGTCAGGCGCCAGTACAACCAGTGGGTCGCCAACCAGACGCTGGAGGACTACGCGCTCCGTTTCACGGCCAAGAGCGCACGCCGCTGGTCCGCCGCCCGGGTCGCCAACACCGCGCTCGGCGCAATCTCGTTCCTGGCGATGGAGGCGATCGGCGGCACCATCACCCTGAACTACGGCGTCACCAACGCGACCGCCGCCATCCTCGTGGTCTCCCTGATCATCTTCTGCTGCGGCGTGCCGATCGCCTATTATGCCGCCAAATGCGGCATCGACATCGATCTGCTGACGCGCGGCGCCGGCTTCGGCTATATCGGCTCGACCGTCACCTCGCTGATCTACGCGTCCTTCACCTTCATCTTCTTTGCGATCGAAGCCGTGATCCTCGCGTCCGCGCTGGAAATGTGCTTCGGGATTCCGCGACCGATCGGCTATCTCATCAGCGCCGTCGTCATCATCCCGCTGGTGGCCTACGGCATCACGCTGATCAGCCGGTTCCAATTGTGGACGCAACCGTTGTGGATCGTGCTCCACATCATTCCGTTCGCGGCGATCGCCTGGCACAATCCGCACTCCTTCGCGGAATGGCGCAAGTTTGCCGGCGAGCACGGCGATCTCAACGGACATTTCGATCTGCTGCTATTCGGGGTCGCCGCTTCCGTGGTGTTTTCCCTGGTGGCGCAGATCGGCGAGCAGGTCGACTTCCTGCGCTTCTTGCCGCGCGACCGCCGCGCCTCCAGGGCCTCCTGGTGGATCGCGCTGATGAGCGCGGGACCGGGCTGGATCGTGCTGGGCGCGCTGAAACTCCTGGCGGGCTCATTCCTCGCCTTCTTTGCGCTCAGCCACGGCGTGCCGCCCGAGGAGGCGGCCGAGCCGGCGCATATGTATCTCGAAGCGTTTCGTTACGTGCTGTCGCAGCCTGACCTCGCGCTGGCCTTGACCGGCACCTTCGTGATCCTGTCGCAGGTGAAGATCAACGTCACCAACGCCTATGCCGGCTCGATCGCCTGGTCGAACTTCTTCTCGCGCCTGACCCACAGCCATCCCGGCCGCGTGGTCTGGCTGGTTTTCAACGTCATCGTGGCGTTGCTGCTGATGGAGATCGGCGTCTACAAGGCCCTGGAGCAGACGCTCGCGCTCTATTCCAACGTCGCGATCGCCTGGGTCGGCGCCCTCGTCGCCGATCTCGTCGTCAACAAGCCGCTGGGCTTGCGGCCGCAGCAAATCGAGTTCAAGCGCGCGCATCTCTACGACGTCAATCCGGTCGGCGTGGGCGCGATGACGATCGCGACGATCGTCTCCATCAGCGCCTTTTACGGCCTGTTCGGACCCACTGCGAAGGCACTGTCGGCCTTCATCGCGCTCGCGGTGGCCTTCATCGCCGCACCGTTGATTGCCTGGGCCACGGACGGCAAATACTACATCGCGCGCAAGCCGAAGCGCAGCTGGCAAGACATCGAGGCGATCCGCTGCTGTATCTGCGAGCACGCGTTCGAGCCGGAAGACATGGCCTCCTGCCCCGCTTACGCCGGGCCGATCTGCTCCCTGTGCTGTTCGCTGGACGCCCGCTGTCACGACCTCTGCAAGCCGCACGCGCGGATCCAGGCGCAGGTGTCGGAGACACTGGGCAAGCTGATGCCGCAGCCGATCTACGCGCGGATCAACTCGCAGCTCGGCCACTATATCGGCGTGTTCGTGGTCTCTGCCGGGCTCGTCGCGCTGGTGCTGGGCCTGATCTATCTGCAGACATCGGCGAGCGTGCATGGCGAGAACGCGCTGGTTTCCGAGGTGCTGTGGAAGGTGTTCTTCTCGCTCAGCATCATCATCGGTGTGGTGGCCTGGCTGTTCGTGCTGGCACAGCAGAGCCGCCGCGCGGCCGAAGCCGAGACGCGGCGGCAGACCGCGCTGCTGATCCAGGAGATCGACGCGCACAAGCGCACCGACGCCGAGCTCCAACGTGCCAAGGAAGTCGCCGAATCCGCCAACCTCGCCAAAAGCCGTTATGTGGTCGGCCTGAGCCACGAGCTGCGCTCGCCGTTGAACGCGATCAGCGGCTACGCCCAATTGCTGGAGCAGGATGCGACGCTCGGCACCAAACCGCGCGACCAGGTGCGTGTCGTCCGCCGCAGCGCCGACCACCTTTCCGGCCTGATCGACGGCATCCTCGATATCTCCAAGATCGAGGCGGGACGGCTCTATCTGTCGCGCGACGAGGTGCGCCTCAGCGAGTTCCTCGACCAGCTGGTCGGCATGTTCCGTCTGCAGGCCGCCGCCAAGGGCATCGACTTCGTGTTCCGACGGCCGCCGCATTTGCCGGTCGTGGTCTATGCCGACGAGAAGCGACTGCGCCAGGTTCTGATCAATTTGCTCTCCAACGCCATCAAGTTCACCCAGAGCGGCAGCGTGCAGTTCGTCGTGCACTATCGCAGCCCCGTCGCCGAGTTCGAGGTGATCGACACCGGCCCCGGCATCCAGGGTGATGATCTCGAACGCATCTTCGCGCCCTTCGAACGCGGTGCGCTCGGCGCCGCGCAGCCGCAGACCGGCACCGGCCTCGGCCTCACCATCAGCCGACTGCTCGCCGGCGTCATGGGCGGCGACATCAAGGTCGCCAGCACGGTCGGCACCGGCTCGACGTTCAAGGTCAAGCTGCTGCTCTCGGAGGTCACCAATCCCCGGCGCATCGCGCCGGTGGAGGCACCGGTCTCCGGCTATCACGGCGCGCGCAAGACCATCCTGATCACCGACGACGATCCCGTGCATCGCGATCTCTTGCGCGAGGTGCTGACGCCGCTCGGCTTCATCCTGCTCAGCGCCCCCGACGGCCCCGGCTGCCTCGCGCTGGCGCAGCATTGCCGGCCCGACCTGTTCCTGCTCGACATCTCCATGCCCACCATGGACGGCTGGGCCGTGGCGGAGGCTTTGCGCGCCAGCGGTCATCACCAGGCGCGCATCCTGATGGTGTCGGCGAGCGCGATCGAGGCGCACGGCGCGCCGCTGGCACAGCCCTTTCACGACGGCTATCTGATGAAGCCGATCGACATCCCGCGGCTGCTGGAGACGATCCGCCAGCTTCTCAAGCTCGAATGGCAGTACGGCTCGGACGAGATCCCCGTGTCGTTCTGGCGCCCTGAAAGCGGATCAAGGCCGCCGGCGCGGCATATCGAAGCGCTGATCGGGCTCGGCCAGATCGGCTACGTCAAGGGTATCCAGTTGAAGCTGGAGGAGATCGGCAGCGAGCATCCCGAACACGCCGACTTCGTCGCGCAGATGCGGTCGCTGGTCGATCGCTTCGATCTCGACCAGTACATGGTTACATTGAAGACATTGCATGCGCATGAACATTGAACCGAAAAAGCGTGACGTCGCGCTCGTTGTCGACGACTCCCCGGAGACGCTGCGGCTGCTCACCGATGCGCTGGATGGTGCTGGCATGACGGTGATGGTCGCGCTCGACGGCGCCGCCGCCATGCGCATCGTCGACCAGATCACGCCCGACATCGTGCTGCTCGATGCCGTGATGCCCGGGATCGACGGCTTCGAGACATGCCGCCGGCTCAAGCGCGATGCGGGCCTTGCCAATGTCCCGGTCATCTTCATGACGGGCCTCGCCGAAACCGAGCACATCGTGCGCGGGCTGGAGGCCGGCGGCGTCGACTACGTGACCAAGCCGATCGTGATCGAGGAGATGCTGGCGCGCATTCGCGTCCATCTCGGCAATGCAAGGCTGGCACAGAGCGCGCGTACAGCGCTCGACGTCTCCGGCCGCTTCCTGTTCGCGGTCAACCGCCAGGGCAACGTGCTCTGGGCGACGCCGCAGGCGCAGAAGCTGATGTCCGACCATCAGGGCGCACAGGCCGACGATTTCGTCCTGTCGCCATCACTGCTGCAATGGCTGGAGCAAGCCCGGGTCAAGGGCAGCGCAAAGTCGCAAGGAGCTTCCTTGCCTGAGAATCCCCAACTTCGGCTCTATTACATGGGCGAGACGGCGCCGAACGAGTTTCTGCTGCGGCTGTCCCGGGAGTCCGGCACCGCACTGCCCCCCGAATTCACCAGCGAACTCGGCCTCACCACCCGCGAGGGCGAGGTGCTGGCCTGGCTCAGCAAGGGCAAGACCAACCGCGACATCGCGCAGATTTTGGGCCTCAGCCCGCGCACCGTCGACAAGCATCTTGAGCAGATCTACGCCAAGCTCGGGGTGGAGAACCGAACGGCTGCGGCAGCGATTGCGGCGAATGCGACGCGACGGAATTCGTGAGCGTACCGCCAATGAACCGGTACGCTGCTCATCCAACCAACAGCGTCATCCCGGACAAGCGCGCTCTTAAGCGCGCGCCGATCCGGGATCCATAACCACAGGCGGACGTTTGACGAAGACTCGGAGTTGCCTGCTCGCTCCATAACCACTCCCTGGGGTTATGGGTCCCGGGTTCGCTGCGCGCCCCGGGACGACGGCGGAGCGTGTGGCGATCGCCACCACCCCTCAGACGAGCGTCCCCTCACCCATACACAAACGCCTTGTCGTCCAGATCCGTCTTCGGAATCTCGTCCTTCTCGGTCCAGTAGTCCTGGCTGTGCTGCCATTCCGGCTTGTCGCCGCGCTTGGGCAACAGGTCCATGTTGCGCATCATGTATCCGGGGTTGAAGTTCTCCGGATCGATCCAGGGCAGGATCGGCATGTTGTGGTCTTCGGGACGAAGCTTGACCTCGACCTTCTTCTTGCCCTTCGCCTTCATGTGGCCGAGCAGCCGACAGACGAAGTCGGCGACGAGATCGACGCGCAGCGTCCAGCTGGCGCGGAAATAGCCGAACACCCAAACCATGTTCGGTACGCCCGTGAACATCATGCCGCGATAGGTGACGGTGTCGCCGAAAGCGAGCGGCTTGCCGTCAATCTCGAAGGCGATGTCGCCGAGCGCGGCGAGATTAAAGCCAGTGGCGGTGACGATGACGTCGGCCTCGAGCAGCTTGCCGGATTTGAGCTGAATGCCGTTCTCGACGAAGCATTCGATCTCGTCGGTCACGACGGACGCCTTGCCGCTGGCGATCCCCTTGAACAGGTCAGCATCGGGCACGAAGGCGATGCGCTGCCGCCACGGCCGGTACTTTGGCGTAAAATGCGTCTCGACGTCGTAGTCCGGACCGAGCACGGCACTGATCTGCCCGATCAGCTCCTTCTTCACCTGCTCGGGCTTCGACACGCAGAGCTTCGTGAAGGCGTCCTGCTCGAACAGGATTTTTCGCCGCACGATCTCGTGGATCCATTCTTCGTCCACCTGAAGCCGGCGCAGCTCCTCGGCGATCTCGATGGCATTGCGGCCGAGCCGGAAATAGGTCGGCGAGCGCTGCAGCATCGTGACATGCGCGCATTTGTCCGCGATGTTCGGCACCAGCGTCGCCGCGGTGGCCCCCGAGCCGATCACGACGACCTTCTTGTTCGTGAGGTCGATATCGTCAGGCCAGGTTTGGGGATGGACGATGCGGCCCTTGAAACGCTCCATGCCCTTCCATTCCGGCGTGTAGCCTTCCGAATGGCGGTAATAGCCCTGGCACATCCAGAGGAAGTTCGCGGTGAACGTCCTGGGCTCGCCGGTGTCGGTCGTCACCGCCTCGATGGTCCAGAGATTCTGCTCGCTCGACCAGCTCGCGGAATTGATCTTGTGCTTGTAGCGGATGTGCCTGGCGATATCGTTATCGTCGATCACCTCCTTCATATAGGAGAGGATCTCCTCGGCGGTCGCGATCGGCGGGCCGACCCAGGGCTTGAAGCTGTAGCCGAAAGTATGGAGATCGCTGTCGGAGCGAATGCCGGGATAGCGATGCGTGCTCCAGGTGCCGCCGAAGGTTTCCTGCGTCTCCAGGATGACGTAGCTCGTGCCCGGAAGCTGCTTCTGGATGTGATAGGCGCTGCCGATGCCGGAGATGCCGGCGCCGACGATCAGCACGTCGAAATGTTCGGAAGCTTGTTTGCTCGTGGCGTGACTGCGAACAGCGACATTCATTGTTGTTTCTATGCCTTGCTTGTTTTTGTGGCCGTCCTCGACCGGACGGCGCGTTTCCTCCGCGACAGGCATGGTCGCCCATCGCGCTTCCGCTTCAAAATGACATAGATCAAATCGCGGTCAAATCACAGCGCCGCACCCCAGCTCCGCGCGGTCTGCACGATCCAGTCGCGGTAGAGCGTGAGGGGTGTGACGCCGGTCAATCCGCCGCAACCGGCGGCGCCGTTCGGCCCCGTGGACCAGCTGATGAGGCCGACGAGCACGGGACCGTTCGGTTTGTCCTCCAATACGGGACCGCCGGAATCACCGGTGCAGGCGCCGATTCCATCGCGAACACCGTTGGTTACGGGATCGACCAGGCGGATCTGGAGCGTCCCGGGCTGACCCGTGGCGATAAGACCGGCGACGCGCGTTGTGCCGCCGCTCTTGCCGTCACCGCGCATGGTGACGCCAATGCCGGCGATGACGAAGCGGCTGCCGACCCGGATCGGAATTTGCGGCATCCCGACCGCCACCGTGGATTTTCCCTTGAGTGGAATTTCCAGTTGCAGCAA
>RXJC01000472.1 GCA_003963435.1 Bradyrhizobiaceae bacterium | reverse complement strand
GCCGGCCCAACGCCGCCGGCGCCGTGATCGTCGCCGGGGTGGAAGAAGGCGGCGGCATAGACGCCATGGGCCGGGCCGTAATTGATCGAGCCTACCGGGACCGTCCACCCGCGCGCCTTGCCGTCGGCGGCAGCGCAGGCGGCAATCTCGGCGAAGGTAACCTTGGGCTCGATGGGATCGTCGAGATCGCGATAGGGCCGCTGCTCGTAGGGCGTCGGCGTGTAGTTCGACACCATCTTCATCAGCGGCGAGAACACCTCGAAATACAGGTTCAGCGAGAACGCCGTGAAGGCAATGACGAACAGCACGCCCCAGGTCCACAGGCTGAAGGCGCGATGGATGTCGAAATTGATCCGGTAGGCGCTGCCCGAGGTCTTGATGCGCCAGGCCGGTGCCCAGCGCGCCCAGAAGCCGCGCTCGAGCTCGCGCGTGACTTCAGGCGCCCGCGCCGCCCCGGCGCGCCGCCGCGACGGCAGCGTCAGATAGAAGCCGACGAAGCAGTCGATGGTCCAGATGATAGCGATCACGCCGAGCACGCGCATGCCCCAGCGGTCGCTGCCCCAGAACTCCGGGATGTGCATCGTGTAGTGCAGCTTGTAGAGGAAGGAGACGAAGTTCTCCCGCGTCACCGGCCACACCGCGCCCCAATAACGCCGGCCCAGCTCGACGCCGGTGTTGGGATCGAGGAAGACCTGGTTGTAGTCGAGCGAATAGCGCTTGCCGGTCGAAGGATCGATCCGCGGCATCACGAAGAACCACAGCGAGTGGCCCTTTTCCGGCGTCATGAAGAGGTAGACGACTCGCGCGCGGGGATCGCGCTGCTCGATCATCCTGGCGAGCTCGATCGAGGGGATCGCGGGGCCCTTGGTCGAGACGTCGAACAGACGGCTGTTCAGGACGTCGTCGAGCTCGTGATCCCAGGAGATGATCGCGCCGGTGATGCCGGAGAAGAACAGGAAGCCGGCCGTGAGCAGTCCCGCCCAGCGATGCAGCCTGCCGAAGATCGCTCTCATGGTTGTCTTCCGCGAAGCTTCCATCTCGGGGGCAACTCACCAGCGGTAGGTCAGCTTGCCGATGGCCTTGCGCCCCTCGGCGTAGAAGCAGCCGGACGCCGCGCCGTAGCAGGCGGCGACATAGCGCAGGTCGGTCAAATTGGTGACGTTCAGCGACAGCCGCCAATTGTCCCTGCTATAGGCGAGCAGCGCATCCAGCACGGTCGCGGACGGCACCTTGAAGGTGTTGGCGTCGTCGCCCCAGGTCGCGCCGACATAGCGGATGCCGCCGCCGAACTGAAGTCCGGCAAGCTGGCCGGTCTGCAGCGTGTAGTCGCTCCAAAGCGAGGCGCGGTTGAGCGGCACCGTCGTCGGCGCCTTGCCGAGATTGACCGGATCCCGCGACAGCTCGGCATCGACATAGGCATAGGCGGCGCGCAGGTTCCAGCCGTCGGCGAGCGACATGGTGCCTTCGAGCTCGATGCCGCGCGATTTGACCTGGCCGAGCTGCGAGGCGGTATAGGTCGGCGGCGCATAGACGACGACGTTGTCGCGCGTCAGGTCGAAGGCCGCGAAGGTGAACAACGCATTCCAGCCGA
This sequence comes from Bradyrhizobiaceae bacterium, assembly GCA_003963435.1. GTDB lineage: Bacteria > Pseudomonadota > Alphaproteobacteria > Rhizobiales > Xanthobacteraceae > Bradyrhizobium. The sequence continues at coordinate 6,411 of RXJC01000472.1, read as the reverse complement.
GCGGCTGGTACTTGACGCCGACCTCGTACTGGACACCGGTTTCGGGATTGAGCAGCTGGCCGCTGGCCGTCGCAAGCACCGGCAGGAAGGATTCCGAGTAGCTGAAGTAAGGCGCAATGCCGCTGTCGAAATTGTACATCACGGCGGCGCGGCCGGTGAACGCCGACGCGTCCTTCGCGACCGACGTGTTGGCGACGCCGTTGTCGACCTGCGTCGTCACAAAATCCTGGCGGCCGCCGAGCTGGAAGGACAGCCGGCCGAGCTTGATCTGATCCTGCAGGTAAAGGCCGGTTTGCGACTGCTTGACACCGGTCTTGTCGCCCGGCGTGGTATCCACGGCGTAGTCGTAGCTGTACACGGGGTTGAAGACGTTGACCGTGGGGGACGAGGTCGTCACGCCGAAGGCGGTGTCGCGGAACGCGGTGTTGCGATAGTCGAGGCCGGCCAGCAAGGTGTGCTGCAGGAAGCCGGTTGCGAACTTGCCCTGGAGCTGATTGTCCACCGCGAACGAGTTGATGTACGAATTGCTGTAGCTGCCGACGCGGGCATAATCGCCGGCGGCTTCGTTGGTGTAGCCGGCGCCGTAGAAGACCTTCTCCTCGTTGTGCTGGTAGGCGTAACGCATGTTCTGCCGGAACGTGATGTTGTCGGTGAAATTGTGCGAGACCTGGTAACCGGCGGTCGCGATCTCGGTGTTGAACGCGTCGAAGCTCGGCACGCCCGCGAAGAACGAGACGGGGATGGTGCGGCCGTTGTTCGGCCACACCGTGCCGGAGGCGGGCAGGAACTGAAGGCCCCACCCTGCCCGGTCGCGCTGATAATTGGCGAGCAGTGTGATCGTCGTGTCCTCATTCGGCTTGAACGTGACCGCGGGCGCGATGAAGACGCGGTTGTCCTTGGTGAAATCGACCTGGGTTTCGCCGTCGCGGACGACGCCGGTCAGGCGCCACAACACGGTGCCTTCCTTGTTGGCGGGGCCGCCCATGTCGAACTGGCCCTGATAGCGGTTGAAACTGCCGCCGGAGATCGAGACCTCGCCGAACTGCCGCGCTGTGGGCAGCTTGGTGACGTAGTTGAGGATGCCGCCGGTGCCGCTGCCGCCATACATGGCTGACGACGGCCCCTTGAGCACCTCGATACGCTCGGCGCCGTAGGGATCGAGGCCGTTGAAATGCACATAGTTGCTCGAGGGAATGCGCAGGCCGTCGACGTAGAGGCCCGGCATCGTCATGTCGAAGCCGCGGATCTGGAGTCCGCCGAAGCGGGTGTCCGAGCCGCCATTGACATCGCCGCTGACGCCGGCGGTGTAGCGCAGCGCCTCTCCGATCGAGACCGCGCCCTGGTTCCTGACCTGGTCGGTCGTGATCACCGAAACCGACTGCGGCGTCTCGATCAGCGGCGTATCCGTCTTGGTCGCCGTACCGCTTCGCGTCGCGACGAAGCCGCGCACCGGGCCGTTGGCGCGCTCGCCTGCGGTGCTATTCGTTGATGCCGACTGGCTTGGCGCGGCCTGCTGCGTGGGCGAGCGACGATTGACGCGCGAGGTGCGCGTGCCTGCTCTGCGCGTTGAGGCGATCGCCGCAGGACGGGCGCGCTGCGCCGGTGCGTCGACGGTGACGGCGGGAATCTGCGTCTGGGCTTGCACAGAACCAAAGGGGATCGTGAGAGCAATTGCGCTGACTGCGCCGAACAAGAGCATTTGGATCTGTCGGCGCCGCGCGTCCTCGCGCGAAGAAAATCGGGAGATGGTCACGTCTGTTAAGCCCCACGCACTGCCGGCTTCGCCGGTATCGTTCTTGATGTCCCGCCGTAACTCAGGCGGTTTACGAGTGCGATAGGAACAGCGTTAGAATTTCTCCAGACATGTTCGCAGCATGTGCGACGAATGCGCCCACGCGCGTTGCGACGTTGCTTGTTTAGAACTGGAATATTTCCAGACAGGCGTCGGCAATCCGCCGGCGCGAGCCGTTGATGCTATCCCGGGCCTGCGTGACAACAGGTTGCGGACGTGCCCTTGTCGCCTGCCAGCACGCTGCGGCTGTTGCGGTCCGGCGGGATGTCGCTCGCGGCATTGGCTGCGAAGAAGCCGGTCGGCTTCAGCATGAAGCCGGCATATTCAACCGGCATGATCGGAAAATCCTCGGGCTTGCAGACGTGGGTGTGGCCGAACGAGTGCCACACCACGATGTCGGCATTCTCGATGTTGCGGTTCTGCGCGGCGTAACGCGGCAGGCCGTCGCCGCCGGCATGGACATTGGGATAATCGCCGCTGGCGTATTTCTCGCGCGGGTCGAACGCGGTCACCCAGACGTGCTTGGTGGCGAAGCCGCCGCGCTTACGCACGTAGCTGCCCTCCTGCGCGAGCATCAACGGGCTCGGATTGACCACGAGCTTGTAGGCCGGCGCGCCTCCAACCGAATTGGTCTCGTTGGGATTGCTGATCTTCCAGAACCGGCCGGTCTCGCCGTTGGCGATCGCCGCCGCATCACGCTCGCGCGACAGGACGCGCGTGGTGGTGTCGAACACGTTGCCGTGCGGATTGTCATCGCCCCAGGGCCGCGGCACGAACTCGTGCTCGGTCACCGTGTTGCCACCCCCGTCGAGATCCATGTGCAGGCGGACGTTGAAGAAGTGCTGATGCGTGGGACCACCGAGATTGTCGTCGACCATGCCGCCCCATCGGTACTTTTCGCCCGGCTGCACGGCAGCGGTCTGGATGATGCCGGTGAGCTTCGCCTCCAGCTGGATCGTGCCGTCCTGGTACAAATACCAGTAGAAGCCGTAATCGTAATTGCCGACGGTTGCGAAGAACGAGATCACGAGCCGCCGCGATCTGCGCACCTCGAACAGGCCGTTGCGGAATTCGTAGTGCTTCCAGGCAATTCCATAGTCTTCTTCATGCATGCAGATGGCGTTCTGCATGACGAAGGGTGTTCCCTTGTTGTCGGCGGCGGGCACGTCGAAATAATGGATGTTGCCGAGGCAGTCGCAGCCGAGCTCCAGCGCATTGGCGAGCATGCCGAGGCCATATTCGCCGGCATCGAACGCCGACTTCCAGAAATGGTTCGCGGTCGGGTCAGCGTAAGGCACCACCATCTCAGTGACGCTGGCGCGATGGATCAGCGCGCGCCTGCGCACGCCGTCCTGATAGCCGAGCTGATGCAGCACCAGCCCCTCGCGCGGCGTGAAGCCGACGCGAAAACTCCATTTCTGCCAGTCGACCTTCCAGCCATCGACCTTGAAGCTGGCCCCATCCGGCTGCTCGATATGCAACGGCCTGATGTCGGCGCGCGGGTTCGTGACCTCGTGCGCGCCGTAGTTCCGCTTCTTGCGCGGGATCGGCACGATCGGATCCTCGTCCGTGAGGTCGATGACCTTGCCGCCGACGAGGTCGACCACGGCGACCACGCCCTCGATGGGGTGGGCATAGCCGTTGTCCTGGAGGTGCTCGCGAAAATAGCTGACGGCACGCACGATGCGGGCGCCGCGCTCGAACTCCTTGTCGAAGAACCCCGACGAGAACGGATCGACCTGGATCAGCTCGATGTCCTTGTCGGAGAGCCCGCGCCGAAACATCGCCGCGCGCCATCCAGGATCGGCCTTCACCACGGCCTCGCATTTGAAGAACTCTTCCAGCATCACCGGCGGCTGCCCATAGGGCGCCTCGCGGTTCGGGACGACCTTGCGATCGACGATCTCGCCGCGCTCGAGATCGACGATATGCTCGATCGCCTCGCCCGTGGTGATGTCCAGGGTCAGCGCGAAGGCGCAGCGCCCTGCTCGGCCGGCAGCCAGCTCCTGCTTGGTCGGCTCCTCCAGCCGCACCGTCGGGAAGCGGCAGTTCTCCGGCGAGGCCGCAGCGGAGCGTACCAGCGTGCAGGCCGCGGTGATCTCCTCAGCCGTCAGCGGATCGAGCGGATGCGGCGTCGCGGTCTGCGTCGGCGATGGGGCTTTGACGGTATCGAGCATGGTGATGTCCAGGGATCAGGCGAGATGTGCGGTGATGGCGCCAAAGGCGGCAAACCAGCGCTGGTCGATCGGAACGTCCATCGCCTTCGGCTGCGTGGCGAGCTTGACGATGACGGTATCCGAGTCCCAGTCGACATACAGATGCTGGCCGTGGATGCCGATCGCGGTGATGGCGTTGCGCGACGGATCGATGGTGAACCATTTGCTGCGGTAGCGCGCGCCCGGGAAGAATTCGGCGAGGTCGCCGTCGGCCCAGGCCCTGGGATCGCCGTTCTCGCGGATGTCGTCGATCCACCAGCCCGGCACCACCTGCCGTCCCTCGACCACGCCGCGGCAGCGGATCATTTCGCCGAAGCGGACGAGATCGCGCGCCGTAACCGAGAGGCCGCCGGCGATGCGGCCCATGCCGTGACTGTCGAGCGTGAGCGAGCCGTCCTCCTCCGCACCCATCGGCTGCCAGAGATAGTCGGAGAGGATGCGCTGGTAGGGCATGCCGCAGGCACGCTCATAGACCCAGCCCAGCACCTCGGTGTTGGGCGAGACGTAGTGGAACACCTTGCCGTGCGGCTTGCCGGTGCCGCGCAAGGTCGTGAGATAAGCGCGCTGGTGACCTGCCTCGACGCCCGGCGGCGGCACATCCCAGCCCGAGGAGAAGCGGTAGCGCGCGACGTCGCCGGCGGGGTCCTCGTAGTCCTCCTCGAACTTGATCGCGACGGCCATGTCGAGCAGGTTGCGGACGGTGCAGCCGGCGTAGACCGATGTCTCCAGCTCCGGCACGTAGCGCACCACCCTCGCCTCGGGATCGAGCAGTCCACGCGCGGCCAGAATGCCGCCGAGCGTGCCGGCGATCGCTTTGCTGATCGAGCAGATCAGATGCGGCGTGGTCGCGCTCATGCCGTCGCCGTACCATTCATGGACCAGCGTGCCCCGGTGCATCACGAGCAGCGAGTCGGCAAAGGTATCGCGGAGCGTGGCTTCGATCGTGGTCTCGCCGCCGTCGGGCGCGGTGAAGCCGAGTTTTCCCAGCTCGCGCGGCGCGCTGCCTATCAGAGTCGGCTGGGCCGAGCGGCGGATCTCTGCGGTCGGCAGCACTTCGCGGGTATGGGTGAAGCCCCAGCGGATCGCCGGAAAGCTGCGCCAGTTGGCGCGTGTGACCTGGGCCTCTGGCGCCGGCGGGCTGCCACGCATGATCTCGGTCGGTCGCATCTCGATCCTCCGCGAAGCGCCGCGCGGCGGCGGTGCCGCGCCGGCGAGAGAAGACTGCACCCAGGCGCCATCGGACGTTATCGAGATCCGGCAATATTTTGCTGGACACGGGCGATAGCCGTGCCAGTCTTGGCGTGGTCCTTGCTGGGTTTTGTTCGGAAAATTTCGAGTGCTGTCATGGCCTTAAGCGCAACTCTTCCGATTCAGGACTCGGCTGCCAGCCTGTTCCAGGCCAGTAGCATGGACGTCGACGAGCACTGCGCCGCGCTCGGCCGCTGGCGCCTGAGCTACGACCAGATCAGCGCCGGCGCGTTTCGCGGCAGCTTCACTCAGCTCTCCCTGCCCCATGTCGACGTATTCCGGGAAATCACCAGCCAGCAGGTCCGCCAATACGGCCAGCTCGGTGCTGACAGCTTTGGCATTGGCGTGCCCTGGGACAGCGGCGGCGAGCTCAGCTGCAACGGGACCCGTGCCAGCGGCGCCCGCGTGCTCGCCAGCATCGACGCCGAGATCGACATGTGCACGCCGAAGGCCTTCGAGCTGCGCGGCGTCGTTGCCAGCACGTCGTTGATTGCAGAGCTGGCGGGCCGGCTCAATATCGAGCTGCCGCGCACCGCTTGGCACCGGTTGCAGGTGATCGAAATGGCGGAAGCGCCAGTCGCGCGGCTGCGGGCGCATCTCGCCGCCGTTCAGGCGACCATCGCGACCGCTCCGGAAACGTTCGATGATCCGGCGGTGCGGCAGGCCCTCGAAGACGCCCTCCTCGTCGAGATCATGGACATGCTGCCGACCGCACACCCGAGCGATCCCGGCCGCAGCGCTGCGGCACGGAAGCGGACCGTGGATCGCGCCCGCGAGCTGATGCATGGCAGCGGTGATCGCTCGCTCTCGCTGCTGGAGGTCTGCAAGGCGGTCGGCGCCAGCCCGCGCAAGCTCGGCTACTGCTTCCAGGAGGTCCTGGGCACGAGCCCGATGCATTATTGGCGGGCGATGCGGCTGAACCGGGTCCGGCGCGATCTGAAGCGCGCCGTTGGTGCGTCAGTCTACGACATCGCCGTGCAGCACGGCTTCTGGCACTTCAGCCAGTTCTCGCTCGACTACAAGCGCCACTTCTCGGAAAAACCCTCGGAGACGCTGCGGCGGGCGAAGCGTGCCGCGTAATCCGATTCAGTGATGCCGCAGCCGGCGGTTGACCCGGCGCGCCAGATAGTCGCCGGCGCTCTGCACGAGCTGCAC
>RXJC01000419.1:11088-13985 GCA_003963435.1 Bradyrhizobiaceae bacterium | reverse complement strand
CGCCTCGGCAACCGGCTGGAGCGCACCGGTCTCATTGTTGGCGGCCATGATCGAAACCAGTGCCGGCGGCCCGTTCGCGAGTAGGGCCTTGAGGTGCTCGAGGTCGACCACGCCCGAGTGCGTGACCTGAACCAGACCGATCGCGGCGTCCGGGAACCGGCCACCCGCCAGCACCGAGGCGTGCTCGACCGCGGAGACCAGAAGCCGTTGCACATGTCCCCCGGACGGCCGCCGCATCCCCGGCGATAGCGCCAGCGCATTGGCTTCGGTTCCGGCCGAGGTGAAGACGACGTTCCGCGGCAGGGCGCCGACCGCAACGGCAAGCGCAGCGCGGGCCTCCTCGACCAGGCGTCGCGCCTCCCGCCCCTCGGCATGAACCGAGGACGGATTGCCGATCAGATCATAGGCCGCAACCATCGCCGCCCGCGCCTCGGGGCGCAGCGGCGTGGTCGCATTCCAGTCGAGATAGACGCGGCTCGGCATTTCGCCCTCTTAGCACCTTTTGCCATCCGGCCAATCGGGCGGCGGCGAACATCAGGCCGGCTGATGCTGCTCCATCCTGGCAACCGTCCGCGGCGCCGTCCGCAATCCGAACAACGGCCGCAACCAGGCGATGCGCCGGACGACTTCGTAGGTCACCACACATGTGAGCGCAGTCCCGACGATGACGATGGACGCCTCGATCCCCGCCGACAGACCACTGCCCTGCAATTGATGCGCGATCACGATGATCGCGGTCTGATGCACGATGTAATATGGAAAGATCGCGTCGGTCAGGTAGCGCCGCCCGGCGCTGTCGGCGGTGAGGTGACGTCGCGCAAAGCCCAGCACGGCGGCGATCGCGAGCCATTGGTAGCAGCCATAGGCCGACGCAGCGAACCACTTCGGGGCAAGCGATGGCGCGAACAGACCGGCCCGCACCAGGATGAAGGCCGAGAAGCAGCCGGCTGCAACGACGAGCGCCACCCAGCGCCGGGATTCGAGTTCTCGCCAGATCCCCTCCTGCTTCGCCAGCAGGAAGCCGGTCAGGAAGGCCGTTGCGTGGTCGGCGTGGTTGTACCAGTCGCCGAACAGCGCGTGCGTCGACGGGAAAGCCGGGAACAGCACCACGCGCCAGGCAACAAACAGCAGGCACGGCACGATCAGGAGCCATGGCCCCGCGAGCACAGCAGCCAGCTTCCGGCCGAGCCAGTCGGCGCCGGCCGGCCAAAGTGCGAGCACGCCGATCAAGGCAACCGTGTAGACCCACAGATAGACCACGAACCAGAGGTGGTTCCAGGTCGGCAGCACGATGCAGGGGTTCGGACAGAATTGCGCGCCGAAGGCAAAGTAGTGCGTGGTGTAGAACTCCAGGAACCCCGCGGGATAGCCGAGGCTCTCGACGATCTGGAGATAGGATTGCGGCGGCACGATCACGAGCATGCCGAAGATCAGGGGGAGCAAGAGCCGCGCCGACCGCGCGCGCGCGAGTGCGGCGAGATTCGATTTGTCGAGCATGAAGCGGGTGGCAACCCCGGACACCAGGAACAGCAGCGAGAGCCGCCAGGGGTTGAGGAACAGCATCACCGGTTCCAGCCAGGTCAGCCGGTGCGCGCTCTTGATGTGAAATCCCCAGGACACGTAGAGCATGCCAACGTGGTAGAAGATCAGCAGCCCAAAGGCTAAAATCCGCACCCAGTCCAGGTCGATACGCCTGTCCGTGCTCCGGAATTGCTGTGGTGTTGTCATGGTTTTCTGCTCCTTGAACGGACGACAAACGCGGTTTTCGGGCCAGGTTGACACTGAAAATGGCTGACACCGAAAATGCTCCGCTGACGGAGCGCGTCGAGGCGGTTTGGGATCAGAAGCGGACGCGAGGGGATGAGTCGCCCGCGGCTGGGACGAGTAGCGGGCCTTTTGGGATCAGCGGCAGCGACCGGACGATGTTCGCTGCGATCGCGGCCGTCGCGCTCGCGATCGGAATCGTCAATGCGTTTTCGGGCGCCCAGGACGCGGCCTGGCGCGGCGACAGCTACGACATCGGCCGGCGGCTGTTCTGGGAGATGTCGAGCATCGCGGTCATCCTGATGCTGCTGCCGATCCCAGTGCTGGCCGTCCGCCGCATGCGCCGGACACCCGGGCTTGCCGCCCGCGCTGGGCTCGGGGCGATCACCCTGCTCGGCTTCTCGGCCCTCCACATCACCGGCATGGTCTGGGTGCGGAAGTTCGCACTTTGGCTTGCTGGAGGCGCCTATGACTTCCGTTTCTCACTTGCCACGGTCCTGTACGAATTTCGCAAGGACGCCGTGACCGTTGTCCTGATCGCCGCCACCATCTGGCTGCTCGAAAGCCGGCGTGAGTTGAAGACCGCCGCCGTCGCGCCGGCGGCGCCGCCGGCCCCGCAACGATCCTCGTCCTCCGATTTGATCTGGCTGCGTGACGGCACGAGCCGCATTCGTGTGGCGCCGCGCGACATCCTCTGGGTCGCGTCCGCCGGCAACTACATCGAGTACAGCCTCGCTGACGGCACCCAGCACCTGATCCGCGGTACGCTGGCGGCGGCGGAAAACGAGCTGGCGCGCTTTGCCATTGTTCGCGTTCATCGCACCAAGCTTGCCAATCTCGACCGGGTGCGCGGCGTAGACCTCAAAGCTTCCGGAGATTTCGAGCTGGCCTTCGACAACGGGCAGACACTCGGCGGCAGCCGCCGTTACCGGCCGGCGGTCGCCTCGCTCGGAAGCCGAACCGCCGCGGCGGGAATCGCCAACCCCGATCCGACAGCGGTCCATAAACAGTCGTGATTCCAATCGGTTGAGCGTCCCCTCCGGCGGGGTCATCGGCTCTCGCCGTCGTCTGGCTCAATCAGACAGGCACCCGTCAGGGGCGTTCGGCCGGACATGACGCGGCCATGACCGGCT
>RXJC01000419.1:0-11038 GCA_003963435.1 Bradyrhizobiaceae bacterium | reverse complement strand
CTAAGCTCTTGAGCCCATTGAGAGATGTCGAAGATGCTTGCTTTTTGACCCTTGCCTCGTGTTAGAAGCGCGCGTCAGTTCACCTGCGCGCCACTCGCGCATCATCCGAGGGCGCGCCTCTCCACCTGTCATCCGTGCTCTCCTCGGCGGCGACGCCGGGAGAGCCACAAATCGGACGATTGCGCAGGGATCACCTCCAAGGGACTTAATCAGAGACATCCATGCCTGAAGTCATTTTCACTGGCCCTGCCGGCCGCCTCGAGGGTCGCTATCACCCGGCCAAGCAGAAGAACGCGCCGATCGCGATGATCCTGCATCCGCATCCGCAGTTCCACGGCACGATGAACCATCAGATCGTGTACCAGTGCTACTACGCGTTCGCGCATCGCGGCTTCTCGGTGCTGCGCTTCAACTTCCGCGGCGTCGGCCGCAGCCAGGGCTCGTTCGATCACGGCACCGGCGAGTTGTCGGACGCTGCCGCAGCGCTCGACTGGGCGCAGACCATCAATCCCGAAGCGCGCGCCTGCTGGGTCGCCGGCTTCTCGTTCGGCGCCTGGATCGGCATGCAGCTCTTGATGCGCCGCCCCGAGGTCGAGGGCTTCATCTCGATCGCGCCGCCCGCCAATCTCTACGACTTCTCGTTCCTCGCGCCCTGCCCGTCGTCAGGCCTGATCGTGCACGGCGAGAAGGACGCGGTGGTGCCGCCCAAGGACGTCAACACGCTGGTCGAGAAGCTGAAGACGCAGAAGGGCATCGTGATCGACCAGCAGATCATCCCCGGCGCCAACCACTTCTTCGACGCCAAGCTCGAGCCCCTGATGGAAACCATCACGGCGTATCTGGATATGCGGCTCGCGAACGTTCGCTAAGCCAGCTTCAGCGCGACGATTCCAATCAAGACGAGCGCGATGCCTGCAAGCTTCATCGCGCTCAAGCTCTCGCCGAACAGCACGACGCCCATCACGAAGGTGCCGGCAGCCCCAATGCCGGTCCAGACCGAATAGGCGACGCCGACTTCCAGCACCTTCAAGGCGCGCCCGAGCAGAACAACGAAGGCCGCGAGCAGCACCAGCGAAACGATGCTCCAGCCCACACGCGTGTAGCCTTCCGCGTATTTCATCGAGATCGCCCAGCCGACATCGAGCGCGCCGGCGATCACCAGCATCAGCCAGGCCATGGATTGCGACATCAACGCTCGCTCAGGCCGCGAGCTTGAGCAGGTGCGCGTCGTGACGCACGAGGAAGGCGCGCAGCAATTGCGGATAGTCGATGCCGACCGCGGTGCGGACGCTCGGACGCTTCGATAGCTCCGCACGCCATGCACGGACCTTCGGCACGTCGCGGAAGATGCCGTGCTCTGCCAGTTCGTCGAACAGGTCGAAATAGCGGAAGATCGGAGCGAATACCGCATCGACCAGGCTGAACGCCTCGCCTGCGAAATACGGGCCCGCGCCGAGCGCCGCCTCGACACGCGCGAATTTTGCCGCGAGCGCCTGGCGCTTGCTCTCGAACGTCGCCGGATCCGTCGTCGTCTCCAGTCCCCAGAGGTCACCGAGGATCGCCGAGCCGAACTCCATCCAGGCACGATGCTCGGCGCGCTTCAGAGGATCCGCCGGATGCAGCTTGGCGCCGCCTTGGGTCTCCTCGATGTACTCGCAGATCACATTGCTCTCGAACAATGCGACCTCGCTCCTCTCCGTCGTCACCACCAGCACCGGCACCTTGCCGAGCGGCGAGAGTTTCAAGAACCAGTCGGGCTTGTTTGCGAGATCGATATCGACCCGCTCGAACGGCACCCCCTTCTCCTTCAGCGCGATCACCGCGCGCTGCACGTAGGGGCAAAGCTTGTGGCTGATGAGTTTCAGTGAAGCGGGCTTCTCAGGTGAAGCGGTCATGGTCATGATCCCGGCGGTTAGATGCAATTGCATCCAACATAGATGCATTTGCATGTACTCGTCAAGATCAATGCAAATGCATTAATCTCCCACCTCACGGCCTAGCAATCACCCCGCCCGTCATCGGCATCGGCACTCCCGTCGTCGCCGGATACGACAGCGGCAGGCCCTTCAGGCCGCGGGCAGCAAGGAAGCCGAAGGCCTGCGCCTCGATGGCGTCGGAGGCCCAGCCGAGCGTCTCGGCGGCCTCGACGGTCGCCGAACCCGCCCGCTCGCGCAGCATGCGCAGCATGGTGAGGTTGCGGGCGCCGCCGCCGCAGACGATCCAGCTCCGTGGCCGCCGCGGCAACAGCGGAATGATTCGGGCGATCGCCGCCGCGGTGAAGGCGGTCAGGGTCGCCGCGCCATCGGCCGGCGCGACGTCGCCGAGCTTGAGCGCGGCGAAGTCGTTGCGATCAAGCGATTTCGGCGGAGGCAGCGCAAAGAACGGCAGCTCTAACGCCCGTGCAATCCAGGCCTCATCCACCTTTCCAAGCGCTGCGAATTTTCCCTCCGCATCGAACGCCTGGTTCATGGTGCGGTACATGAAATCGTCGAGCAGCGCATTGCCGGGACCGGTGTCGCAGGCGATCAGCGTGTCGTTGCCGTCGATATAGGTGATGTTGGAGACGCCGCCGATATTGACCACGACGATCGGCCCCTCGCGATCCAGCGACTGGGCCAGCGCGCGGTGGTAGACGGGTACGAAGGGCGCGCCCTGCCCGCCGGCCTCGACGTCGGCCGCGCGGAAATCGTGCATCACGGGGATATGGATCGCCTTGGCCAATGCCGGCGCGTCGCCGATCTGCACCGTCAGCCGTTTTTCGGGCCGGTGCAGCACGGTCTGGCCGTGGAAGCCGACGATGTCGATATCCTCCGGCCTCATGCGGTTCTGGGTCAGGAAGGTGGCCACCGCCTCGGCATGAGCCCTCGTCACCGCGCGCTCGGCCTCGGCCAGAACGCCAGGGCGGGCATCGCGCTGGGTCAAATGCACGGCTTCGCTCAGCGCCTGACGCAGCAGATTGCGCTCAGCCGGGCTATAGGCCCGGTAGCCGGACGGCCCGAACGCCTTCACCTGCTTTCCGTCGGTTTCGATCAGCGCGACGTCAACCCCGTCCAGCGAGGTGCCGCTCATCAAACCGAGTGCCGTCAACATCATGGATCAGCGTCCTCAAACCACCCTCTCCGGCATGCCGATCTTGTGCCAGAGGGACACATCTTATAATGCCACAGCGCCAAGTGGCGGGCAGCAATCGGGTTCCCACGGAAGACCCTTAAATTGCTCCCAAAACAGTAAACCAAGAATTGTTGGGCATGCCGACAGATGACTGCATTTAAATCGGATTTCCTCAATACCCTGCAGGAACGCGGTTTCATCCACCAGTGCTCCGATTTCGAGGGGCTGGATGCGCTTGCCGCCAAGGGCGAGGCGACCGCCTATGTCGGCTACGATTGCACCGCCCGTTCGCTGCACATCGGCAATTACCTGACCATGATGATGCTGCACTGGCTGCAGCAGTCCGGCAACAAGCCGATCACGTTGATGGGCGGCGGCACCACCATGGTGGGCGATCCATCCGGCAAGGACGAGACGCGCGCGATGCGAACGATCGCCGAGATCGAGGCCAACAAGGCCTCGATCCGCGGCGTGTTCGCGAAAGTGCTCAACTACGGCGATGGCAAGAGCGATGCCATCATGCTCGACAATGCGGAGTGGCTGACCAAGCTGAACTGGATCGAGATGCTGCGCGACGTCGGCCGGCACTTCTCGGTCAACCGCATGCTGACCATGGACTCCGTGCGGCTGCGCCTCGAGCGCGAGCAGGAGATGAGCTTCATCGAGTTCAACTACATGGTCTGCCAGGCCTACGACTTCGTCGAGCTCGCCAAGCGCACCGGCTGCAAATTGCAGATGGGCGGCTCCGACCAGTGGGGCAACATCATCATGGGCGTCGATCTCGGCCGCCGCATGGGGACGCACCAGCTGTTCGCGCTGACGACGCCGCTCTTGACCACGGCCTCGGGCGCCAAGATGGGCAAGACCGCGCAAGGCGCTGTGTGGCTCAACGCCGACCAGTTCAGCCCCTATGACTTCTGGCAGTACTGGCGCAACACCGAGGATGCCGACGTCGGCAAGTTCCTGAAGCTGTTCACGACGCTGCCCATGGCTGAGATCAGGAAGCTCGAGGCGCTCGGCGGCTCGGAGATCAACGAGGCCAAGAAGGTGCTCGCGACCGAAGCGACGGCGCTGCTGCACGGCCGCGACGCCGCGAACGCGGCGGCGGAGACCGCGCGCCGCACCTTCGAGGAAGGCGCGCTCGCCGAGAGCCTGCCGACGGTCGAAATTCCGCGCGGCGAGCTCGACGCCGGCCTGGGCGTGCTCAATGCCTTCGTCAAGGCGGGTCTCGTCGCCTCCAACGGCGAGGCCCGGCGGCAGATCAAGGGCGGCGGCCTCCGCGTCAATGACGCGCCTGTCACCGACGAGAAGATGGCGCTCTCGGCAGCCAATCTGACGCCGGAAGGCGTGGTCAAGCTGTCCTTCGGCAAGAAGAAGCACGTCCTCATCAAGCCTGCATAGGCGTATGAGCTTTTCGCTGCTTGTCAGGGTGCGCCGATGCGCGCTCCCTGACGGGCAATGGATCAGAACACGCCCAAGGAAACGCCTAAGGAAACGCCCGGCAAAGCGACCGAGGAACCAGCGCGCTCGCAGCAAGGCGCTGTGCGCACTGCGCTCGTCGTGCTCGCGCTGTGCTTCACGCTGGCTGTGCTTGGTCGGGGGCTGAGCGAGAGCTTCACCGTCTTCCTCAAACCAATTTCCGAAAATTTTGGTTGGGACCGAGCGCAGGTCGTCTCGATCTATTCTCTCACGTGGCTGGTCAGCGGGCTGACCGCGCCCTTCGTCGGACGGCTGTTCGACCATTCCGGGCCGCGCATCGTCTACGCGCTCGGACTGATTCTGTTGGGCTCGGCCTTCCTGGTCGCGGGCCATGCCCAGGCGCTCTGGCAATTCCAGCTTTCGATCGGCCTCTGCGTCGGCATCGGCGTTGCCTTCATCGGCAATGTGCCCAACTCGATGCTGCTCGGCCGCTGGTTCGGCCCCAAGCTGCCGACGGCGATGGCGGTGGTGTACTCGGCGATGGGCGGCGGCGTGCTGGCGCTGCTGCCGGCCTCGCAGCTCCTGATCGACCATTTCGGCTGGCGCGAGACTTATCAACTGTTCGGCTTCGCCGCGCTCGGCTTGCTGGTGCCACTGCTGCTGCTGCCCTGGCGGAAGTTTTCAGCCGGCTCGCCGCATGTGACCAAGAAGAGCGATCCTGACTTCGTCGACAGTGGCTGGACGCTTGTGAGCGCGATGCGCCACCACGCCTTCTGGGCCCTGTTCTCGACCTTCTTCTTCACCGCGGTCGGCATGTATGCAATCGCCGCCCAGATCGTCGCTTATCTGATCGACGCGGGCTTCGCTCCGTTACAGGCCGCGACCGCCTGGGGGTTTTCAGGCCTCGTCCTCGTGCTTGGCATGCTGGGCGTGTCCGCACTCGACGGGCTGATCGGGCGCCGGCCGTCGGTGCTGCTCAGCTACGCGATCTCGATTCTCGGCATCATCCTGCTCTGGCTGCTGCAGTACTATCCTGATGTCATCCTGCTCACCGGCTTCGTCGTCTGCTTCGGCAGCATGATGGGCTCGCGCGGCCCGCTGATCACGGCGACCGCGATGAAGATCTTTCGCGGCAAGCGCGTCGGCACGATCTTCGGCACCATATCGATCGGGAGCGGATTGGGCTCCGCCTTCGGCTCGTGGAGCGGCGGCCTCATCCACGATGTCACGCATGGCTACAATCTGCTGCTCGTCTTCGCACTTGCGAGCGTCATCCTCGGAATGATTCCATTCCTGATTGTCCCCGCCTTGCGTGAGTAAGTCTCCCCGACGTAACTTGCATCCCTCGATGTCACCGGGGAATTACGGACGGCATGCGGGGCACGGCCCTACGAAAAATTCGGGCGCAACCGGTGTGAACGGACCAACTGCGGTGTTTTGTCCGTCATGACAAAAATGTCAGCGCAAATTGACGCGGAGTCGCTTGCGGGGTCGAACTGAATGCGGTCCTAGTCGCAGCATTGGATGGAGGGCAAACCAATGAACTTTCCCTATCTCACTCGCTTTCAACCGTTTCTCTTGAGCCTGTTTCGCTTCATCACCGGCCTCTTGCTGTTCCAGTACGGCGTCGCCAAGATCTTCAAGTTTCCGGTGCTTCCGTACTTCGCCAACATCCCGCCATTGATCTGGACGGCTGGCGCGATCGAGCTCGTGCTCGGTGCGCTGCTGATGCTCGGCCTGTTCACCCGCCTCGCCGCCTTCATCCTCTCCGGTGAAATGGCCTTCGCCTACTTCATGGGCCACATGCTCAAGGGCGAGACGCCGGTGTTTCTGCCGCTGCTGAACGGCGGCACCGCGGCGATCCTGTTCTGCTTCGCCTGCCTCTATTTGTCGGCAGCCGGCGGCGGCTCGGTCAGCGCCGATGCCGCGATGGGCAAGGACTAGCGGCGTGTACGCGCGGCGCTGATGCGTCCATAATTGACCCGCAAGCGAGACGGCACTGGCACATTCTGCCGGCGCCGTCTCAGCGCGCCCCCAGCACGTTCCAGATCAGAACAAGGGCCGCAACCAGCAGCACGGACATGATGATGCGGTGAGCGAATCGGTTCATCGCCGCTCCGGCGAAGCTGGATCAGCAACAAAGTCCGACAACGACATCCACCCGCAAAAATACGGACTCGCCGCGATCTGTGGCGCTCGACCTGCACGCTTGCGCATAAGGCCGCGGAGCCTCCTTCGCGCAGCCCGCCCCGGCAGGTCTATGTTCATGATTGGTAAGAACTTCATGCTACCCATGCGAGCAATAACAACCATTCCGTAGGGGCTGTGATGAAGCTGTTGAGCCATCTGACGATCCGCACCAAGCTTGCCAGCATGGTCTGTCTTTCGGCCCTCACGGTCACGGCCATCATCGGCGTGTCGTCCGTCCTCAGCAAGAGCCGCATGTTGGAGGACCGCGTCCAGCAGATGCGGACTGCGGTCGAGTTGCTCTACAACTACGCCCAATCGCTCCAGGACGAAGTGACCGCCGGCAAGCTGACGGCAGCCGAGGCCAAGGCCCAGTTCCACCAGCGCGGTCGCCGCATGAGCTTCAACGCCGGCCAGGGCTATCCCGTGGTCTATAACCAGGACACCTCCCTGGTCGTGAACGGCGCCAACCAGCAGCTCGAAGGCAAGATCACCGGTGCCAAGGATTCCAACGGGGTGATGATCGCCGACGCCATCATCAGGGCCGGCGAAAGCCCGCAGGGCGCCGTCGCCTCCTATCTCTACCCCCGCCCCGGCCAGACCGAGCCGGTCCGCAAGACCGTGTTTGCGCGCAAATTCGCGCCCTGGAACGTGACCATCAGCTACGGCCTCTATGTCGACGACATCGACGCCGACGTGCGGGCCCTGACGCTGGAGCTCGCCGCGATCGGTATCGGCCTGATGCTGCTGATGGCCGCGCTGTCCTGGCTGATCGCCCGCGACGTCCTCAGCGCACTCGATCGCCAGAAGACCCGCATGCAAGCGATTTCCGAAGGTGCCATCGACAAGCCGGTCGAGGAGACCGACCGCGGCGACGAGATCGGCCGCATGGCCGAAACCCTCGAAGTGCTCAGGCAGACGGCCTTGACGGCGCGCGCGCTGGAGGCCGAACAGGCCGCCACCAAAACCCGCACCGAGCAGGAGAAGCGTGACGCCTTGATCGCACTCGCCGACCGCTTCGATGCCTCTGTCGGCCAGCTCGTCGGCCTGATGGCCTCCGGCTCCGGTGAGCTCGAGCATACCGCCAAGTCGATGTCCTCGACTGCCGAAGGCACCAACCGCCGCGCTTCATTGGTCGGCTCGGCCGCCACCGAAGCCAGTCAGCGCGTCCAGACGGTCGCGGCTGCCGCCGAGGAGCTCTCCTCCTCCATCACCGAGATCAGCCGTCAGGTCGCCCAGTCCGCTGAGGTCACGGGACGCGCGGTCGACAGCGCGCGCCGCACCGACACCATCGTGCGCGCCCTCTCGGACGGCGCCCAGCAGATCGAGCACGTCGCCGAGCTGATCTCCAACATCGCGGCGCAGACCAACCTGCTCGCGCTCAACGCCACCATCGAAGCGGCGCGTGCCGGCGAAGCCGGACGTGGTTTTGCCGTCGTCGCTTCCGAGGTGAAGTCGCTGGCGAGCCAGACCGCGGAAGCCACCCGCGAGATCGGCGACAAGATCGCCCAGATCCAGGGCGCCACCAAGGAGGCCGTGGACGCCATCGGCGGCATCACCGCCACCATCGAGGAGGTCAGCCGCATCGCCACCTCGATCGGCGCGGCCATCGAGGAGCAAGGCGCCGCCACAGCCGAGATCGCCCGCAGCGTCGCGCAGACCGCGGATGCGACCAAGGAGGTCACCACCAATATCGGCGGCGTCTCCACTGCAGCCAACGAGACCGGCAACGCCGCCGGCATGGTGCTCGCCGCGGCCAGCAGCCTCTCCAAGCAGGCCGAGCAGCTCTCGGGCGAAGTCGGAACGTTCCTCGCGGGCGTACGCGCGGCGTAAGCCTTCTCGCGCAAATATCCTCCACTTGCGTTATGGCCGGGCTTGTCCCGGCCATATACGTTTTCGGTCGCTGCGACGGGAAAAACGTGGCTGCCCGGGCCGAGCCCGGGCAGCACGAGCGTGTGCGGATATTCGTAAGCGAGGAGCGGCGCTACTGCCGCCGCGTCAGGGTGCAGCCGCTCGAAAGCTGACGCGTCGAGCCGGTCGAACCGTCGTTCGACTGCGACGGGAATTCCTCGAACGGCGAGTTCTGCTTGCCGGTGTTGAATTCGAAGATCTTGCGGAACAGGCCGGGCGCCATCGCCGAGATCGGATTGACCCGCATCACCGGCGCCGCCGGCGTGCCGACCACCTCGTAGGTCACGCCGATCAGGCCCTCATTGTTGCCGCCGCCGAGGAAGATGCCGAACAGCGGGATTTGGCCGAAGATGTTGTTGACGCCGTACATCGGCACGAAGGTGCCGCTCATGCAGACCTGGTTGCCGGGATAGTCGATCGAGCCTTCGATGGTGGCGCCGATCATCGGACCCTTGACCACGCCGTCGCGGATCGTGAGCGCGCCGTTCTGCCGGGTGAACTCGGCGCGCAGCGCACTGAAGGAGACGCCGTTGCCGGTGCCGTTGGGCGCGCCGGCGGCGACGCGTTCGAGCTGCGCCTCGCCCTTCACCGTGAAGTCGCGGACGTTGATCAGGCCCTCGCGCGAGGTGTTCGGCTCCGACGTCGGCGGCTCCATCGCCACCACCATCTGACCGCCGACCGCCTTGGTGTAGGTGTCGGTGAAACGCAGTAGCGCGCCGGCATCGTTGGTCTGCAGGTAGATCACCTCGCGGTTGCCCTGCGCACGTCCGCCGCGCAGGTCGGCCGCTATCGGCGTGTCCTTGCCGACCTTGCCGCTCAGGGTGAACGCCTTGATGGCGCCGTTGCGTTTCGACATCTTGGCATCGACGCTGCGCATCGCCTCGCCATTGAAGCCTGCGACCGCGCCGAGCTTCACGTCGATGTCGAAATCGACGTTCTTCATCCTGTTGCTCTTGTCGTCCTTGGAATTGCCTGAGATTGCCGACTTCAGGAAGCCGCGGCCGTCGAACACGTCGCCGCGCATCGTGCCTTTGATGACGCCATCCTGGTTGCGCTCCACTTTCAGCGACGCCTTGTCGCCGTCGGACGGCGAATAGACCGGGAAGTTCGCGTTCATGAGGTCGCCGTTCGCATCGACCTCGAGCGAACCCTTGATCGAGGCGCCGCCGCCTTCGATGACGATGTCCTCCAGCCGCGTCGATTGCGCCGTCGGCACCACCTTGAAGCTGGCCTTGCCCGACTTGCCCGGCAGCTTGACCCAGCCCGGCAGGATATTGTCGAGCTTGACCGAGGTCAGGTCGGCCTCGACGCCGAGCTTCGTCGTCTGATCGGGACCGCCGGCGATCTTGCCCGACAGCTTGATCGGCAACGATCCGCTGACGGCGGGGCTGAGATCAAATCCGAGGCGCGCGCGGCTCGCATCGTCGAGCGTGGCCTGCAGCCTGACATCCGCATCACCCTCGGTCGGCTTGCGGTAGTCGAGCGAGGCGGCCTGTCCGTTGATCTTGACGTCGCCCTTGACCTGATAGCCCTGGTTGTTGGCGACGATCTTGAGATTGTTGGCCTCCAGCTTCTGGTTCATCACCAGCTTGTCGGCGGCAAAACCGTTGAGGTCGGCGGTGACGGCGTAGGTCGTGTCGGCCTTGGTCAGCTCGCCCTTGACCGGCAGGCCGAGCTGGATGTTCGCCGAGAAGGTCCCCTTGCTGGTGTTGGGATCGATGACCGTGGACGACAGATCGCTCAGGCGGTCATTGGCCAGCATTTCAGCCGCGGCCGGCACCGGACCATCGACGCGGAACCTGGTCCGCGACGGCGACGGCTTCGGCGCCATATCGGGCACCTCGAAGACGAAATCGGAGATCGTGATCTTGCGGCCTGCGGGCGTATCGGCAATGCCCTGGCCGATCGTCACGGTCGCGGTGCGTCCAGTCACGCGCGCCTTCAAGTCAGCGTCGTGCACGACGGGCATGCCGTCCACGGGACGGACCGCGACGCCGCTCGCCACGATGTTCACCGACAGGCCGTCGTCGGGAATGGGCGGCCCCTTCCGTGGCAGATTCTTCGTCGGCGAATTGATGCCGATCTCGATGCGCTGAAGCGTGCCGCGCTCGATCCGCTCGATCACCCATTCGCGCAATTCAGGAACCACCAGTGTCGGCCACATCCGCTTCAGCGCGGAGGCCGACATCGGCGTTCCCGCAAAGCCCAGGGTCAGCCGCGGCTCGCCTGAATAGTCGATGGCGCCCGTGCCGGCGACACCGATCTCGCCATTGCTGATGTCGGCCTGCGTCAGCAGGAAACGCTTGTGATCGGTGTCGAAACGGAAGCCGATCGCGATGCGGTTGAAGACGAGCGGCGGTTCGTTGTCGATGCCGCCGAGCAGGATGGAGCCGCCGCTGAAGCCGAGCTG